>JACAEG010000339.1 GCA_013388965.1 Pseudorhodoplanes sp. | reverse complement strand
TTTCCTCTCGCTGCTCATGGGCTGGGCGACCGCCACCGAATGCGCCGCCTGGGGCGTGCTCGGCTCGCTCGCCATCGCCTGGTGGCATGACGCGCTGAGCTGGAAATCGTTATGGGCAAGCGTGATGGGCGCGACGCGCGTCAATTGCATGATCATGCTCATTCTCGCCGGTGCGTCATACATGTCGACCTCGATGGCCTATACCGGCATCCCGGCCGCGCTAGCGGGATGGGTCGACAGCTTCCACCTGTCCCCCTATGCGCTGATCGCCGCGCTGACGGTAATGTATATCGTGCTCGGGGCCGCGCTCGACGGCATCTCGATGATCGTGCTCACGACCGCCATCGTCATCCCGATGATCAAGCAGGCGGGGTTCGATCTCGTCTGGTTCGGAATATTCCTTGTCCTGGTGGTGGAAATGGCGGAAGTGTCGCCGCCCGTGGGCTTCAATCTGTTCGTGCTCCAGACCATGAGCGGGCACGATTCCAATACGGTGGCGCGGGCCTCGCTGCCGTTTTTTTTCCTTCTCGTCGTGGCAGTTGCCATCATCACGGCATTTCCTGATATCGTGATGGTTCTGCCGCGAATGGCCTTTCCAGACTGATGTATCAACAACGAGGCGTTCAGCCATGAAGCACTATCCGACACTTGCATTCGCCGTGCTCGGCCTAGCCGTCTGTGCGGCGGCTCCGGCCCAGGCCCAGACCAAATGGAACCTGCCGGCGGCCTATCCGGCCGACAATCCGCATACGGAGAATCTCTCGGCCTTTGCCAAGGACGTCGAAGCCGCGACCGGCGGCAAGCTGCAGATCACCGTTCATCCGGCGGCGTCGCTGTTCAAGGCGCCGGAAATAAAGCGCGCGGTTGCGACCGGCCAGGCGCAGATCGGCGAAGTCCTGATCTCGTTGCACGAGAACGAAGACCCGGTCTTCGGCATCGACGTGGTGCCGTTCCTGGCGACAAGCTTCCCGGAAGCCAAGAAGCTGTATCTCGCATCGAAGCCTGCGATCGAGAAGAAGCTTGATTCCCAGGGCCTGAAGCTTCTGTTCGCCGTGCCGTGGGCGCCGCAGGGCCTCTATGCCAAGAAGGACATCAACTCCGCAGAGGACATGAAGGGCCTGAAGTGGCGCGCCTACAATCCCGGCACCGCGCGCATCGGCGAACTCGTCGGCGCGCAATCGGTGACCGTACAGGCGGCCGAATTGCCGCAGGCACTCGCGACCGGCGTCGTCAATTCGCTGATGACCTCGGGCGCGACCGGCTACGACAGCAAGATCTGGGAGACGCTGACCCATTACTATGACACCCAGGCCTGGATCCCGAAGAACATCACCTTCGTCAACAAGGCCGTGTTCGACGCGCTCGACAAGCCGACGCAGGACGCGATCCTGAAGGCTGCGGCGACCGCCGAGGAGCGCGGCTGGAAAAACTGGGCCGAGAAGGCCAAGTGGTACACCGACCAGCTTGCCGCCAAGGGCATGAAGGTTCAGCCGCCGAGCGACAAGCTCAAGAGCGACCTGAAGAAGATCGGCGACCAGCTCACCGCCGACTGGCTCAAGCGCGCGGGCCCCGACGGAGAGGCGATCGTGGCGAACTACAAGAAGATGTGACGTCAAACGCAATATTGGCAGGGATCGGGCGCCTTCGGGCGCCCGATTCATTCAGCGGGACACCACACGCATCCGCGTGCCGACCGCCACGGTGGCGACGACGGCCGCGGCGAACAGGATGGTCTGCAGATCGACGCTCTCGCGGTTGACGAGCGCGGCCAGCGCGACCGTCACGAAAGGCTGCAGAAGCTGGACCTGCGAGACGCGGCTGATGCCGCCCATCGCGAGCCCCGCATTCCAGAAGAAGAATCCCATCCATTGGGCGAACACCGCCGAGTAGATCACGGAGAGCCACGCTTCGGCCGGGACAGATCCGGCATTTGCCGGGAAGGTCAGCCAGCATCCGAGCAGCGAGAGCGGCAGCGATGCGACAAGCGTCCAGCTGATCACTTCCCAGCCGGGCATTTCGCGCGTCAGCGATCCCGAGGCGGCATAGGCGACCGCACCCGAAATGATCACCAGGATCAGCAGCGCGTCTCCCTCGGACAATGCAAAGGTTCCGCCGCGCGCGACGGCGAAGGCCACCACCAGAGCCGCGCCGATCACGGCGGCGATCCAGAAGCCGAGCGCCGGCTTTTCCTTCGTCATCACCACGGCGGCGGCAACCGTTGCGAGCGGCAGGATGCCGAGCACGACGCCGCCATGCGCGGCGGGAACCGTCTGCATGGCGAGCGCAGAGAAAAGCGGAAAGCCGAACACCACGCCGAGCGCGATGATGAGGATTCTCGGCCAGGCGTCCCTGGGCGGCAGCGGCCTGCGCAGCGCCGCCAGAAGAAGCAGCGCGCACAGCCCGGCCATGCCGGCGCGTGCGGAGGCGACGAACCAGGGATCGAGCGCGGCCACGGCCAGCCGTGTTGCAGGCAGTGAACCGGCGAAGATGGCGACGCCAATGAAGCCGAGGAGGTAGCCGAGATTTCTTCGGTCCGGCGCAATATCGGCGGGCGGTGCGAGACAATCCGGCGCGCGCGCGGGCAAGGCATCCCGTGACCAATATGGCGCGTGCCGGACGCTCATATGCGGACCCGCGCCGCCGACGGCCGCTACAGCAGAGCCTGCTTCCACCAGGTCGTCAGCATCGCCAGCGCGGCGAGCACAACGGCAGGAGGCAGAACGGTCTTCCAGTTCGCTCCGAAGGGGTTGGCCTTGCCGCAATAATAGCAGCGGCAGAATTTCTCCAGGATCAGATCCGACAAGGGGATGCTGGTGCCGCAGGTGCGGCATGTGCCGCTCGGATCGTGAGCATGAGCCTGAACGCCTTCCAGAACGGCCATGACAACTCCCGGCGTCGCACGCGACCGAACAATGGCGCGGGGATGCGAACCACCCTGCCTGACGCCGTTTGAGATTTTGTTAAGAGCGACCCGCGCGATTCGCGGAAATGCGGCAAGCTTGCTGTCCGAAAGCGGCGGGGCGCCCGGCGTGTCGCGCCGGACGCCCCTCAACACATGTCAGGCAGCCTGTAAGCCGGGTTCTGTATGGCGCGACGCCGCGAACGGCGCCGCACGTGACGGCCATTCCTCTGCGACGCCGGTTGCCCGGCGCCTGAAGCAACCTACCCGAACGGCTGGGCCGGACAGGCCTGAGACTTGCGCCTCGCACCGTTCCTATTCGGTTTTGCTCCCGGTGGGGTTTGCCGTGCCGCCTGCGTTGCCGCAGGCGCGGTGCGCTCTTACCGCACCTTTTCACCCTTGCCGCGCCTGACGCTACGCCGCGCGGCGGTCTCAGTCTCTGTGGCACTGTCCCTGAGGCTTGTCCGCTTGCGCGAAACGCCCCGCCGGACGTTATCCGGCACCGCTTGTCCGTGGAGCCCGGACTTTCCTCCCCGGCCTCCTTTCGGAGCTTGCCGGAGCGGCCGTCCGGCCGACTGACGCCGTAGGAATGGGGTTCCGCGCCGGGGGCGTCAAGCCTGGATGTTTATGATTTCGTCGGTTTCGGTTTCCGCTTGGGCTCGAACACCATGACGTCGGCCGGATCGACCTCGTCCTCCGGCTCCGGCCAGGACTCCTCGGGCGCTTTGGACCTCGGCGCGGCGGCCTGCTCCGGCGCCGCGAGAGGGGTCTCGGCCTGCTCAGCGGCAGCCGGAGAAGCTGACGCCGGCTCCTCATCCGCTGCCTCGACGATCTCGATGTCCTCCGCAGTGACCGTCTCGGTTTCGGTCCGCGCCTCGCGGATGTGCATCCGGATGAAGGCTTCGACCTCGCGCACGGTGTCCAGGTCGGCCGCCACCGCCGGCGGCACGGCCGGCTTTTCAGGGGGAGCCGCAGCGGCAGCGGGCGCCGGCGGGATGTCGGTTTCCGGCTCGAGTTCGGGCAGATCCTCGACGTCTTTCAGCCGGAATTCCTGCGCCAGTTCGGCGGCGAGCTTTGCCGCGAACGCAACCGGGTCGGGTGGCGGCGGAATCTCCGCAGGCTCCTCGGCGCGGGCCGGCTTGGCTGCGCGCGGCGCCGCAATCTCCGGAACGGTCGGCGGCGCGGGCGGCGTATAGGCCGGCACCGACTGGATCAGCGCATTCAAGGTCATCATGGTGGAGGAATCCATCACGCCGTCGACCTGGCTGGAGCGGAAATGGCGCTGGAAAGCCATCACGGCGTCCTGTGTCGCAACATCGAATGCGCCATTGACCGGGACGAAATAGCCATAGGCCGCAAGCTGCTTCTGGAACAGCTGGATGATCTCGCCGCGATCGCCGAGCGTGAAGTCCGGCCCCGGCATGATCGGAACCGGTCTGACCCAATGTCCCACGCGCGCACGATGCAGTTCCTCCCAGGGAAACTTCTCGCCCGGGTCCATCTTGCGGCTGGGCGCCACGTCCGAATGGGCGAGCACGCGCTGCGGATGAATGTTGTGGCGAATCACGATGCCGCGGCAGAGCGCGATCACCGCCGCGATCTGCTTCTTGCTGAAGTCCGGATAGCCGTTGTCGTGACCCGGATTGGCGATCTCGATGCCGATCGAGCAGGAATTGATATCGGTCTCGCCCGCCCAATAGCTCTCGCCGGCGTGCCAGGCGCGACGGCTCTCCGGCACGCACTGGATCACGCGCCCGTCCTCCATCACGATGTAATGGCACGAGACGCCGGAGCCCTCGCTGCACAGGCGCAGCAGCGCCTCCTGTGCATCCGGCATGCCGGTATAATGCAGGAGGATCATGTCCGGTTTCCGCCCGGCGGCGCGCTCGCCGTGGTTGGGCGAAGCGACAAGATCGAAAACGAGCGACGAATCCGGCTTGAAGAGGGCAGGCATGCCCCATCATGCCCGATGGCGACCGGGCCGTAAACGAAGCGGCCCGGCAAGGCCGGGCCGCTGTTCACAAGTCGTCCGCCGTTAGCGCGCGGGAGCGGTGCTTCCGGCCGGGCGCGGAGCCATTGCGCCCGACGTGCCGCTGCCGGTGGTGGAGCGCGAAGCCTCATAGGGCTTGAACTCGGCGTGCTGCTGAAGCTGGTCCTTGGTCATGGACAGCCGAAGCTTGTCCGCCGAGTTGTTCTCGCCCTTCACGATCTGAAACGACTTCGGCTCGATCGCGACATCCTTGGCGCCGATGCCGAGGAAGCCGCCGACGCCGACGACATAGGCCTGAATCATGCCGTTCCGATCGAACAGGATGTCGCTGACATCGCCGATCTTCTCGTCGTTCGCACCGATGACATCGGTGCCGATGAACTTCGACGAAAGCATCTGGTCGGACGTCTGCATCGTCACTGTCGCGGTGCCCGGCGTGGCCTGCGCCGCGGCCGCAGGTGCGTTCGTCGAGGTGTTCGGTGGCGTTGTCTGGGCGATCGCACCGCTCATCATCAGACCGCCAATCGCGGTCGTAAGCATCAACTTTTTCAGCATTGTAGCCTCCTTCGAAAATGGGAAAGCGTTCGCGCGCCGCCACCGCGCGCCGCGCTCAGATGGCTAACGTCTCGCCCCCTGCGCAGTTCCTGGTCTGCCGGTGAATAAGGTCGAGTTCCCCGCGCGGGATGGAACCCGGATCGGAATTTATTCTCGGGGGCGAGCGGGCCCGCGCAACGCTTTGTTAAGCATCCGCACGCTCAATGGAAGTTCGGGGGCCGCCCGGTGGCCGGCCGAGGTTCCATTGACGCCCATATTATCCCATGATAGCCCATCTAGTCCCAAACCGGCTCGACGGGCGACATGGACCGGTTCTATTCGCAATTCATCCTGAAGCTGGACGCCAAGGGACGTGTCTCGATTCCCGCTCCCTTCCGCGCGGTGCTGTCGCGCGACGGCTTCGAGGGACCATACTGCTTTCTCTCTCCCGACCGGCCGGCGCTCGAAGCGGGCGGCAAGGCGTTGCTCTCCGAGATCGAGCAACTGGTCGAGAGCTTCCCTCAATTCTCCGAGGAGCGCGAGCAGATTTCCACGGCTCTCTACGGGACCAGCGAATTCCTGAAGATGGACGGCGAAGGTCGCGTCACGCTCAGCGACACGCTGAAGGATCATGCCGGGATCATGGACGCCGTCGCGTTCATCGGCCTTGGCCACAAATTCCAGATCTGGGCCCCCGACCAGCTTGGCCCGCAGCTTTCCGAGGCCACCGGACTGCTGCGCTCCCTGCGCAAGCGGGTGGGAACCCAGCATGCGGCGGGCAAACCGCAAGGAGCACGGGAACGATGACGGGCAGCGACGGCGGGTCTCCTGCTGTCGCTGGCGGACCGGCTCGTCACATTCCCGTGCTCTGCGCCCCCGCGCTCGCATTCCTGAACGTCCGGGACGGCGGCATCTATATTGACGGGACTTTCGGCGCAGGCGGTTACTCGCGCGCCATTCTCGATTCAGCAAACTGCAAGGTG
Source organism: Pseudorhodoplanes sp. (assembly GCA_013388965.1). Classification (GTDB taxonomy): domain Bacteria; phylum Pseudomonadota; class Alphaproteobacteria; order Rhizobiales; family Xanthobacteraceae; genus Pseudorhodoplanes. The sequence goes on along the minus strand of JACAEG010000339.1, from coordinate 8,614 downwards.
CTGGGCATCGACCGCGATCAGGCTGCGATCGCGGCAGGCGCGGGTCTCATCGAACGCTATTCCGGCCGGCTGGAACTCGTGCAGGATCGCTTTTCCGCGCTCGACACGATCGCGCGCGACAGCGGTCACGACTCTGTCGATGGCGTCGTGCTCGATCTCGGCGTCTCCTCGATGCAGCTCGACGATGCCGCGCGCGGCTTCTCCTTCCGCAATGACGGCCCGCTCGACATGCGCATGGGACGCGACGGCCCGAGCGCGGCGGACGTGATCGCGCAGGCCAGCGATCGCGATCTCGCCGCCATTATCGCGTTGCTGGGGGAAGAGCGGCATGCCCGCGCGGTCGCGCGCGCCATCGTGCGGGAACGGGCCAGGGCACCGATCCGAACCACGCTCGCGCTGGCGGAGATTGTCGGACGTGTCGTGCGCGCCCGTCCGGGCGCAATCCATCCGGCGACGCGGACTTTTCAGGCGCTGCGCATCTTCGTGAACGAGGAACTCGGGGAGGTCGCCCGGGGTCTCCTGGCCGCCGAGCGGATTCTCAAGCCCGGCGGCCGTCTCGTCGTCGTATCCTTTCATTCGCTCGAAGATCGCATCGTGAAGACATTTCTGGTGGGAGAGGCGAGTCGATCCGTCTCCCGCCATGCGCCGGACATCGCGCGCAATCCGCCGACCTTCGAGGTTCTGACGAAGAAGCCTGTTGTCGCGGACGAGCAGGAAAACGCGCGCAATCCGCGCGCCCGTTCGGCCAAGCTGCGGGCGGCCGCGCGCACCGAGGCCCCTGCGCGCAAAGTCTTGCCCGCCGGCCTGCTGCCGCGCCTGCCCGATCTCTCCTCGATCATGCAGGAGACCTGAGATGCGGCTCCTGCATATCCTGATGATCGGGCTTCTGGTCGGGGCTGCCGTCTGGGTCTACGAAATCAAGCTCGATTCGGCGCTGCAGGCCGAACGTCTGGCCAAGCTGCGCGGCGAACTGCGCCGCGAGCGGGACGCGGTCGCCATGCTGCGCGCGGAATGGTCGAGGCTCGACACGCCCGCACGCATCCAGGGGCTCGCGCAGCGCCACCTCGGTCTCAGGCCGCTCGAGGCCGTCAAGATCGACAATCTTGACAAGCTGCCCGAACGCCCGGCGGCGCCTCGGCCCGACGCCGACCCGATCGGCGGCATGATCGACGCGATCGGAGATCCCGCTCCGATCGGCAGCGTGGGATCGGCGGGGATAAGGCCGTGAAGGAGCTGTCTCATCCCACGCCTGACGGCGTTGGCAAGCCCGGGTTGCTGACGCGCCTTCTGTATGGCTCCCGGATCGACCGCTCGGTGAAGGCGCGCGCGCGCGTCGGCCTCGCAATCGCGGCATTTGCCGTCATCTATCTTATCATCGCCGGACGGCTGGTGATGTTCGGGCTCGCGCACGACCAGCATGCCGAGCGCCGCATGGCCGGGCGCGACGCAGTCGCAACGGCGCGGCCCGACATTCTCGACCGCAACGGCGAAATCCTCGCCACCGACGTGCGCATGCCCTCATTGTTTGCAGAGCCGCGCCGGATCATCGATGTCGACGAGGCGGTGGAATTGCTGACCGCAACGCTGCCAGACCTCGACGCCAGGGAGACGCGCGCGCGGCTGTCCTCCGGCAAGGGGTTTGCGTGGCTGAAGCGCGAAATCACGCCGAAACAGCAACAGGCCATTCATCGACTGGGCATTCCGGGAATCGGCTTTACCACCGAGAACAGGCGCATCTATCCCAATGGCCCGGTGGTGTCGCATCTGATCGGGCACGTGAATGTCGACAACCAGGGCATTGCGGGAATCGAGAAGTGGCTCGATTCTCGGGGGCTTGCCGATCTGCACATGCTGGGATTTGCGACCGACCGCATGCAGAAGCCGGTGGAACTGGCCGTCGATCTGCGCGTGCAGCATGCCTTGCGCGACGAGCTTGTGGCGGCGCGCGAGAAATTCAAGGTGAAGGTCGCGGCCGCCGGCCTCGTGACGGACGTGCGCACCGGCGAGGTCATCGCGATGGTCTCGGTGCCCGATTACGACCCCAACGATCCGCGGCAGGCGCTCGATCCGACGCGCATCAACCGCCTGACGACCGGCGTCTACGAGCTGGGCTCGACCTTCAAGGCACTCACCGTGGCGATGGCGCTCGACAGCGGCAAGGCCACTCTGTCCTCCTCATTCGATGCCCGGATGCCGCTGCGCTACGGCAAGTTCAGCATCAGCGACTATCACGCGCAGAAGCGCGTTCTGACCGTACCCGAAATTTTCACCTATTCGTCCAATATCGGCACGGCCCGCATGGCGATGGCGGTCGGCGTCGATGGGCACAAGGCGTTTCTCAAAAAGATGGGGCAGCTCGACCGGCTGCGCACGGAATTGCCGGAGAGCGCCGAGCCGCTGGTGCCCAAGCGCTGGGGCGAGCTGAATACCGTCACCATCGCCTTCGGCCACGGGCTCTCGGTGGCGCCGCTGCAGGCCGTGATGGCGGTCGGCGCGCTGATGAACGGCGGCAAGCTCATTCCGCCGACCTTCCTCAAGCGCAGCGAAAGCGAGGCGCTGGAACTCGCCCAGCAGGTGGTCAAGCCGGAAACTAGCGACCGTATGCGCTACCTGATGCGGCTCAATGCGGAGAAAGGGTCCGCGCGAAAAGTCGACATTCCCGGCTATTATGTCGGAGGAAAGACCGGCACCGCGGAAAAGGTCGTGAATGGCCGCTATTCCAAGACCAGGCTGCTGACGACCTTCATGGCGGTGTTTCCGAGCGACCAGCCACGCTATCTCGTCACCATCATCCTCGACGAGCCGCAGCCGACCAAGGAAACGCACGGCTATGCGACTTCCGGATGGAACGCGGCGCCAACCGCCGGTGCGGTGGTGGAGCGCATCGCGCCGATGCTTGGCGTCTCGCCGCGTTTCAATATGCCTCCCGCCGACAGCCTGATCCTTGCGGCCACGTCGGGCATTCGTTAAGCCTCTGATTGCCCGCCCTGGCCGCCATCCCTGAGGCCCGCCGACGCGGGTATCTCAAGATGACGGATCGAAAGACGCATCAATTTCATGAAACTGCGTGACCTCGTGCCACGAGAAAGCCTTCAGGCGGCGGACGGCGACATCGAGATCACCGGCATCACTGCCGACAGCCGCAGGGTGAAGCCGGACAACCTGTTCGTGGCGGTGCCGGGCAACAAGACGGATGGTCTGCGGTTCATTCCGGAGGCGGTGGCCGCGGGCGCCGCGGCGGTGATGGCGGAGCGCAAGCCCGCGGACATTCCGCTCACGATCGCCTTCGTCGCAGTGCCGAATGCGCGGCGCGCGCTTGCCCTGGTCGCGGCGAAATGGTTTCCGCGCCAGCCGCGCACGGTCGTCGCCGTGACCGGCACGAGCGGCAAGACCTCGGTTGCCGCCTTCACGCGGCAGATATGGCAAGCGCTGGGTCACGCCGCCGCCAGCGTCGGCACCGTCGGCGTCGTGTGGCCGGGAGGCGAGGTCTATGGCTCGCTGACGACGCCCGATCCGATTGAACTGCACCGCACGCTCGAGGTCCTCTCGGCCGACGGCGTCACGCATCTCGCGATGGAAGCGTCCTCACACGGCCTCGACCAGTACCGGCTCGACGGCGTGCGGATCACAGCCGGCGCCTTCACGAATCTCAGCCGCGACCATCTCGACTATCATCCGAGTGTCGAAGCCTATCTGAATGCCAAGCTGCGGCTGTTCGAGGAACTGGTCACGACCGGCGGCAGCGCGGTGGTTGCGAACGACCACCCGGAATCGAAAAAGGTGATCGACGCAGCGCGCGTGCGCGGGCTGCGCGTGCTCACGGTCGGACGAACCGGCCACGGGATCAGATTGATCGAGGCCACAATTGACGGAAATGCACAAAGGCTGACGCTCGACCATGCCGGGCGGAGATATTCGCTACGCTTGCCCCTGGTCGGGGCCTTCCAGGTGGAGAATGCGCTGGTCGCAGCAGGTCTCGCGCTGATGACGGGCGGAGATCCGGCCAAGGTCTTTCCCGCACTGGAGAACCTGCAGGGCGCCCGGGGGCGTCTCGAACAGGTTGGCGATTTCAACGGGGCGCCGATCTTCATCGATTACGCCCACAAGCCCGACGCGCTGGACAAGGCGCTCGATGCCCTGCGCCCCTATGTCCGGCGCGAACTCGTGGTCGTGTTCGGTTGCGGCGGCGATCGCGACCCGGGAAAACGGGAAATCATGGGCGCCATCGCCTCCGACAAGGCTGACAAGGTTGTGGTCACCGACGACAATCCGCGAAGCGAGAACCCGGCTGCGATCCGCGCCGCCATTCTGCGCGGCGCGCGCTTTGCGACCGAAATCGGCGACCGCGGCGAGGCGATCCGGCAATCGATCGCGGCGCTGCAGAAAGGCGACGTGCTGCTGATCGCCGGCAAGGGCCATGAAACGGGCCAAATCGTGGGTGAGCGAACGCTGCCGTTCAGCGATCACGAGGCGGTCGCGGCGGCTCTGGGGGACCTGAAGGCATGACCGACCGCCCGCTCTGGACCGTGGAGGCGATGGCGCAGGCGATGTCGGCGCGCCGCGAGGGCGGGCTGCCGGACGGCGTCACCGGCGTGTCGATCGACAGCCGCACGCTTGTGCCGGGGGATGCCTTCTTTGCGATCGCGGGCGAGCGCGACGGGCACGATTTCGTGGATGCCGCGCTGACGGCCGGAGCCGGACTTGCGGTGGTCGTCGAAGACAAGCGCGTGATGTTCGGGCGCGATGCGCCGCTTCTCGTTGTCGACGACGTGCTGGAGGCGTTGCGCAACCTGGGCCGCGCGGCGCGCGCGCGCTCGCAGGCGGCGGTGATCGGCGTGACCGGCTCGGTCGGCAAGACCGGGACGAAGGAGGCCCTCCATCTCGTGCTGTCGCGGCAGGGGCGCACGCATGCCTCCGCGGCCTCCTACAACAATCATTGGGGCGTGCCGCTCTCGCTCGCGCGCTGCCCCGCCGATGCGCGCTATGCCGTCTTCGAGATGGGCATGAACCATGCCCGCGAGATCGGCCCGCTGTCGCAGCTGGTGCGCCCGCAGATCGCGATCATCACCAGCATCGCGCCGGTGCATCTCGAATATTTTCCCTCGCTTGCGGCGATTGCCAATGCCAAGGCGGAAATCTTCGAGGGGATGGATGCAAGCGGGGCCGCCGTGCTTCCGCGCGACAACGAGTTCTTCGAGCAATTGGCGCTGCGCGCGCGCGAGGCGATGCTCGCACGCATCCTATCGTTCGGCGCGCACGCCCAGGCGGACGCGCGCCTCCTCGACTGCGCATTGCAGCCGGAAAGCTCGACGGTGCGCGCATCCATTCTCGGCGAGGAGGGCACCTACAAGCTCGGCGCGCCGGGGCGCCATCTCGTGATGAATTCCCTTGCCGTGCTGGCCGCCGCAAAACTCGCGGGCGCGGATCTTGCGCTGGCCGCGCTGGCGCTTGCCGATCTTGCGCCGCCTGCCGGGCGCGGCTCGCGCGCGACGCTGGCGCTGCCGGGTGGGGCGGCGCTGCTGATCGACGAAAGCTACAACGCGAATCCCGTTTCCATGCGCGCGGCCCTCGCCTTGCTCGGCCAGTCCCAGGTCGGTGCCGGTGGACGCCGTGTCGCCGTGCTCGGCGACATGCTTGAGCTTGGGGATAAATCCGACATTCTGCATGCCGAACTCGTCGATCCGATCGTTGCCAATGGCATCGATCTGGTCTTCTGCTCCGGGCCCGCCATGCACAGCCTGTGGCAGGCTCTTCCCTCCGAACGCCGGGGCGGGTATTCCGAAACCTCGAAGGGTCTCGAGCCGAAAGTGATCGAGGCGATCCGGGGCGGCGATGCCATCATGGTCAAGGGCTCGAACGGATCGCGGATGGGGCCGCTCGTGAAGGCGCTGGAACGCGCGTTCAGGGCGGACGGGTCGGAGCAGGGGGCGTTTGCGCGCGCGTAACATGCTGTATTGGCTGATCGAGTTCGCCGACAAATTCTCCGCGCTCAATATCTTCCGTTACATCACGTTCCGCACCGGCGGCGCCATGATGACCGCGCTGGTTTTCGTTTTTCTCTCGGGCTCCTCGATCATCGACATGCTGCGGCTGAAACAGGGCCGCGGCCAGCCGATCCGCGAGGACGGCCCGCAATCGCATCGCGTGAGCAAGCTCGGCACCCCGACAATGGGCGGCCTGATGATCCTCTCGGGCGTAACGCTCTCGACGGTGCTTTGGGCCAATCCGTCCAATCCCTATGTGTGGATCGTGCTCGGCGTGACGCTCGCCTTCGGCGCTATCGGTTTCTACGACGACTATCTCAAGGTGACCAAGCAGCAGAGCGACACCGGCTTTTCCGGCCGCATGCGCATCAGCCTGGAAGCCGCGGTCGCCCTGCTGGCCTGCCTCGCGCTGTCGCAGCTCGGCCGTCCGGCCTCTGCGACCTCGCTGGTGTTTCCCTTCTTCAAGGACATGGTCATCAACCTGGGCTGGTTCTTCGTGATTTTCGGCGCGTTCATCATCGTCGGCGCAGGCAATGCGGTGAACCTCACCGACGGTCTCGACGGTCTTGCCATCGTGCCGGTGATGATCGCCTCGCTCAGCTTCGGGCTGATCGCCTATCTCGCCGGCAACGTGGTATTCGCGGATTATCTGAACATCCATTATGTCGCCGGCACCGGCGAACTGGCAGTGCTGTGCGGGGCCGTGATCGGGGCGGGACTCGGCTTCCTGTGGTTCAATGCGCCGCCGGCCTCGATCTTCATGGGCGATACCGGCTCGCTCGCGCTCGGCGGCATGATCGGGACGATCGCGGTTGCGACCAAGCACGAGATCGCGCTCGCCATTATCGGCGGGCTGTTCGTGCTGGAGGCGGTGTCGGTGATCGTGCAGGTGGTCTCGTTTCGCCTCACCGGCAAGCGCGTCTTCATGATGGCGCCGATCCACCACCACTACGAGAAGAAGGGCTGGACCGAGCCGCAGATCGTGATCCGGTTCTGGATCATCTCGATCGTGCTTGCGCTGATCGGGCTTTCGACGCTGAAGCTGCGCTAGGGCAAATGCTGACCGGTCTGTCCAGATTTCTCATGGGCGGGCCCGACCCGCGCATCCATCGTGCTGCGATAAGACGGATTGCCGGGGCCCGACGCAAGGCATCGGCCCGGCAATGACGAAACAATGACTCCCATCACGACGTTCAAGGGCAGGCGCGTCGCGGTCTTCGGGCTCGGCGCATCGGGGAATTCCGCCGCGAAGGCCTTGCTGGCCGGCGGCGCGGACGTCGCTGCATGGGACGATTCCGAGAAAGGCCGCGAAAGCGCGACCGGGGCGGGCCTTCCCCTCGTCGATCTGAATTCCGCCGACTGGTCGAGCTTCGCCGCGCTCGTGCTGGCGCCGGGCGTGCCGCTGACGCATCCCAAGCCGCACTGGACCGTGGAGAAAGCCAGGGCGCATGGCGTCGAGGTGATCGGCGACATCGAATTGTTCATGCGCGAGCGCGCCGTGCGCGCGCCCGACGCGCCGTTCGTTGCCATCACCGGCACCAACGGCAAATCCACCACGACGGCGCTGACCGGACATATTCTTGCGGCCGCCGGGCGGGACACCCAGATCGGCGGCAATCTCGGCACGCCGATCCTCGCGCTCGCGCCGCCGGCGGAATCCCGCACGCATGTGATCGAGATGTCGTCCTACCAGATCGACCTGACGCCTTCGCTCAAGGTCACGGCCGGAATCATGCTCAATGTGTCGCCCGATCATCTCGACCTGCATGGCACGATCGAGAATTACGCGCGCATCAAGACGCGCGTGCCGGCCGGCGCGACATTCCCGATCGTCGGGGTCGACGACGAGTTCGGGCGCGCGGCCGCGGACGGGATCGAGGCGTCCGGCCGCAAGGTGATCCGGATTTCGACGCGGGCGCTGGTGCCGCACGGCTATATCGCAGGCCAGACCCATCTCTATCGCGTCTCCGGCAAGGACGCCGAGGAGATAGCCGATCTCGCCGGCATCGGCTCGCTGCGCGGCATGCACAATGCCCAGAATGCGCTCGCGGCCTTCGCCGCTTGCTCCTCGCTCGGGCTATCCGACGATGCGATCCGCGCCGGGCTGAAGACCTTTCCCGGACTTGCGCACCGCATGGAGGAGGTCGGGCGGCGGGGAAACGTGCTGTTCATCAACGATTCCAAGGCGACCAACGCCGATTCCACTGAGAAGGCGCTGGCTTCCTTCGACAACATTTTCTGGATCGCCGGCGGGCGGCCGAAGGCGGGCGGTATTACGACGCTGGCGGAGTATTTCCCGAAGATCCGCAAGGCCTATCTGATCGGCGAGGCGGCCAGGGATTTTGCCCAGACGATTGAAGGCCGCGTGCCCTTCGAGATCGTGGAGACGCTCGACCGCGCCACCGCTGCCGCGGCGCGCGACGCGGCAGCCTCGTCCTTGCCGGACGCGGTTGTGCTGCTATCTCCGGCCTGCGCGTCGTTCGACCAGTTCCCGAATTTCGAGGTGCGGGGCAATGCGTTCCGGGACCTGGCGAAACGGCCGGTCTGATCCTCTCCGCGGGTGCTCGGGAGGTCGCGACCATTCGTTAACGCGGCGTAAACCACATTCGGGCGAGGACTGATCCCTGAGG
>JACAEG010000078.1 GCA_013388965.1 Pseudorhodoplanes sp. | reverse complement strand
GCGGGCGGCCCGGCTCGCCGTGTCCCCTGCGATGCATCGAATGGTTCTGCGCTACCCAGCCATCGTGTCAACAGGATGGCGCGAAGGCGCAGTCATCAGTCGCCGCCGATGAAGCCCGCGATTTTCCAGGCCGTGCCTTCCTTGATGAAGCACATCTGGTCGGCTCCGAGCGGAGCCAGTGTATCGGCCGAGACGAAGCCGGTCTTGCCGGACGGCAGGACGATCTTGAGCATGGGGATGTCGCTGGCCGAAGCGGGCGGGATCATGTCGGGCAGGACGCGCACGAAATACATGCCGAGCTTCTCGGTGACCGGCGATTTCGGCTTTGCATCGGCATGCACCTCCACCCCGTCGGACAGCGGGAATCCCCATTCGCCGGGATCGGTGCCTGTCGCCTTGGCGACCTCTTCCAGCTCGGCGTCGTTGAAGACGGGATCGGCCGGCGAGCAGATCACGCCGGCCCGGTCGGGGATCGGTTGCGCCGTCGGCTCGAAGGCGAAGCTTGCCAGCGCCTCCCAGCCGCTGCCGTCCTTGGCCGCGAGATTGACCGCCGCGGAGAGGTTGTCGATGCCGGACTTCTTCTTGTCGGCCTTGTCGCCGTCTTCCACCTCCCAGAAGAAATTGCTGGCGACGATTCTTGCGAGCGCTGCGCGATCCTTCCTCTGCACGATGGCACCGAACTCCTTGCGGAAGGCATCGAAGCTCTCGTCGCCGAGGGGAACCGGAAGCTTCACCGCCACGGGCTTGTAAGGACGGGCGGGCGCGACCGGCGGCGGCGCGGGCGGCTTCTGGGCCTGCTGCTGTTGCGGCTTGGCGGGCGCCTGCGGCTTTGGCGCCTGGGCAGAAACGGACAGGGGCGCAAGGCCCAGGGCCGCCGCGGCCACCGGAATAAGCATACGCATGAAAGTCTCCGAGGACGACGAGCAACGCTAACGTGAAATTGCGACGCCGGTGCGGCGCATCGCTATGCGCGGCTCGAATCGCGTTCTATTGCCTTAGGGTACCATCCTCCCAGCCGGGGCGCATCGACGAGCGCCCTTCCCTGACAATGATCCGCAGAGCGCCGCCATGCCCCAGATTCTCGGTTCGCCCCATCTTGCCCCGATCCTGCTCCTGATCGGTTCCAATGTCTTCATGACGCTGGCGTGGTACGGGCATCTCAAGTTCAAGCAGTCGCCCATCATGCTCGCCATCCTGGCGTCGTGGGGCATCGCCTTCATCGAATACTGTCTCGCGGTGCCGGCCAACCGCGTCGGCAGCGCGGTCTATACGACGGCGCAGCTCAAGACGATCCAGGAGATCATTACGCTGATCGTGTTTGCGGTTTTCTCGGTGGTGTATCTGAAGGAAGCCTTCACCGTGAACTACGCGATCGGATTTGCTTTCATCGCGCTCGGGGCATTCTTCGTGTTTCGCGGTCCGCTGTGAAACCGGGCGCAGCATCCGGCCGAGCGCGGGCATGAGCGCAGGAGGGCTGAACGTGCGAACCCGGAAAGGCCTCAGCGCGCGGGCAGCAGCCGCAGAATCTGCCCGTTCGAGGCGTCGGTCGCGACCCAGATAGCCCCGTCCGGTCCAGCGCGCACGTCGCGCACGCGCTGGCCGATCGGGATGCGTTCTTCACGGACGACCCTGTCGCCATCCAGCTGCAGCCGCACGACACAATTGCAGCGCAGCCCGCCGGCGAGCAGATTGCCTTTCCACGCGGGAAACAGGTCGCCGGTATAGAAGGCCAGGCCCGAGGCTGCGATGACCGGCGTCCATTGCACGACCGGCTGCTCCATGCCCGGCCTGTGCGTGCCTTCGTGGATTTTGGCGCCGCTATAGTCGATGCCATAGCCGATCACCGGCCAGCCGTAATTCCTGCCGGCCTCCGGAATGTTGATCTCGTCGCCGCCGCGCGGGCCGTGTTCGCTCATCCACAATTTGCCGGTCGCAGGATTGAGCGCGGCGCCTTGCGAATTGCGGTGGCCATAGGACCAGATTTCCGGCCGCGCGCCGGCACGGTTCACGAAGGGATTGTCCGGCGGCACCGACCCGTCGGGCCGGATGCGCACGATCTTGCCGATGTGGTTGGCGAGATTCTGCGCCTCGTCGCGCGCGTAATAGTGATCGCCCATCGTCAGCATCAGATTGCTGTCCGGCATCTGCACGATGCGGCAGCCGAAATGCTGGCCGCGCGACAGCGGACCGTCCTGCAGGAAGAGCGGGCGCACGTCCGTGAGTCTTGTTGCGTCCTCGCTGAGACGCGCCCGCGAAAGCGCCGTGCGCGAGCCGCCGCTGACCGGATCGGCAAAACAGAAATAGATCGTGCGGTTCTGCGCGAAATCGCGATCGACGATGACGTCAAGCAGGCCGCCCTGGCCGGACGCCGCGACGCGCGGAATGCCGTCGATCGGATCGGAAATCCGGCAGTCGCGCGTCACGACGCGCAGGCGGCCGGGACGCTCGGTAACGAGCAGGCGCCCGTCGGGCAGGAAGGCGATGGCCCAGGGATGATCGAGACCGCTCGCGACGGTCTCAATTCGGACATCGGGCGGCGTGCCCGACGCCGGCTGCTGGGCGAAAGCGGGGGAGGCGGCCACGAGCGTGACCGCGGCCATGACCATGCGCAGCATCGCGAGGCTCCGTCCGACGACAAGCCTTAACGATAGGGAGGGCCGATGGTTTCCGAAAGAGCGGCGGCGTTCAGTCGCGGCGGGCACGTTCGGGCATGTGCAGCGAGAGTGCGGTGATGCCCCCCATCACTGCGATCAGCGATCCGAGAAAGGCCGCAATCGCGAGCGCGCTGCCGTCCTGGCTGCCGGACCCCGCAAGGGCGTCGGCGCGCGCCATGCCGATGGTGACTGCAGTTGCCACGACCGCAATGCAGATGACCAGCGCAAGCGTCATGATCAATTCGGCAAAGGCAGTCTTGCGCGTGTTCAACCGGCGCGCATGGCGCGCCGGGTGCTGAAAGCCGTGAAAGTCGTTGGCGCTCATGTCCGTCTCGTCCGCGAATCAGCGAGAGAGGCATCATCGTAGTGGAAGGGGGCCGCTCTCCGGCTGGAAAGCGGCGAAGCCCGTCTCGAATTGAGACGAATTGATGAAAATCGGTTAAGGAAGCCTTAACGCTGTCATTCCGCCGCGGTTTGCAGGGCTGCCGGGGACTCCATCGGAACGTGCCCGGGCTAGGATTCGACACGCGCGAGCCAGTCCCGAATCGCAGGGAAGCCCTGCAGGTCGAAATCGCATTCCTCCGCCCGATGGGTATAGGCATAGAGCGCGATGTCGGCGATCGAGGACCGATCGCCGGAGAAGAATGCGTGCTCCGAGAGATGCTTCTCCATCACGCGGAGCGCGCGATTGCCTTCCTCCATCCAGTCGTCAAGCGCATAGCGCTGCAATTCGCGGCCGCCGCGCACGAGCACGATCCAGAAAAAGGCGGCGCCGATATTCGGCACGATCGCGTGCTGCTCGAAGAACAGCCATTGCAGCGTCTTGGCGCGCTCGACCGGATCGCCGGAAAACAGGGGCGTGCCTTCGCCCAGGAAGCACAGGATCGCGTTCGATTCCGCGAGATACTGACCAGGCGCGATTTCGAGCAGCGGAATCTGGCCGTTCGGATTCTTGGCGAGGAAGTCCGGCGTGTGGCTTTCACCCTGCAGGATGTCGACCTCGACGATGGTGTGCGGGATGCCGAGTCGCGCGAGCGCCAGCCTGACCTTGTAGCTGTTGCCCGAACGTTGCATGGAGTAGAGCGTGTACATGGCGGCTGGCCCTCCCTCCAATTACCGACGTGACGATCAACAGCTTATGTCAGCGCGAACCCGGAGTCGAAAAGCGCAACCCCGGCAAGGCGGGTTAGGGTGCAATTGCGAAGAAAAGATGATTCATCGCGCATCGAGGGTTATGCGCGGAAAAAATTTGACGGATAAATTCCCTTGTGTGCTGCGCTGCGGCGAGAAGATTCGACTTGTTACAAATCGACGGCGCATTCCGCTCGCGGCGATTCTGCCGAAATCAAGCCCTATTCGACCGTTACCCGCGCGCTTTTGATCACGTCCGCCCATTTTGCGACTTCCCCCGGCAATGCAGCGGAAAGCTCGGACGGCGCACGCACTGCAATCGTCATGCCCTGTGCGGCGAGCGCCTGCCGCAGCTTCTCCTTGCCGACAGCGGTCACGATTGCGCGATAAAGGCGGTCGATCGCGGGCGCGGGCGTCCCCGCCGGCGCAAACAGCGCGAACCAGGCATCCGCTTCCACGCCCGCGACACCCTGTTCGTTCATCGTCGGAACATTCGGAAGAGTCGCCGCGCGCTTCGCGCTTGCGATACCGAGCGCTTTCAGGTTGCCGGCCTCGATCTGCCTGATGACGCTCGGCAGGGTGGCGAAGCTGATGTCGATGCGCTCGGCCAGCAATTCGGTGGTCATCGGCGCGGCACCCTTGAACGGAATGTGCCTGATGTCGGCGCCGGTCCTGGTCTTGAACAATTCGGCCGCGAGATGGGACGCGGAGCCGTTGCCGGTCGAACCGTAATTCAGGCTGTCGGGGGCGCGCTTCGCCAGTGCGACGAGTTCGGCCACGTTGCCGGCCGGCAGCGATTTGCGCGCGACCAGCACATGCGGAATCTCGACGATGCCGGCGACCGGCGCGAAATCCCTGGTGGCGTCGTAGGGACAGGTCTTGAACAGGCTCTGATTGGTGGCATGCGTCTGGTTGGTGCCGAGGACGAGCGTGTGGCCATCCGGATCGGCGCGCGCCACCGAACCGGTGCCGGTCATGCCGGCCGCGCCGGCGCGGTTCTCGACCGTCACAGGCTGTCCGAGATCGCCCGCCGCTTCTTCAGCGAGCAGCCGCGCGAGCGCATCGACCGGACCGCCGGCGGGGTAGGGCACGACGATTGTCACGGTGCGGGAGGGGAAGGCCTGCGCCCGAACCGGCCTTGACGCAGCGGCGGCCAGGGCGGCGATGGCGCCCAGGGCGGCGCGGCGGGTCAGCGTGGCGTGGTTCCTCATGGCGTCTTCTCCCGTCGGGGTCTTTTCTCGTGGTCTGAATCCACGTCTTGCCGCGATTTTAGGATGGGCGGGCCAAAAGACCAGCGTCAACGGCGACAGGCATCAGCGTGCTTGATGTGTGCACCACACAATCTGGCTTGCCGCTGCCGGGGAGGGGCTTTAGGAACTCCCCGGCAGCTATCGGAGAATCTCATGGCCTTCCTTGCCGAATCGCTCAAGCGCATCAAGCCTTCCGCCACCATCGCCGTGACGGACAAGGCGCGCGCGCTGAAAGCCGCCGGCCGGGATGTAATCGGACTGGGCGCCGGGGAGCCTGATTTCGACACGCCGGAGAACATCAAGGACGCCGCCATCAGGGCGATCCGGGAAGGCAAGACCAAGTACACCAATGTCGACGGCATTCCGGAGCTGAAAGCCGCGATCGCCCGAAAGTTCAAGCGCGAGAACGGGCTCGACTACAAGCCCTCGCAGATCTCGGTCGGCACCGGCGGCAAGCAGGTGCTCTACAATGCGCTGATGGCGACCATCAATCCGGGCGACGAGGTGATCTGCGTCGCGCCCTATTGGGTGAGCTACCCGGAAATGGTCGCGCTTGCGGGCGGCGAGCCGGTGACCGCGATGACCACGATGGATAACGGCTTCAAGCTCAAGCCGGACGTGCTCGAGCGCGCGATCACGCCCAAGACCAAGTGGATCATCTTCAACTCGCCCTCGAATCCGAGCGGCGCGGCCTATACGCGCAGCGAACTGAAGGCGATCACCGATGTGCTCGTGAAGCATCCGCAGGTGCACATCATGACCGACGACATGTACGAACACCTCGTCTACGACGATTTCGTGTTCACGACGCCGGCGCAGGTGGAGCCCGCGCTGTACGACCGCACGCTGACGGTGAACGGCGTGTCGAAGGCCTATTGCATGACCGGCTGGCGCATCGGCTATGCCGGCGGGCCGGAGCCGCTGATCAAGGCGATGGCGACGATCCAGTCGCAATCGACGTCGAATCCGTCCTCGATCGCGCAATGGGCTGCGGTCGAGGCGCTCGACGGTACGCAGGATTTCATCCCGAAGCACAACAAGGTGTTCAAGGAGCGGCGCGATCTGGTCGTGTCGATGCTCAACCAGTCGCACGGCCTCCATTGTCCGAAGCCGGAAGGCGCCTTCTATGTGTATCCTTCCTGCGCCGGCACGATCGGCAAGACGGCGCCGAGCGGCAAGACGCTCGAGACCGATCAGGATTTCGTGACCGAACTGCTCGAAGCCGAGGGCGTGGCGGTGGTGCAGGGCTCGGCCTTCGGGCTCGGGCCGGCGTTCCGCATTTCCTACGCGACCAGGACCGAGGATCTGGAGGAGGCCTGCCGGCGCATCCAGCGCTTCTGCGGAAACCTGAAATAAACCTCGCTTCCCGGCGCGCGGCGGCATGCCGCGCATTCGCAGTCCCCAAAGCGCCGCGCAGGTGCTAGAAGCCCGACAAGGGTGATTTGGGCCGCTGGCCGGCCGCAATCTGGAGGGGACGTCATGCTTCGTCGCGCTGTGCTCGCATCTCTCGCTGTTCTCGGTCTTTCGACATTGCCGGCTGCCGCGCAGCAGGGACGCGTCCAGGCCGGCGTGCTGGAATGCCGCGGCGGGCCGAATGTCGGATTTGTCGTCGGCTCGGTGGCCGAGCTTCGCTGCCTGTTCCGCTCCGACTGGGGGCCGCAGCAGGTCTATATCGCGAAGCTGACCAAGGTCGGCGTCGATCTCGGCTTCAAGGCGCAGCAGGCGCTGGTCTGGGGGGTGTTCGCCCCGACGCAGCAAATCGGCCCCGGCGATCTTGCCGGCGCCTATGCCGGCGTGACCGCGGGCGCCGCGGTCGGCGGCGGGCTCGGCGCCAACGTGCTCTATGGCGGCTCCAACAACACGGTCGCACTGCAGCCCCTGAGCGTCGAGGGGCAGGTGGGCCTGAACGTGTTCGGCGGCATCGGCGCGCTGGAATTGCGCCCGGGGCAGTGAGGCCTGGTCATTCCGGGGCGCGAGCGCGGCTCGCGAAGCCGGCATCGGGAAGCCGGTCCCGAAGTACGGGATTGCGGGTCCGGCTGCATGCGCAGCCGTCCCGGAATGACGTCGCTCCGTCAGCGCTTCAGCACGATCCGACCGTCGGTGCCGGTCCGCACGGTGCCGAGTTTGCGCAGATAGACCATCACCTCGTTCGCCATCAGCGGCCCGTCGGCGGCGGTGACGATCTGCCTGGCATCGCGAAACATGGTGTAACCGTCGCCGCCGCGAGCCATGAAGTCGTTGGTGGCCAGCCGATACATCTTCGTCTCGTCAAGCGGCGCATCGCCGACCCGGATGCTCAGCACGCGATGGCCGGGCGGTCGCGACAGGTCGGCCTCGAAGCTCATGCCCGAGACCTGCGGGAAACGGCCGGCAAAGCGCGGCAGCAGGCTGATCCCGTTCTCGATCGCCTCGCGCACCACCTTTCCGCTGACGTCGAGCACGGCGACGTGGTTGCCGAACGGCAATTCGGCGAACACGTCGCGCCGCGTGATCTCGCTGCCGGGCGGATAGACCTTTTCGCCGCGCAGGCCGCCGCCGTTGATGATCGCGATCTGCGCGCCCGTGGTGAAGCGGATGGCGTCGGCGAAAAGGTCGCCGATCGCGGCCTCGCCGGTGCGAACCGTGGCCGTGCGGCTGTCGAGCTGCACGTCGGTCCTGGCGATGGCGACGTCGAACTCCTTCGAGAGCTCTGCCTCGAAGCCGCGCACCGCAGCCAGCACGTCCGGGTCCGGCTCCACATCGGCGGTGTCGACAATGCGGAATTTTGCGAACCAGGACAGCGTGCGGCGGCCCTCGCTCGTGTCGACGTCGATCGTCAGGTCGATCATCGTGACGAAGTGTCCGTCGTGGCTGGATTCCGCGATGGCGGTGCGGCCGTCGAAATCCAGGAACAGGTCGTGGTCGTGGCCGGTCAGGATCAGATCGCAGACATGTCCGTTGAAGAGCTGCAGGTCCTGGTGGCGCGGCGCATGCACGATTGCCACGACGAAATCCGCGCCTTCCTTGCGCAACAGCGCGGCCTGTTGCTCGACGGTCGCGACCAGCGGCGCGAACTTCACGTCGCCGGAATTGGCGACTTCCGGCGTCTCCGTCAGCGCCGCGCCCGTGAGTCCGATCCGCACGCCGCCGATTTCCATGATCGTGCGATCCTTGAATCCCGGCATCGGCGCGCCGTCGGCATTGCGCATATTGGCGGCGAAGAGCGGAAACCTCGCCTCGCCCATGCGCCGGATGAAGGTCTCCTTGCCGAAGTCGAATTCGTGATTGCCCGGCACGAAGATGTCCGGTGCGATCATGTTGGTGAGCGAGACGATATGATAGCCGTGGTCGATGCCCGACAGGAGCGATGGCGACAGCGTGTCGCCGGCATGAGCGAACAGGACATTCCCGCCCTTGGCGCGCTCGGCCTTGACCACGGCGGCGAGCCGCGGAAAGCCGCCGCGCATGCGGCCGTCCGGCCCCCGCGTGTCGTTCATCAGGTAGATGTCGTTGGTCAGAATGACGGTGATGCGGGCCCTCTCCGCAAAAGCAAGCCGCGGCAGACCCGCGAGCATCGCCAGACAGGAAGACCCCAGAAGCAGCAGACGGCGGGTGATTGGCATTTTTAGCGATTGATTTTCGTCGTGCTTGTGTGCCTTAGCATGGAGTGGCGAGGGGCGGCGACCCTTTTTGCTGAATGGTGCGGCAATCATGAACATGGCGGCGACCGGCTTCCAGCCGGATACACGGCATCGGCCCCAGGATCATCCCGACGTGGCGTTCGGCCGCATCGGCGTCCTGCTCGTCAATCTCGGCACGCCCGACGAGGCGACCGCGAAATCAGTCCGCAAGTATCTCAAGGAGTTTCTGTCCGACAAGCGCGTGATCGAGGATGAATCGGTCGCCTGGAGAATCGCCTTTCGGATCGTGCTGGCGCTGCGGCCGCGCCGCAAGGCCAAGGACTATGCAAAGATCTGGAATAAGGAGAAGAACGAATCTCCGCTCAAGACCATCACGCGGTCGCAGGCCGAGAAGCTCGCGGCCCCGCTGACCGAGATTCATCCCAACATCGTCGTGGACTGGGCGATGCGCTATGGCAATCCGTCGATTCCCTCGCGCATCGACGCGCTGGCGCGCGCGGGCTGCGACCGCATCCTGTTCTTTCCGCTCTATCCGCAATATTCGGCGGCCACGACGGCGACCGCCTGCGACATCGCCTTCCGGCGCCTGCTCAACATGCGCTGGCAGCCGACCCTGCGTGTGGTGCCGCCCTATTACGACAACGACGTCTATATCGAAGCGCTGATGACGACGTTGCGCGAGCATCTCGCGCTGCTCGATTTCACTCCCGATGTGATCGTGAACTCGTTTCACGGATTGCCGCGCGAGTATTTCCTGAAGGGCGATCCCTATTACTGCCATTGCGCCAAGACCACGCGGCTGATGCGCGAGCGGCTCAACATGACCGAGGACAGGTTCATCATGACCTTCCAGTCGCGCTTCGGGCGCGCGGAATGGCTGCAGCCTTACACTGCCGCGACCATGAAGGAGCTGGCCAGGAAGGGCGTGCGCGATGTCGTCGTCATCACGCCCGGCTTTTCCGCCGATTGCCTGGAAACGCTGGAAGAGATTGCGATGGAGAACGCGCACATCTTCAAGAAGGCGGGCGGGCGCAATTTCTCGATGGTGCCGTGCCTCAATGACAGCGAGGACGGCATGCGCGTGATCCGCACCATCGTGCGGCGCGAACTGGAAGGCTGGGTCTAGCCCGCCGCAGGAATGCCCGTGCCGCGGATCGCCGCGGCACGGGCTTTTTCAGGCCGGATCAGGGCTTGTAGCCGCCGCCGGGCAGGTAGCCGTGATACGGGGTGTCGCGGCAGTGACCCCAGGGGCCGCGCCAGTAGCCCGGAGGGCAGCCATTGGGATTCCAGTGATAAGGACCGAAATATCCGGCCGGGAACGGTCCCGTGCCATAGCGGTGGCAGACGCCGCCGGGGCCGCGATAGCGGTAAACGCCGCAACCGTCGGCGACCTGTTCGACGAGCGATCCGGTATCGATTTGCGGCGCGACCGGCATCGGGCCGGCAATGGCCGGCGCCGTCAGGACCGCAGCCAGAATGGCGGCGGCGGCAAAGGTTCTTGTCATGCAAGGCTCCTCATTCGCATCGGGAGTTCGGGAAGGCACCCCGTTCGTGGCGGCGGCTGATTGAACGGCGCGCGGCTGATCCGCGCGGCGCAAATCTGCGCCGCCGGCGTTACCGATATGTTGCGATGCGAGTCCGGCATTTGAAAAAACCTGGCGCCGCAAAGCCGGGGCTCGGGCCGGGCAAGCCCCTAACGCCCTGTTAACCATCTCCCTTTCTACTCCGTTAACCATGTCCGCCGGCCGGAAGGCCGGCCGTTTGCGTTTGGTAGCGCCCGGCCGGCGTGCGCCAGACGAGGAGGTTGCCGGTGGCGCGTTTCCGCCCTCCGATCCTGGCGGCGCAGCTTGCTCTCGCACTCGTGCTCGTCGGCACGGGCGTGCGCGAAGCGGCCGCGCAGGACATGACGGATGCGCGCCTGTTCATTCCGGTGCCCGATGGCGATCCCCGGAATCCGGCGCGCTTCCGCACGCCGTCGTTCGGAAATCCCGCGGGCTCCGGCGCCGGCACGACCGGCTTCGTCTCGACCAACCCGCACCGGCCGAAACAGCCGCGCGCGGCGCCGCCACCGCTCCCGGCCATCGTTCCGGCCGACCAGACCCTGCACCCCGTCTATCGGGAAGCCGCGCCGGCGGTGCGTCGGCCGGTCACCACGACGACCATCGTGGCCGATCCCGCCTTGCCGCATCTGCGCCGCCAGGTGGTCCGGCGCACGCCGATCGAGGAAGATCCGTTCGGCCCGGTCGGCGTGCGCGTGGGCTCCTTCGTCCTGAAGCCTTCGATCGAGGCGATCCGCGGCTACGATTCCAACGTCACGCGCTCGCTGATCCGCAGCGGCTCGTGGCTGTCGACGGTCACCGCGCAATGGCTGGCCCAGTCGGAATGGTCGCGGCACGAGCTGAAGGGGAGCCTGCGCGGTACCTATACCTGGTACGACCAGCTCGAGGATTTCAACAAGCCGGATGTCGAAGCGAAAGTGAACGCGCGCATCGACATCACCTCGCAGACACGCTCGGATATCGAGGGGCGCTACCAGCTTCTCGCCGACGCTCCGGGCGATCCCAACACCCCGGGCGACACGATCCGGCCGCCGATCTATGAAATGTATGGCGGCACCGTCGGCCTGACGCACCGCTTCAACCGTCTCGAAGTGACGGGGAAGGGGCTGATCGACCGCCTGCAATACTGGAATGCGATGCTCGACGACGGCTCGATCCTCAATCTCTCGGATCGCAACTACAATCAGTATGGCGGCACCGTGCGTGTCGGCTACGAGATCGTGCCCGGGATCAAGCCTTTCGCGGAGGCCGGCCTCGATTCGCGCGTCTATGACGATTCCACGAGCACGAATCCTTCGCGCAATTCCCAGGGAACGATGTGGCGCACAGGCGTCGAGTTCGAACTGACCCGCAAGCTCACCGGCACGGTGTCCGCCGGCCAGGTGCACCGCCATTACGACGATCCGACATTGCCGAGCTTCAGCGGCCTGATCGTCGACGGCAACCTGATCTGGGCGGCCACGCCGCTGACCACCGTCAAGCTCGACCTCAAGTCGTCGGTCGAGGAAGTGGTCTTGCCGGGCGTTTCGGGCGGCCTCAAGCGCGACGCGATCGTGCAGGTCGACCACGCCTTCCGCCGCTGGCTCCTCGGCACGCTGTCCTTCGGCTATGGCAACGACGATTATTTCGGCCTCGACCGGATCGACAACCGCTACTTCACGTCGGTCGCGCTGACCTACAAGATGACGCGCACCGTTCACGTCAAGGGCGAGTTCCGCCAGGAATGGCTGCGCTCGACAGATCCGGGCGCGAATTACGATGCCAGCATCGCGATGCTGAGCGTGAAGCTGCAGCGCTGATTTTTTTGTCATTGCCGGGGCGATGCGCAGCATCGCGACCCGGCAATCCCGCCAAGGCGAATGCCGGATGACCGGATCGAGCCCGGGCTTGACCGTGGCTATTTCAGCAGCTTGCCGATTTCCGCGCGCAGCTCGTCCGCGATATCGGCGCGATCGAGCGCATAGGCGATATTGGCGGTGAGGAAGCCGAGCTTCATGCCGCAATCGTAGCTCTGGCCCTCGAACTTCACGCCATAGAATGGTTGCGTCTTGCTGAGCCGGACCATCGCGTCGGTGAGCTGGATTTCCCCGCCGGCCCCCTTTTGCTGGTCGGCGAGCAGGCCGAAAATTTCGGGCTGCAGGATGTAGCGGCCGGTAATGCTGAGATTGGAAGGCGCATCCTCGCGCTTCGGCTTCTCGACCATCTGCGTGATCTCGAAGCTCTTGCCATGCGTCTTGCCGATTCCGACGACGCCATAGGAGGAGATGCGCTCCATCGGCACTTCCTCCACGGCGATGATGTTTGAAGCCCTGCCGATCGCATTATAGGCGTCGATCATCTGCGCGAGGCAGCCGCGTTCGGCCTTCACCAGCACGTCCGGCAGCACCACCGCGAACGGATCGTCGCCGACGATGTCGCGCGCGCACCAGACCGCATGTCCAAGGCCGAGCGGGCTCTGCTGGCGCGTGAAGCTCGCGGCGCCGGCCGCAGGCAGTTCCGCCATCAGAAGCTCGTATTCCTTCTTCTTGCCGCGCTCGAGAAGCGTGGTTTCGAGCTCGAACTGGCGGTCGAAATGATCCTCGATCACGCCCTTGTTGCGCCCCGTCACGAAAATACAATGCTCGATGCCGGCCTGCCGCGCCTCGTCCACGACATGCTGGATGAGCGGACGGTCGACCACGGTCAGCATCTCCTTGGGCATGGCCTTGGTGGCCGGAAGGAAGCGGGTGCCGAGGCCGGCGACAGGAAATACGGCTTTGCGGATCGGTTTCATGGCGGGGTCAGAGTTCCACAGATGGACTATCTTGCGCTGCAGCAAAGACCATGCATACGGCGCCGCGTCCACGAAAATCGGGCATGTTGTTAACTTTGCCGCAACCTTGATCGGCCCCCATAGGCCTTTGTGGTATGGCGTGCGGGGCAGGGTATTGCGGATGACAAAGGCATCGTTCTGGCTGGCTTCTGTGGCGGTCTCGGCAGCGCTCGTGTCGCAGCCCGGCTGCGCGCAGGTGGACGGTCGCCTCGAACCCGTCTCGACGCAGAGCATTCCCTATTCCGCGCCGGCCGCGCCCGCCAGCAAGACGGAATGGAGCGGGGAATCCGGAGCCTCCGGCCATCCGCTGATGGCGGCCGACACCATCCGCAGCGCCGCCGCGAGCTTCGATCGTTGCCTGGAGCGCATGGCGCCGGAAGCGGTGCGCCGCGGCGTGGCGCGCGAACGCTATGCCGCGCTGACGCGCGCTCTCACGCCCGATCTCTAGATCATGGACTTCGTGGATTCCCAGCCGGAATTCACCAAGGCCTTCTGGGAATATCTCGACATCCTGGTGACCGACGAGCGCATCCAGCGCGGCCGCGAATTGCTGGCGGAGCACCGCGCGACCTTCGATGCGGTCGAGCGCGCCTATGGCGTCGACCGCTACACCATCACGGCGATCTGGGGCATCGAATCGAAATACTCGACCGCGATCGGCAATCGCGCCGTGCTGCGCTCGACCGCGACGCTCGCCTGTGTCGGGCGACGGCAGGATTATTTCCGGAACGAATTCCTCGCCATCGTCGAATTGCTCGATCGCGGCGACGTTTCGGCCGAGCAGGCGATGGGCTCGTGGGCGGGCGAGTTCGGCCCGACACAGTTCATGCCGACCGTGTACAAGACTTATGCGGTCGATTTCGACGGCGACGGCCACCGCAACATCGTCACCTCGATTCCGGACCTGCTTGCCTCCACCGCCAATTACTTCCGGAAACACGGCTGGCAGACCGGGCAGACCTGGGGATACGAAGTCACCGTTCCGAAGAATTTCGATTTCCGGAACGCCGACCGTTCGCGTCAGCTCACCCTGCAGGAATGGCAGCGGCTCGGCGTCAGGCGCGTCGGCGACAAGCCGTTCCCGCATCCGAACGAGCGCGCCTATCTGCTCGTTCCGGCGGGCGCGCAGGGACCGGCCTTCCTGATGTTGAACAATTTCCGCGTCATCATGCGCTACAACCCGTCCGAGGCCTATGCGCTCGCGATCGGGCATCTGTCCGACCGCATGCGCGGGGGAGGGCCCTTCGTGCAGGCCTGGCCGCGGCACGAGCGCGTGCTGTCGCTGCAGGAGCGGGCCGAGATGCAGCAATTGCTGGCGCGGCGCGGCTACGATGCCGGCGAGCCGGACGGCCGCTTCGGGCCAAAGACGCGCGCGGCGATCCGCAGCTATCAGGCGTCGGCCGGGCTCGTTCCGGACGGCTTTGCGACCGAGGCCTTGCTGGCAAAACTGCGTGGTTCCTGACCTTCAAGCCGCCATTGTTGGCGGGTATTGACGAACCAAAGCCGGGTCGTCATGTCTCCAGGCACCGGCCTGCGGCCCGGCCGTTGAGATTCGAATGGCAAAATCCAAGTTCAGCCAGGGACTTAGCGCGGCAATCCTGGTCGCCGGGGTCGAGCTTGCGGTGCTCTGCGCGGGCTTCCCCTTTGCGGTGCCCTCCGCCAATGCCCAGTTTTTCTTCGAGGAGCGCTATCCGTTCAACGATCCGCGCCGGCGGCGGATGTTCGATCCCTTCTTCCAGGACGAACCCGCGCCGCGGGTGGACTATTCGCGCGCCCCGGCTGCCAAGAAGCCCGAGGTCGCGCCGTCCACCAAGATCCTGGTTGTCGGCGACTCGATGGCTGACTGGCTGGCCTATGGCCTCGAGGATGCGCTGTCCGAAACGCCGGAACTCGGCGTCGTCCGCAAGCCCAAGCATAATTCCGGCCTGATCCGCTACGAGAACCGCAACAACGCGCCCGAATGGTCGCAGGTCATTCGCGATCTGGTGGCGGCCGAAAAGCCGCAGGCCATTATCATGATGCTCGGCCTCCAGGACCGTCAGGCGCTCCGCGAGCGGCCGGCGCCGCCGAAGGATCCCAAGGCACCGGCGGCGACCGATCCGAAACCGGCTGCAACCGCGAAGCCGGGCGAACAGAAGCCGGCCGAGCAAAAATCCGCGGATCAGAAGCCCGCCGAGCAGCAGAAGCAGAGCAATGCCGACGACGAGGAGACGCCCGATATCGCGGCTCCCGAATCGAAGCGGGTGGCGCGCCCGGGAGCCCTGCATGAATTCCGTTCCGAACGCTGGGAGGAGTTCTACGCCCAGCGCGTGGATGAGACGATCGCGGCGATGAAGGCGGCCAACATCCCCGTGATCTGGGTCGGACTGCCGTCGATCCGCGGCCCGAAATCGACCAGCGATGCGCTCTATCTCAACGAGATCTATCGCGCGCGCGCCGACAATGCCGGCATCGTCTATGTCGACGTCTGGGACGGATTTGTCGACGACAACGGGCGGTTCACGACGCAGGGCCCGGACTTCGAAGGCCAGACGCGACGGCTGCGCACCGCCGACGGCGTGCATTTCACCAAGGCCGGCGCCCGCAAGCTTGCTCACTATGTCGACCGCGAACTGCGCCGCATGCTGTCGACTGCGGCGCTGCCGGTGGCGCTGCCGGTGCCGGAAATCGTGCAGCCGGAGCCGTCCAGGCCGGGCGCCCCGGCCGCGCGGCCGCTTGCCGGGCCGGTGCTGGTGCTGACGAACAACAGCGAGGATCAGACCGAGCTGCTCGGGGGCAATGCGAACCGGACCGCTGCGCCCGATCCGGTCGCTGCAAGCGTGTTGACCAAGGGCGAGCCCCTGGCGCCGGCGGCGGGTCGCGCCGACGATTTCTCATGGCCCCCGCGGCTTCCGAACACCCAGATGAGCGAGCCGCTGCCGCCGACCGGGCCGCCGATCGCAATCACCAGGGCGCTGCCGCCGGTTCCGAATGCCGTTCAGGCCAGCCAGGCGGCCCCGGCCGGTTTGCCGGCGCGCCCGGCGCAGCGGGTGGCCCGGCAGACGCCGCCGCCGGTCGCGC
>JACAEG010000337.1 GCA_013388965.1 Pseudorhodoplanes sp. | reverse complement strand
GCGCCGGTCGGCGTCGAGCCGGTCGCGGATCACCTGATGGCTCTCCTCGATCAGTTTCGCGGCCGGCGCGGAGGGCGCGACCACGGTCTCCGTTGCGGGCGCAGGCTGCGGCGCCGACGAGAAGGGCGAATAGAGCCCGAGCTTGGTCACGATCAGCGCGCCCAGAACGGTGCCGATCAGGGAGAAGGCCATCTGGCCTGCATATTTGCCGAGGAATTTGAGCATGCCGGAATCGACGCGCGGATCGATGCAAGGACGACAAGAGGTGATCGGGAAATGCGATTGCATTAATGCAGGAACCGGACGAAAAGGTGGCTTCCTGCCGTCAGTTCGCCACGTTTTGCACATCCCCACGCCGATGACAGCCACGCTTCAGCCCGTCACGCTCAAGGACATCGAGGCCGCCCGTGCGGTCATTGCCGGTCGCGTCATGCGCGCGCCCATGCTGCCGGCGCCGCGGCTGTCCGCGCTCACCGGCGCGCAGGTCTGGGTGAAGTACGAGAATCTCCAGGTCACCAACTCCTTCAAGGAGCGCGGCGCGCTCAACAAGCTCGCCTCGCTCGGTGCGGACGAACGGGCGCGAGGCGTGATCGCGATGTCCGCAGGCAATCACGCGCAGGCCGTCGCCTATCACGCGGCGCGGCTCGGGATCGCCGCGACCATCGTGATGCCCGTAATCACGCCCTATGTGAAGGTCGCGGCGACCGAGGCGCATGGCGCCAGGGTCGTGCTGCATGGCGAGACCGTCAACGAGGCACAGGAGCGCGTGCGCGAGCTGATCGCGGCGCATGACTATGTCGAAGTGCATCCCTTCGACGACCCGCGCATCATTGCGGGGCAGGGCACGATCGCGCTCGAAATGCTCGAAGACGAGCCGAAGCTCGATTGTCTCGTCATTCCGATCGGCGGCGGCGGGCTGATTTCCGGCAACGCCATCGCGGCCAAGGCAATCAAGCCCGGCATGGATATCGTCGGCGTCGCGGCGGCGCTCTACCCCGCGATGTGGAATGCGGTGAAGGGGCAGGACCGGCCCTGCGGCGGCGCCACGCTCGCGGAAGGCATCGCGGTGAAGAGCGCCGGCGCCCTGACGCTGCCGATCGTGCGCGACCTCGTCAGCGACATCCTCCTGGTGGACGAGAGCCACCTGGAGCGGGCGGTCAACGCCTATCTCACGCTGCAGAAGACGATGGCGGAGGGCGCAGGCGCCGCGGTACTTGCCGCGATGCTGGCGGAGCCGGACCGCTTCCGCGGCCGACATGTCGGGCTGATCCTGTGCGGCGGCAACATCGATCCGCGGATTCTCGCCTCGATCATGGTGCGCGAGCTCGAGCGCGAGGAGCGTATCGTCTCGTTCCGCCTGACGATCCCGGACCGCCCCGGCGTGCTCGGCGCGATCGCGACCCGGCTCGGCGCGCTCGGCGCCAACATCCTGGGCGTCGAGCACCGGCGAACATTGCTCGACGTGCCGGCCAAGGGGGCGCGGCTCGACGTCACGGTGGAGACGCGCGACCGCGCGCATGCCGAGAGCATCGCTGCGGCATTGGAGGCCGAGGGCTATCAGCCGGTGCGGATCGCGGCCGGATTCGCGATGGAATAGGGCGCGGATCAATCTCCGCCGCAATCACCCGGCTCGCCGCCGCCGTAAGCGCCGGCCCCGGCCAAGCCGTCGCCCCCGCCGGTGAAATGTGTCCACTTGCGGTGCTCTTTCTTCCACGCCGCGATCTCGGCCTGATCCTGCGCGGACAGGGCACCAGCCTGCGAAAACCAGACCTTGGCGAGCTGTTCGAGTTCTTCGGCGGAGGGCGGGCGGGTCATGCGTGCAGCCTACCGGCCCAATCCCTGACGATTGGTTTCCAAGGCGTAGAAATTCCTGCGTGACGGCCGTTGCTAGGCGCCGGCCTTCAGCCGCTCCGCGACCTGCGGCGCGAAATAGGTCAGCACCCCGTCCGCGCCCGCGCGCTTGAAGGCGATCAGGCTTTCCGGGATCGCGCGCTCGCCGTCGAGCCAGCCATTCTGCACCGCTGCCATGATCATCGAATATTCGCCGGAGACCTGATAGGCGAAAGTCGGCATGCCGAATGTCTCCTTCACGCGGCGCACGATGTCGAGATAGGGCAGGCCGGGCTTGACCATGACCATGTCGGCGCCCTGCTCGACGTCGAGCGCGACCTCGCGCAACGCCTCGTCGGAATTGGCCGGATCCATCTGGTAGGTGCGCTTGTCGCCGGTCAGCGTCTTCGCCGAGCCGACCGCATCCCGGAACGGGCCGTAGAAGGCCGACGCATATTTCGCCGCATAGGCCATGATCGCGACATGCGCGAAACCGGCGTCGTCCAATGCCGCGCGGATCGCACCGACGCGCCCGTCCATCATGTCGGAAGGGGCGATGATGTCGCAGCCGGCCTGCGCCTGCACCAGCGCCTGCTGCACGAGCACTTCCACCGTCGCATCGTTGACGATCTCGCCCTCGCGCAGAAGGCCGTCATGGCCGTGGCTGGTATAGGGATCGAGCGCCACGTCGCAGAGAATGCCGACTTCCGGCACCTCCCGCTTCACGGCGCGGACGGCGCGGCAGACCAGATTGTCCGGATTGAGCGCTTCGGTGCCGTCCTCGTCGCGCAGGGCGGGATCGGTATAGGGAAACAGCGCGATGCAGGGGATTGCCAGTTTCGCGGCGCGCTCGGCCTCGCGCACGCATTGATCGACCGACAGCCGCTCGACGCCCGGCATGGAGGCGACCGCAACACGCGACGTGTTGCCCTCGATCACGAAGAGCGGCCAGATCAGGTCGGCCGAGGTCAGCACGTTTTCCTGCACCATGCGACGTATCCAGCCGGTGCGGCGCAGGCGGCGCGGCCGATCGGTCAGGTCGAGCGGGGGCGCGGCTGCCGGGGCGGCGTCCGGCTCGACGGGGACGAAGCGCGTGCGGCGCTCCAGCGGGCGGCCGTATTTGAGGGCCATGAACCTGTTCCTGATGGGCCTGTTCCTGATTGACCCGCCATATCTATCCGCTTGCGAAGGTCGGCGCTACCTGCTCGTCGGACGCCGTCTCCCCGGCCATCGGGGGGGGCTTGCGCGGTTCGGCCCATAGGTCGCTGTAATTCGCAAATTTTGGCAGCGTCTTGTCCTGACGGACGGGCTCGATCCACGGCAGCAGCCGGTGGATGATCGCATTGCCGATCGGCGAAACATGCTTGACGTAGAGATCGACCGGATCGAGCTGATGGCGCAGATGCAGCTTGGGATCGTAGTTCAGCCCGCTGGAGCGGAACCACTTGAACTTGTTGCCGATCGCCCAGGTGATCATGTCCCGCACGACATAGTGATAGAGGTGCTGATCGAGCGCGACCCTGTAATCGAACCCGACATATTCGGCGTAGAACGAATCGCCGTGCGTGAGACAGGCGCAGAAGGCGACGATCGAGCCGCCCTGACGCCAGAGGAAGAACTTGGCCTTGTCGCCGGCTGCGCGGCCGAGTTCGCTGAAATAATCCCTGGTCAGCTTTTCGAAATGCAGCCTGGAGCGGCGGTAGACCTGGAGATAGAGCGGGTAGACCTCGTCGATATAGGGTTTGAGATCGGACACGATGCTGAGCTCGATCGGCGGCGCGGCCGCAGCGGCCTGGAATTTCTTGCGCAGCTTCTTGCGGGTTGCGCTGTTCAGCGCCTTGGTCATGTAGTCGTCGAAGCTCGCATAATCGATATTGAGGCGCGTCATCGGCATGCTGGGAATGCGCTTGAAGCCGCGCGCGACGAACGCCTCCAGCGGATCGCGATAGCGCGCGGGAAACTCCTTCAGCACGATCAGCGAGGCGCCCTGGCGAGCGGCGTGTCGGGCGATGTGTTCGGACAGAAGCCGCGAGAGGCTTCGGGCGGTCTCCTCGCAGCGCGCATCGAGTTGCGCTTCTCCGGTGACGCATCCGACCATCAGCGTCCGCAGCTTCAGGAAGCGCGGCCACAGCCGGCGGACCTTGCGCACGACGACCGATATGCCCGGTCCGGCGCCGACGATCAGGTCCTGCTCGATGAGGAAGAAGGGCTGGATCGCACTGATCGCGCCGCCGGGCTCGACGACCGCAAAATACCGGTATTCGTAGCCGTGGCGCAGGGTATCTTCGAGCAGCTCGTAGTAGCGCAGGTCCTTGCGCTCGCCGCTGAATGACTGTGTCCACCGCACGCATCCCGCAAGTTCGGCGCGGGACATCACTTGTACGCGGCCGGTCTCCGGATTGCGGGACAGGCTATCCGTTGGGGTCATTTGGGTGAGTAGACTTGGACTGGGGTATAATTTCGTGGCTATTTGACTAGCTCTCCGAGCCAAATACACGCACAATCTTTGGTGGAATGCCGGAATAATGGACTTCGAACTTTCAGAAGATCAGCGCGCCTTCCAGGCCACCGCCCGGCAATTCGCGCGCGACGAGATGATGCCGCAGGCGCGGGACTGGGACGAGCAGGAAAAGTTCCCGGTCGAGACCCTGCGCGGCGCGGCGGCACTCGGCTTCGGCGGGATTTACGTCAACGACGACGTAGGCGGTTCCGCGCTGTCGCGGCTCGACGCCACGATCATCTTCGAGGAACTCGCGCAGGGCTGCACGTCGACGGCGGCCTATATCTCAATTCACAACATGGCCGCGTGGATGATCGATGCCTTCGGCAGCGAAGTGCAGCGGCGCAAATTCCTGCCCAGGCTCTGCAGCATGGAACATTTTGCGAGCTATTGCCTCACGGAGCCGGGCGCCGGCTCCGACGCGGCGAGCCTGGCCACCAGGGCGAGGCGCGACGGCGATCATTACGTGCTCGACGGCGCCAAGGCCTTCATCTCCGGCGGCGGGGTCTCCGACGTCTATGTCTGCATGGTCCGCACCGGCGGGCAGGGCCCGAAGGGCATTTCCTGCATCGTCGTGGAAAAGGGCACGCCGGGTCTCTCCTTTGGCGCGCAGGAGAAAAAGCTCGGCTGGAAATCGCAGCCGACCGCGATGGTGATGTTCGAGAATTGCCGCGTGCCGGCGGAGAATCTGATCGGGAGGGAAGGCGAGGGCTTCACCATCGCGATGAAGGGCCTCGACGGCGGGCGGCTCAACATCGCGGCCTGCTCGATCGGCGGCGCGCAATTCTGTCTCGATCGCACGATCGAGTATATGCGCGACCGCAGGCAATTCGGCACGCGGCTCTCCGACTTCCAGGCCCTGCGCTTCCGTCTGGCCGACTATGCCACCGAGCTCGAAGCCGCGCGGCTGATGGTGCGCCGCGCCGCGCATGCCGTGAGCGAGGGCGACCCGGGGGGGACGCGGCTTGCGGCGATGGCCAAACGCTTCGCCACTGATGTCGGGTTCGAGGTCGTGAATGGCTGTCTGCAATTGCATGGCGGCTATGGCTATCTGCGCGACCATCCGATCGAGCGCGTGCTGCGCGACGTGCGCGTGCACCAGATCCTCGAAGGCACCAACGAGGTAATGCGCCTGATCGTCAGCCGGGATTTGCTGGGGAACTGAGGGGCGGCGATGCGTCGCTCCCGCGCGGTCCGCGCCAACGCCGCAGCCAGGCTGTCATGACGCTGATGGCGGGCGCGGCGATCGCGCCGGCCTGCAATTGCGCACCGCCATCGCGCCGGACGAGGTGGAGCTTGCGCTCGTGGAATGCCTCGAGTTCCGCGCGATGGCCGACGCTGATGATCGCGGTCCTCGGCAATTGCTCGGACACCCGGCCCATGAGCAATGCCTGGCTCTCGGTGTCGAGCGCGGAGGTCGATTCGTCCATCACCACGAGATCCGGCTTGTGCAGGAACAGCCGCACGAAGGCGAGGCGCTGCTGCTCGCCGCCGGAGAGGACGCGATCCCAGGAGACGTCCTCCTCATCCAACCGCTCGGCGAGATGGCCGAGGCCCGCAAGCGCAAGCACCTCGCGCACATGCGCGTCCTCGAACTGCTCCGGCGGATTGGGATAGGCCGCCGCGCGACGCAATGTGCCCAGCGGGATGTAGGGCTTCTGCGGCATCAGAAACAGTTTCGAACCTTTGGGTAGTGCGATCTCGCCTTCGCCCCAGGGCCAGAGCCCTGCGATTGCGCGCACGAGCGTACTCTTGCCGGTGCCGGATTCGCCTGCGACCAGGACCTTCTCCCCGAGTTCGACCTTGACGTCGGCGTCGTCCACGACGACCGTGCCGTCGCTGAGCATGACCGACACGTCCTTCAGTCGGATCGCGGCGCCTTCCTCTTCGAGCCGCCGGATGGTCTTGCCCTCCATCCGGTCAAGGTCGTCGAGCGAGAACAGAAGATTGGAGACGCGGCGCGCCGACGCCGTCCATTCCGCGAGGCGCGGATAATTGTCGACCAGCCAGTTGAATGCGTATTGCACCTGGATGAATGCGGCTGCGGCCTGCATGACCTGGCCGAGCGACATGTCGCCGGCGAGAAACTTGGGCGCGCACAGGATGATCGGGACGACCGACGCGATGATGAAGTTGCCGTGCGACACGCCGGTCGTGCGCATGTATTGCCGCGCCATCCCGCCCCAGGCGGCGATGACATTGCCGAGCAGCCTGCGAAGTCCCTCGCGCTCTTCGTCCTCGCCTTGCAGGATGGCGACGCTTTCGCCGTTCTCGCGCAGCCGGGTCAGGGCATAGCGGAACTCGGCCTCCGACTGGTTCTTGGCCTCGGCGACCGGAATGAAAGCCTTGGCGATGAAGGCCATCGCCGTCGAAATGACGATGCAATAGATCACGACCGAAATGACGAGATAGCCGGGGATCACGATGGCGCCATCGCCCGTTCCCCAGGTCAGGCTGCCGCCGACGGACCAGAGCACGCCCATGAAGGTGCAGGCCGTCAGCACCGCGCTCGTGATGCCCACCACGACATCGACCGGCGCTTCGGTCGCGACCCGCGTGTCCTCGGCAATCCTGTATTCAGGGTTCTTGTGATCACCCTCGATGAGATTGAGCTGGTAGTACCGACCGTTTGCGAGCCAGCGGTCGATCGTGTGGCTCGACAGCCATCCGCGCCATCGCCGCTGCAGGCGCATTCGCGTGTAGACGACGAGGATGGCGATCGTGATGCTGGCGACGGCGAGCGGCACGAAGATCGCCGACTGGGTGAGGACGATGGCGGCGTCCTTCTTTTCCAGTGCGTCGAAAATCGCCCGGTTCCAGAGATTGATCCGGTACTGGACCAGGAGCTGGCCGACCACCAGCACGAGCAAGGCGATCGAAAGCGACCATGCCACCCAGCGCGTGTCGCCCGACCAGAAGCCGCGCGCGGCGGACCAGAAGCGCTGGACCATACCCGGCCGCCGGATGGTCTTGGGAGTTGCGGTTGGCATTTTCCTCGGGCCCAGAAGCGCCTGATAACGCGCGCGGGCCCGTTTCGTTCGATCTCGGTGCGGTTCTTTCCGCCGCGGATTTCTTGTCAGGTTTCGCTTCGCCGGTTAGCACTGGCCTCCGATGACCACCGACATCCTCTTCGAGCGCCGGGGCGCTGCCGGCCTCGTCACCCTCAACCGCCCCAGGGCCCTGAACGCGCTGACGCACGCGATGGTGCGCGCGCTCGCCGCGCAGCTCGCCGACTGGGCGCGGGACGACGCCGTCAGCCGCGTGATCGTGACGGCGGAGGGCGAGCGCGCCTTCTGTGCGGGGGGCGACATTCGCGCGCTCTACGATCTGGGGCGCGCAGGAAGGCAGGACGAGCAGCTCGCCTTTTTTCGCGAGGAATACACGCTCAACACGGCCATCAAGCGCTTTCCGAAACCCTATATCGCGCTGATCGACGGTCTCGTGATGGGCGGCGGCGTCGGCATTTCGATCCACGGCTCCCATCGCGTGGCCGGCGAGCGCTACGCCTTCGCCATGCCCGAGGTCGGCATCGGCTTTTTCCCCGATGTCGGGGCGACCTATGCGCTGCCGCAGATGGCGGGCGAGATCGGCACCTTCTGTGCCGTCACGGGCGAAAGGCTGAGCACAGCCGACGCCGTCGCGGCGGGCGCCGCCACGCATCATGTCAGGTCGGCGCGTTTCCCCGACCTGCGGGAGGCGCTTTGCGGCACGGTCCCGCCGGATGCGGTGATCGCCGCCTTTGCCGAGCCGCGGGAAGCGGGCCCGGTGATGCAGCGCAGGGCCGTGATCGACCGGCTGTTCGCGCCGGCCCGGATCGAGGATATTCTTGCTGCGCTGGACGCCGAGGCGGCGAGCGGCTCGGCGGATGCCGGCTGGGCGGCCGGCATCGCGACCACGATGCGAACGAAGTCTCCGACCAGCCTGAAGATCGCGCGCGAGCAGATGCGGCGAGGCCGGACCTTGTCATTCGAGGATTGCATGCAAACCGAATTTCGCATCGTCTCGCGGATCGTGTATGGCAGCGAATTCTACGAGGGCATTCGCGCCGTGATCATCGACAAGGACAACAAGCCGGACTGGCGCCCCGCCGCTCTGGCAGAGATCGGAGAAACCGAGATCGCCCGCTACTTCGCCCCGCTCGAGGGCGAGGAACTGGATCTGACATGAACGAACCGCGCACCGCCGATCAGATCCGTTCGCTCGACCCGGTCAATGTCGCGCCCCCGCGCGACGGCATCTGGACCCGGCGTCTGGTCTGGTTCCTGCGCGCGATGGCGGTGCTGTCGATGCTCAAGGGGCTTTATCACTGGGGCGTGGTGCTCGGCATCGGCGACGGTCCGGAGAACAATTTCACGCTGCACTCGCTGCCGTGGCAGACCGCGACCGTCTATTTCGCAATCATCGATCTCGTCGCGGCCGTCGGCCTGTGGCTCGCTGCGGTCTGGGGCGCGGTGGTCTGGCTGACGGCGGCGGTGTCGATGGCGGCAGTGGAGGTGTTCTTTCCGCAGATTTACGGCGGGCGGGTCATTGTCGTCGTGATCGAGATCGCGCTCTTGATTTGCTATCTCGGGCTTGCGCTGCAATCGGCGCGCGAGCATCCGCACTGAACGGCAAGAAAAAACGAAACGGGAGGCTGCCTATGGCGAAAATCGGTTTCATCGGGCTCGGCAATATGGGCTTGCCGATGGCGCTCAATCTGGTCAAGGCGGGGCATCAGGTCTCGGGGCTCGACATGAATGCAGCGAGCGTTGGCAAGCTAAGGGAGAGCGGCGGCGCGGCGGCGGCGGATGTGAAAAGGGCGGCGGAGGATTCCGAGGTGATCGTCACGATGCTGCCGTCCGGCAAGGAAGTGCGCGAGGTCTATCTCGGCCCGGCCGGGATCGTTGCAAGCGCGAAACCAGGCACGCTGCTGATCGATTCCTCCACGATCGATGTCGAGACCGCGCGCGAGGTCGCGAAAGCCGCGCAGGACAAGGGACTGTTGATGGTGGACGCGCCCGTATCCGGTGGCGTCGGCGGCGCGCAGGCCGGAACGCTCACCTTCATGGTCGGCGGCAGCGACGAGGCCTTCGCGCGCGCAAAGCCGTTTCTCGAGGCGATGGGCAAGACCATCGTGCATGCCGGCGGCGCCGGCAACGGGCAGGCGGCGAAAATCTGCAACAACATGATCCTCGGCATCTCGATGATCGCGGTCTCCGAAGCGTTTGTGCTGGCCGAAAAGCTCGGCCTCGACGCGCAGAAGCTGTTCGACATTTCGTCCAAGTCATCGGGGCAATGCTGGTCGCTGACCACCTATTGCCCGGTCCCCGGTCCGGTGCCGACCTCGCCGGCCAACCGGGACTACCAGGCCGGTTTCACTGCCGCGATGATGCTGAAGGATCTGAAGCTCGCGCAGGACGCCGCCAAGTCCACGAAGGCCGCCACGCCGCTCGGGGCGGACGCCGCGGCGATCTACGAGCGCTATGTGCAGAGCGGGGAGGCGGGCCGCGATTTTTCGGGCATCATCCGTTACCTGCGTGCCCAATGATTGAGCGGCTTTTCGGAGCGCGGACCGTTCTCCACGTCTGTCATGGAAACGTCATCCAAACGTCACATCTGCGTTGCGCAGCGGCGTTGAGAGGGTGGGCATCCACGTCATGGGATGCCGATGGCGGAAATCGCGCTCGCCGAGCCTGCGGTTCAATCGAAACGCGTTGCTGCGCTCCGGCTTGACCGGCGTCACCTGCTCGGGCTCGTGCTGCTCGGGCCTTCGCTCGTTTTCCTTGCGGCCTTCACCTACTGGCCGGTCGTCCAGGTTCTCTGGCAATCGGTCCATGCGGAGAGCCGCGCCGGCAATGTCTATGTCGGCCTTTCGAACTTCGCCGCGATTTTCGGCGATGCGGCGTTTCGCCGTGCGCTCTCCAACAACGCCATCTATGCCGTGGGCACGGTGGTGCCGAGCCTCGTGCTGGCGCTCGGCTTCGCGTTGTCGCTCGCGCGGTCCAATGCGCTGAACGTCGTCCTGCGCTCGATCCTGTTCCTGCCGGTGCTGGTGCCGCTGGTCGCGGCCGCCTCGATCTTCCTGTTCATCTTTCTGCCGGGCGTCGGCCTGCTCGACTATTACCTCGCGAGGCTCGGCATCCAGGGCGCCAACTGGCTCGGCGATCCCGACATTGCGCTCTATTCCATCATGGCGCTGACGGTGTGGAAGAATGCCGGCTATTACATGCTGTTCTTTCTTGCCGGGCTGCAGGCGATCCCGCCGGAATCCTACGAGGCGGCGACGCTCGACGGCGCCTCGCCCTGGCAGCGGCTGCGCTACGTCACGCTGCCCTATTTGCGACCGACGATCGCGTTCGTCCTCGTCATCGCCCTGCTGAATGTCGTCACGCAGGTCGATCACATCTTCGTCCTGACCAAGGGCGGTCCGTCCGATTCCACCAACCTGCTGCTGTTCTACATCTACCAGCAGGCGGTGGAGCATTACGACGCGGGCAAGGCCGCCGCCGCGACTGTCGTCTCGCTGTCATTCCTTCTTGCTCTGTCCGCCTTCTCGCTGCGCCGCATGGACGCGGGCGCGGACATGGAAGGAGGGCGCGCATGAGCAGGGGCCGCGACGCCGCGTTGCCACAAGGCGAAATCACGCCCTGGATCGGCTTCGGCCTCGTTGTCGCGCTCGCGCTTGCGTGGTGCACGCCGTTCCTGTGGATGCTGGTCGCGGCCTTCCGGCCGGATCGCTTTGGCTCCTCGGCGATGGCCTCGCTGATCCCGGATTATGCGCCGACGCTCGCCAATTTCGTCGAAGCCTGGGAGTCGGCGGATTTCGCGCGCTATTACCTCAACACGATCGCGATCTGCGGGGGCATCCTTCTCGTGCAGATCGTTACCATGTCGCTTGCGGCCTATGCCTTCGCGCGGCTGAAATTCCCGGGCCGCAATCTTCTTTTCCATCTGTTCCTGATCCAGCTCATGCTGGTTCCGATCGTGCTGCTGGTGCCGAACCTGCGCACGGTTGCGCAACTTGGCCTCTACGACACGCTCGCCGGCGTGATGGCGCCGTATTTTGCGACCGCCTTCGGCACCTTCCTGATGCGGCAGGCCTTCCAGACCATCCCGGTCGAGCTCGAGGAGGCGGCGCTGATCGACGGCGCGCGCTGGTGGGATCTCATTCGCCACATCTACCTGCCGCTGTCGAAGCCGGCCTTGCTCGCCTTCTCGATCATCTCGGTCACCGCCCACTGGAACGAGTTCCTGTGGCCGCTGATGGTCATCAACTCGCCCGACAACCGGCCGCTCACCGTGGGTCTTGCGACCTTCACGCGCGGCGCGGAGGGCGCGCAGGCCTGGGGCGTGATCGCAGCCGGCACCTTCCTCGTCATCGCGCCGCTCCTGATCGGATTCGCGGTCTTCCAGCGGCGCTTCATCAACAGCTTCATGGCTTCGGGTCTCAAGTGAGATCCTCGGCCCAACCGAAGGAGAGGGTAACGATGCGACAATTCCTGCTGAAGGGTGCAATGGCCACGCTGCTGGCCGCGGCACTGGCAACAGGCGCGGCGGCGCAGACCAAGACCGAGATCGAGCTGTTCTTCCCGGTCCCGGTCGACGGCAAGCTCGCCCGGGACATGACCACGATGATCAAGGAATTCAACGAGAAGCATCCCGACATCGTCGCGACGCCGGTCTATACCGGCTCCTACGACGAGACGCTGATCAAGACGCGCGCGGCGATCAAGGCGGGCAAGCCGCCGGCGGCCGTCATCATGTCCGCGAATTTTCTCACCGACCTCGTGATCGAGGGCGAGATCGCGGCTTTCGACGACCTGATCCAGGCCTCCGGAAAGACCAACGACCAGTTCATGGCGCAGTTTTTCCCGGCGCTCCATGCCAACGCGATCGTCGACCGCAAGGTCTATGGCGTGCCGTTCCACAATTCGACGCCGCTGCTCTATTACAATGTCGATCACTTCAGGGAAGCCGGCCTCGATCCGGACAATCCCCCGAAGAACTGGCAGGAGCTGATCGCGGCGGCGAAGAAGCTGACCAAGCGGGAAGGTGACCGTGTCACCCGCTGGGGCATCATGGCGCCGTCCAACTACGATTACGGCGGCTGGATCCTGCAGGCGCTGGTGATGTCGAACGGGGGCCGCTGGTTCAACGAGGAATATGGCGGCGAGGTCTATTACGACACGCCCTCGATGCTCGGCGCGATGACCTTCTGGAGCGACCTCGTGCACAAGCACAAGGTGCATCCGGCGGGCGAGCAGAAGGGGCCTGGCGTCTCGACCTCGTTCCTGTCGGGCCAGTCCGCGATGATGCTGTTGTCGACCGGTTCGCTCACGCACATCCGCGACAATGCGAAATTCCCCTACAAGGTCGCATTCGTGCCGATGAATGTCCGCAACGCCGTGCCGATCGGCGGCGCTTCGCTGGTGCAGCCAAAGGGCCTCGACGAGGCCAAGCGCAAGGCCGGCTGGACGCTGATCACCTGGATGACCGCGCCGGAAAAGTCCGGCTGGTGGAGCCGGGCCACCGGCTATTTCGCCCCGAACAAGGGCGCGTATGAGCTCGCCGAGATGAAGGAGTTCCTGGCGAAGAATCCCGACGCCCGGATCGCCATCGAGCAGCTTGCCTATGCCAAGCCGTGGTTTGCGACCTACAAGACGGTCGCGGTCCGCAAGGCGATCGAGGACGAGCTGCAGGCCGTGCTGTCCGGCAAGAAGCAGCCCAAGGAGGCCGTCGCCGCCGCCCAGAAGGCTGCCGACGAGATCCTGAGGCCCTATGTCGAGCAGACTGCGCTGAAGCTGCCGGCCACCAACTGACGCGAGCGGAAAGCGCGGCTCAGGCCGCGCTTTCCGTCCTTCCTCGAGACAATATCCCGGTCATGCTCATTGCACAGATCACGGACCTGCATCTGCGTCCGCGCGGCTTGCCGGCCTATCGCGTCTCCGAAACCAACATGCTGAGTGAGCGCGCGATCGATGCGCTCATCGCCTTGCGGCCGCGGCCCGATGTGGTGGTCATCAGCGGGGACATGACCGATTGCGGACTGGAATCCGAATACCAGATCCTGAAATCGCTGCTGCAGCGCCTGCCGATGCCGGTCTACATGGTGCCCGGCAATCATGACCGGCGCGAAACGCTCAAGCGGGTCTTTGCGGACTGGCCGTCGGTCGCGACGGATCCGGACTTCGTGCAATTCGTGGTCGAGGATTTCCCCGTCCGGCTGATCGGCCTCGATACGCTCATTCCTGGCGAGAGCGCGGGCGAGCTGTGCGAACGGCGGCTCGACTTCCTGCGCGGCGCTCTGGCGGCCGACAGGTCCAGGCCAGCCGTCGTCGTGATGCACCATCCGCCTTTCGATTGCGGCATCGTCCACATGGACCGCATCCGCCTCCTCAGGGGAGGAGAGGAGCTTGCCGGCATCGTCCGGGAGCACGGCCGCGTGGAGCGCATCCTGTGCGGCCATCACCATCGGCCGATCGAAACGCTGTTCGGCGGGACCATCGCATCGATCGCGCCGGGCGTCGCCCATCAGGTCGCCTTCGATCTGGGCGAGGAGCATGAGGGCGCGCTGGTGTTCGAGCCGCCGGCCTTTCGGCTGCATTGCTGGCGCGCCGAATGGGGCATCGTGTCCCACACCGTCTATGTCGAGCGCTTTCCCGGGCCGTTTCCGTTCGTGCTCGATCCCGCCTATCCCGGTCAGGCGTGAGGCGCGCGGCGTCGTAGGGTGAACAAAGGGTAACGCCAGAAACCCCTTGTTTAATCGCACTGAAATGATTCACTCTTGCGAATAAATCATATTTTTAGGCTGTGTTTTAAGCCGATCTTCAAACCCCGTTTCTATCGTGGGGCATGGTGCGGGGAATACAGGGCCTCGCAGTGCGACAATAACAGGAAGGCGTCACATGAAAGCCGTTGCGAAAACGGTCGAGCAGGCTCCTGCGCAATCGCCGCGCTCCGAACAGATTCGACCGCTTTATCTCGAAGCCCTGACATTGGTGGAGCGGCTGCATCGCCGTCTGCTCGATGTCATCAAGGACGAGTTCGACCGCCGCGGACGTGCCTACATCAATTCGGTGCAGGCCTTGCTGCTGTACAATATCGGCGACAAGGAGCTGACCGCGGGCGAATTGCGCACGCGTGGTTACTATCTCGGCTCGAACGTCTCCTACAATTTGAAGAAACTTGTCGAGATGGGCTTCCTCGATCATCAGCGCTCGCGCGTCGATCGCCGTTCCGTCCGCATCAAGCTGACGCCGAAGGGCGAGGAGGTGCGCGATATCGTCGAGGCGCTCTACCAGAAGCATGTGCGGACGGTGGAGCAGGTCGGCGGCATCAGCACCGACGAGTTCTCGACGCTGAACAAGTCGCTGCATCGTCTCGAGCGCTTCTGGACCGACCAGATTCTCTACCGTCTCTGAGCTGGGTGTCCCTGCCCATCGCGACAAAAGTGCCCGGCAGAAAGCCGGGGCACTTTTGTCGTTTGGGAATCGCATAGAATGACCGGAGAGATTGCGGACGGAAGGAAGGGGACGATGCCGGCATCGGCGGGCGGGGGCCGCGAGGTTCTGTTCGAGTTCACCGCCCTGGGCGGGTCGATACGCGGCGTGGCCATCGATGCGGAAACGGGCACCGAAGTCGTCGCCATCGCGCCTGCCAACACTGCGCAGGCCGATCTTCGCCGCCTCCTATTGGGCAAGTTGAAGTCCCGGCTTGACTCCGCCGCCCGCTAGATATTGGGATGCCCTGACAGCAAATTCCCATACTTGGCGGCCAACCGCCCGCGGGCGGCATTCCGGGCCTGGAACCGCGCGGATTCTTCGTCAAATCGCCTCTTCCGGCCGCGGAGGGGCAGGAGGCTTCGATGTCGTCGTCACCCACCAGTCCCGCCCGCGCCGAGCCGGACGATTTCTTCACCGCGTCGCT
Organism: Pseudorhodoplanes sp.; assembly: GCA_013388965.1. Taxonomy (GTDB): domain Bacteria; phylum Pseudomonadota; class Alphaproteobacteria; order Rhizobiales; family Xanthobacteraceae; genus Pseudorhodoplanes. The sequence continues at coordinate 418 of JACAEG010000337.1, read as the reverse complement.
GGCGCAGGCCGACCCCGAAATCGCCGACGCGGTCGCCCGCGAGCTCGGCCGCCAGCGCGACGAAATCGAGCTGATCGCCTCCGAGAACATCGTCAGCCGCGCCGTGCTGGAGGCGCAGGGCTCGGTGCTCACCAACAAGTATGCCGAGGGATATCCCGGCAAGCGCTATTACGGCGGCTGCCAGTTCGTCGATATCGCCGAGCAGCTCGCGATCGACCGCGTGACCAAGCTATTCGGCTGCCAGTTCGCGAATGTGCAGCCGCATTCGGGCGCATCGGCCAACGCAGCCGTATTCATGGCGCTGATGAATCCGGGCGACACGTTTCTCGGGCTGAACCTTGCGGCCGGCGGACATCTCACCCACGGCATGAAGATCAACATGAGCGGCAAGTGGTTCAATGCCGTGCCCTACAATGTG
>JACAEG010000155.1 GCA_013388965.1 Pseudorhodoplanes sp. | reverse complement strand
CTCAGCAGCTTGCCACGACGGTCGCCGCCGCGTCCGAGCAGACCTCGGCCAATGTGCAATCGGTCGCCGCAGCGTCGGAACAGCTCGCGAGCTCGGTGGTCGAGATCGCACGGCAGGTTCAGGAATCGAGCAAGATCGCCAACGATGCCGTCCGTCAGGCGGAGAAGACCGATCAGCGCATCAACGAGCTGTCCCAGGCGGCGGGACGAATCGGCGACGTGGTGCGGCTGATCACGGCGATCTCCGAACAGACGAATCTGCTGGCGCTCAATGCGACGATCGAGGCGGCGCGGGCGGGCGAGGCCGGCCGCGGCTTTGCCGTCGTCGCCCAGGAGGTGAAGGCGCTTGCCGCGCAGACCGGCAAGGCGACCGACGAGATCAGCGCGCAGATCGCCAGCATGCAGACGGCGACCCAGGAGTCGGTGCTCGCGATCAAGGATATCGGCGCAACCATCAATCGCATTTCGGAGATCGTCACGACGATCGCATCGGCCGTGGAGCAGCAGGGCGCCTCGACGCAGGAGATTTCGCGCAACGTCCAGCAGGCCGCGCAGGGGACCTCGCAGGTCGCCGCCAATATCACAGACGTGGACCGCGGCGCGAGCGAAACCGGCTCGGCTTCCGCACAGGTGCTGGCCTCCGCGCAATCGCTCTCGGGTGGCAGCCGGATGCTGAAGGCCGAAGTGGAAAAATTCCTGAGCAACGTGCGCGCGGCCTAGCCGTGCGCGAAGGCGGCGGAGCCTAGAGCAGGTGCGGGAACCGGCAAGCGGTTTCCCGTGCGATGGTGAAGAATTCACCCAAGGCGGGAGCCGCGAGGGCTGAACCTTGCAGCGGGATGCGATTGCATTTTCCGCGCGCCCGACTAGCCTTGCCGGCCGAAAAAAGCAGGGAGGGCGGACATGGCGTTCAGCGTCACCAGCGACAGCTTCAAGGACGGCGATTATCTCGACATCGCGCATGTCGTATCGGCGGACGCCGGTTTCGGCTGCGCAGGGGAGAACAAGTCGCCGCATCTGAAATGGTCCGGCGCTCCGGCCGGGACCAAGAGCTTTGCGGTGACCTGCTTCGATCCCGACGCGCCGACCGGCTCCGGATTCTGGCACTGGCTGGTGGTGAACATTCCCCCCGACGTCACCGAGCTTGCGCTCGGCGCCGGCAGCAAGGGCGGCACGCTCCCCAAGGGCGCGCTGCAGACGCGCACCGATTACGGCTTCGCCGGCTATGGCGGCCCGTGCCCGCCCGAGGGCGATCACCCGCACCGCTATTTCTTCACCGTGCATGCCGTGAACGAGATGCTGCCCGTGCAGGCTGACACACCGGCCGCGCAGATCGGCTTCAACCTCAACTTCAAGACCCTCGCGAAAGCGAGGATCATGGGATTGTACAAGCGGTGAGGCGGCGCGCCGTCAGGCCGCCGCCTCCTGGGTCTCTTCGGCGATGGCGCGCCTGACGCTGGCCCGCTCGGCCATGCGCGCATGGTGATCGCGCATGTCCCGCCTTGCGCCCGCCGCCGCATCGTATTGAAGGCGACGGCATGCCGGACTACGCTCGGCCTGCAATCCGGGGAGACGTCCACTATGCCAGCAATGACCTTCGACCATATCCATCTGCGCAGTCCGGACCCGGAGGCGACGGCGCAATGGTTCGAGCGCATGCTCGGCGCCGAGGTCATTCGCAGCATCGAGATGGGCAAGCCGCGCATCGACCTGAAGCTCGGCGGGCAGAAGATTTTCATCGCCCCGGTCGCGACCGGCGACGGCGTCAACCCGCCGCCGGTCACACCCTGTCAGGGGCTCGATCACTTTGGATTCGCGGTGAAGGACATCGACGCGGTCGCCGCCGAGCTCAAGGCCAGGGGCGCGGAATTCACAATGGAGCCGACATGCCCGCGGCCGGGCATTCGCATCCTGTTCCTGCGCGGACCCCAGGGGGTGTCGGTCGAGCTGCTCGAGCGGGACGCGAAATACGGGTAAGCGCCGCGCCGGTGTCTCGACACCTCCCGCGAAAGCAAATCTCTTTCGCATCGTGAACCTCCAGCACGACCCGCGCAACCAAGGCGCGGGCATGAAGGCGGGCGGACGGATGCGGCTGGCGGATCCTCAAAATCCCTATCGGACCAACTGGCAGGTCTTTGCGGACTGGAAGGACCAACGGCATTACCTTGTCATTGGGGCATTATGTCATGGCGCGCGATTACCATTACTTCGCGCTCAAGCCGGGCTGCCGCTACGATTTCACCTACGACCCGCATTTCGGGCGCAACCAAAGCCCATCGCCGAACGGCAACCGCACCCGCTATGTGCGCACGGCGACGCTTGTCGATTGCCCCGCCGCAGGCGGAGCACGGTGATGCCGCGCAGGGCGCTTCGCGACTGTCCCCAGGGATGCCCCGAGCTTTTTCGACAATGACGCTTGCTGTGAGGAGTGCCGGCACATGGAAGATTCGAGGAGGCCGAGAATGGCCCAGGTCTTTTTCCGCTGCTCGACCGATCGGTGGATCATTCCGCACCGCTTCGAGGCGCAGGTCGAGAACCTGATCGACGCGCGCGAGCAGGCGGCGCAGGTCGTGCGTTCGCTCGTGGCGACGCCGGCGCTCGAGGATTGGCGCGACTGGGTTCTGCATGCCTGCGACGATTGCGACGAGGAGATTTTCTCCCTGCCTTTCGCAGCGGTTATGGGGCGGCCGCACTGAGCGATCCGCCGAGGGCGGGGGCAGCGATTCCCATACCTGACGGATTCGGGATGGCGAACGGCCACGCGCCGGCTTACATGCGCGGCCTGTTTCCATCAGGACGGACGACCATGCCCATTTCCATGTACCAGGCCTCCATTCCGCTTTTCGTGCGCGGCTTCGACAGCCTTTCCAGAATCCTCAGGAAGGGCGAGGCAGGCGGGCCGGCGCTGGTCGAGGCGCGGCTCGCACCCGACATGCTCACGCTCGCGGGCCAGGTGCAGCGCGCGAGCGACACGGCCAAGGGGTGTGCCGCGCGCCTGTCCGGCCTCGACAATCCGAGCTTTCCCGACAGCGAGAAGACCTTTGCCGAACTGCAGGCGCGAATCGCCAGGACGGTCGAATTTCTGCAGAGCGTGACGCCGGACAGGATCGACGGCAGCGAGGGCGAGGCGATCGAGATCAAGACGGGCGGCGGCGCGCTGCGCTTCAAGGGCCGGGATTATCTCCTCACCTTCGCGCTGCCGAATTTCTATTTCCACGTCACCACCGCCTACGACATCCTGCGCCACAACGGCGTCCCGGTCGGCAAGATGGATTATCTCGGGAGCTACTGAGACCGACCCTTCCGGCCGGCCTCCTTCTCCTGTCGCGGCAGACGTGCCAGACTCCCCTTACACGGGGCGCGCCCGGGTGTATGATCTGCCTGCCGCGCGTCGCGGCCAAGGGGGGATCATCACATGCGGCTTTCACGCGCCTTTCGCTACGCCTTCATTGCCTTCGTCGCAGTCATGGGCGCAGCCCTTGCGACGCCGTCGCATGCACAGGGCTCGATCACCATCACCATTGCCAAGGGCGGCTGGGTGATCGGCGGATCGCTCGGCAGCGGAACCTTGCGGCTTGGCGGCAAATCCTACCCCCTCACGGTCGGCGGAATCAGCGCCGGCCTCGTGTTCGGCGGATCGGTGACCAAGTTCACGGGGTCGGTGAGCAATATCAGCCGGCCCTCCGACATCAACGGCGTCTATGGCGCGGTCGGTGCCGGCGCGGCGATTGTCGGCGGGGTGCGTGTCATCACGCTGCGCAACGCCAACGGGGTGGTGCTTCGTCTGCAGGGCGCGCAGGTCGGGCTGATGGCCAACCTCGATCTCAGCGGCATGTCGATCGCGCTGAAATAGCGGATCACGGAGCCGACGAGACCTTCAGGATTTCGATCAGCTTGCGGTCGCGCCAGCGTTGCAGATCGGCAATGCTGCGCGCGCCCGCTTCCGCGGCAACGCCCTCGATGATCTTTTGCCGCACCGGCTCGCCGAGGCGGGGCGCGCCGAGGTCGTCCATCCAGCTCTGCACCGCGGGCGCGAGATGCGCCATGAAATTGGCCATGCCGCCTTCGCCGCCGGCGAGGTGGAAGGTGAGATGCGGGCCCATCAGCGCCCAGCGCAGGCCCGGGCCATAGGCGATCGCGGCATCGGCGTCCTCGACCGACACCACGCCTTCCGCGACGAGATGGACGGCCTCGCGCCAGAGCGCGGCCTGCAGCCGGTTGGCGACATGGCCGCGCACTTCCTTCCTGATGTGGATCGGGCGCTTGCCGACGCTGCGATAGAAGGCCATCGCGCCCTCGACCGCCTGCGGCGAGGTTTTTGCGCCGCCCACCACCTCGACCAGCGGGATAAGGTGCGGCGGATTGAAGGGATGCCCGATCACGCAGCGCCCGGGATGCTTGCACGCCTGTGCGATGCGACTGATGAGCAGGCCCGAGGAGCTCGATGCGATGACGCTCTCGGCAGGCGCCGCGGCATCGATCGCTGCGAACAGCCTTATCTTCACGTCCTCGCGCTCGGGCCCGTTCTCCTGCACGAAGCGCGCGCCGCGCACGGCGTCCGCGACATCGGCATGAAAGGTGAGCCTTTGCGCGCTTGCGCCTTCGACGACCAGGCCGAGCGCCTCGAGCGCCGGCCAGGCATTGTCCACGAAGCGGCGCAGGAATGCCTCCGCGCCGGGCGCGGGATCGCTCGCCGCGACGTCATGGCCGTGCGCGAGAAAGAGCGCGGCCCAGCTTGCGCCGATGGTGCCCGCGCCGATGACGGCGATATGGTCGGTCATGCGGATCGCCTGTCCGCATCAGCGCTGCTGCCGCCGGAGGTCGCCGCAGCTCGCGACGATCGATTTCGAGGGGCCGAGCGCGGTGTGGGTGTAGCAGGCCTCGAGCTCGTTGCGCCCCGCGACGATGCGCATGGTGAGCGAGCCGTCGGTGTCGGAGCCGATAATGGTCAGGCCGTCCTGCGTGATGGTCGCCGCGAACGGCTCCTTGCGCGCGGGATCGGACCAGGAATGGCCCCAAATCAGGCGCCCGCTCTGGCCCTCGATGTCGATCGTGAAATTGATCTCGCGCACGCGCGGCCCGGAATCTGTGGTCTGCGAGCCGGGATGGTGCGGATTGCTGCCGAAGATGACGGTGCGCCATTGCCCGGTCCAGATGCCGGTGAGTTCTGGCGCGCGCTGCGCCGTCGCAGCGGTGGTTGTGGCGAGCAAGGCAAGCGTGATCGCAAAGGTCTTCATCCGGCACTCCTGTGATGAGGCGTTTCGTTCCCCGCCGGACGCTAGCACGGCGAGCGGGCGGGCGGGCCGCTCCGGGCGCGATTAGGAACAGGATTTGTTGACAGAAAGCGTGCGCCGGGGCCCATATTCCCCGGAAAGGCGCCGGGGCGCCCCCGTGAAAATCTCCGCTCCCCGGGGCGCCAAGCGAGGCTGTCGTGATCGTCAAGGCCCTTCTCGCGGCTTTTCTCCTGCTGGCCGGGCTCGGCGGGACTTCGTTCGCCGCCGACATCCGCAAGGGCGCGACCGTGCAGGTGAAGGCAAATGCGCTCTGGTTCGAGGACACGGGCAAGCTCGCACGCTGGCAGCGCATGAAAAAGAAGAGCGATGCCGCGACGCTCGCGAAGCTCGAGCAGAGCATGCTGCGCGCGCGCGAGGCGTGGCAATTTGTCAATGCGCAGACGGTGAAGGTGCTGGACTTCGACGCGAGGACGGGCCGGGTGCGCGTGGAGATGACGGGCGAGGGGCGGATGCAGGGGACGCAGTGGGTGGTGGACGAGGGGACGGTGGAGTAGGGGGCGCTCAACCCGTTCCGAGCCGGACCGCCAAAACAGGACTCGCACACGCCAATCGACCCCCCCGCCGCCCGCGGCGGTCGAGGGGCCGATCAAGAATAGCAACCGGCGTTACGGGCAAAACCACACCGGCCCGACCATGACGCAGTTGCGGGTGCGCCAGTTATAGGGGCGCGCGTGATAGCGGTGCCAGCCGCGCGGGGCATGGCGGACATGCGCGCCGGGCGCATAGCCGTAATGGCGGCGATAGTCGCGCCGGTAGTCGCGCGAGTGACGGCGCCAGTCCCGGTCCTTGCGGACATGGACGACCTGCGGCTGCACGACGTGCGACGGTGCATAGCCCTGCATCCCGGACGCTGCGGGCGTGGCCGGCGCCGCGAGAGCGGCGCTGCCTGTTGCAGCCGCGAAGGCGGCGATCATGATTGTCCTGAACATCCTACACTCCTTGTTGACGATCGCGGCAGGGTCGGCCTCGACGCGAGGCTCCTCGCCGCACGATCGCGCGACGGGGGTCGTCGCATCCGGAGGATGAACAGGGCTTGCGCGCATTCGTTCCGCGCATGACGCAATCGTAATGTTCAAGGCGAGTCCGATGAACGCTTCTTCAGGAAGCGAGGGACGCTGCGCACATGCGCTGCGTGTGCGGCGCTCGGTTCATGATGCCGTCAACAGAGAGGGCACAGCATCGCCGCATTTGCGCCTCACCGCATCACAAACCGCTTCCTCGCCTTGTCCCACCGCACAATCGAGCCGAGATCGCATTCGAAGCAATACATGATCACGACCCTGCGGCCGTCGGTGCCGATCGCGGAAAAGCCTTTCAGGCCGCTCCCCGGCATGAGGCCGGGAAGAAGCGTGCAATACGGGGAAAAGACCGGCCGGCGCCTTCATGCGGCCCGTTCAGGCCGCGCCTAGCTCTTCTTCTTCGTCAGCCTGTCGCGCTGCGCGAGCAGCTCCTTCAGCTCCTCCTCCTGGTCGGCGATGCGCTGGGCATTGCGCTCCTCGTCCGCGGCGCCGGAATAGGCCGCGGCCTGCTCGGTGAGCTGGCGGATATTGTCGCGCACGATCGCGATGCGGTCCTCGATCTCGGGGAGGGAGAGGGTGCTGCCGTTGCTCATGCGTTCGTGTCTCCTTGCGGTTTGCGCGCCGTCAGTCCGATCATGGCCGACATGCCGGAATGGCCCGGACCTTCGCGCAGTTCGCGTTCTTCCTCCACGATGCGCAGGTCGTCAAGGTCGCGAAGGCGCGCTTGAGCATCTCGCGGGTATAGAGGTTCTCGATCTGCTTCGGTCCGCCGGCGCCGTAGTCGAGCTGCCTGGGCGTATAGCCCTGCACGATCAGAGATTTTCCGGGCGTACCCAAGATTGGCCAGCGTCGTCTCGATTGCGACATTCTCGCCGGCCGCCGCCAATGCCTCGATGCGATCCAGCATGATGCGCGCGGCCAGAATGTCGGATTGCGTGGTCAGGTTGCGGGCGATTTCGTCGGCATTGACGAACGCGAAATCACGATCCTCGGCGGTCAGGTATTCGTTCGCGAACGTGGTGTTGCCGGCGCCGTTGGGGCCGCCAATGATGATGACGGTCGGCACCGGCAAACCTGGTCACAACGCCTTGTTGCTCGCCTTCACCTTCTCCGCATCGACATAGACCTGCCCGCCAAGCTCATTGAACTTCGCCGACATCTCGGCCATGCCCTCGAGCGCAGCTTTTTCGTTGTCGCCGAGGCTCGCCGCATAGTCGCGCACATCCTGCGTGATCTTCATCGAGCAGAATTTCGGGCCGCACATCGAGCAGAAATGCGCCACCTTGTGTGCCTCCTTCGGCAGCGTCTCGTCGTGGAAGGCGCGCGCGGTGTCGGGATCGAGGCCGAGATTGAACTGGTCCTCCCAGCGGAAGTCGAAGCGCGCTCTGCTCAGCGCATCGTCGCGCAATTGCGCCGCCGGATGGCCCTTGGCGAGGTCGGCGGCGTGCGCCGCGATCTTGTAGGTGATCACGCCTTCCTTCACATCGTCGCGGTCGGGGAGACCCAGATGCTCCTTCGGCGTCACGTAGCAGAGCATGGCGCAGCCGAACCAGCCGATCATGGCCGCGCCGATGCCGCTCGTGATGTGGTCGTAGCCCGGCGCGATGTCGGTCGTGAGCGGGCCGAGCGTGTAGAACGGCGCCTCGCCGCATTCCTTCAGCTGCTTGTCCATGTTGATCTTGATCTTGTGCATCGGCACATGGCCGGGGCCCTCGATCATCACCTGGCAGCCTTTGTCCCAGGCGATCCTGGTCAGCTCGCCCAGCGTCTCCAGCTCGGCGAATTGCGCGCGGTCGTTGGCGTCCGCGATCGAGCCGGGGCGCAGCCCGTCGCCCAGGGAGAAGGACACATCGTACTTGCGCATGATGTCGCAGATTTCCTCGAAGCGCTCGTAGAGGAAGCTCTCCTTGTGCCGCGACAGGCACCATTTCGCCATGATCGAGCCGCCGCGCGAGACGATGCCGGTGACGCGGTTCGCGGTGAGCGGCACATAGGCGAGCCGCACGCCGGCATGGATGGTGAAATAATCCACGCCCTGCTCGCATTGCTCGATCAGCGTGTCCTTGTAGACCTCCCAGTCGAGCTTGGCCGGATCACCGTCGACCTTCTCCAGCGCCTGGTAAATGGGAACGGTGCCGATCGGCACCGGCGCGTTGCGGATGATCCATTCGCGCGTGTTGTGGATGTTCCTTCCGGTCGAGAGGTCCATCACGGTGTCGGCGCCCCAGCGGATCGCCCAGACCATCTTCTCGACTTCCTCTTCCACGGACGACGTGACCGCGGAGTTTCCGATATTCGCGTTGATCTTCACCAGGAAATTGCGGCCGATGATCATCGGCTCGAGCTCGGCATGGTTGATGTTGCTCGGGATGATGGCGCGGCCGCGCGCGATCTCCTCTCGCACGAATTCCGGCGTGATGAAGGGAGGCACCGACGCGCCAAAGCTCTCGCCGTCGGCAATGGCGGCCTGCGCGCGCTCGAGCATCTGCTTGCGGCCGAGATTCTCGCGCTCGGCGACGTAGATCATTTCCTTGGTGATCACGCCGGCGCGCGCCCATTCGTATTGGGTGACGGGCTTCCCATCGAGCGCCCGCCACGGCTTCGGCGTATTGGGGAAATTGCGCGCGAGATGCTTGCCGGTGACATTGCCGTTGTCCACCGGCTTGACCGGGCGGCCCTCGTATTCCTCCACGCCGCCGCGCTCCCTCACCCAGGCGAGGCGCGTGCGGGGGAGGCCCTGCTCGACATCGATCGTCGCCGTCTCGTCGGTATAGGGTCCCGACGTGTCGTAGACCGGCAGCGGCGGCTCGCCGGATAGCGACGACAGCACGATCTCGCGCAGCGGCACGCGCAGGTCGGGCGCGGCCTCCGGCGTAACGTAGACCTTGCGCGAGGCGGGCAGCGCGCCCGTCGTGACCTTCGGGGTCTCGAAATCGGCGGGGTTGAAGGGCTTGTTCATCGGATCTCCTCCTTGGAGAGACAGAGACCCGGCGATCGGGAATAGCTTTCGGAGAAAAGTCCGTCCCTTCGCCGGTGTGAGCCGGATCAGGTTCAAAGGGTCACCGCGACAGCGGTATCTCAGCCCCTTACGGGACACCCCTCGGAACGAACCTAATCTATGCCGATGCGGCGGGGTGTCAACGCGGCCCTTTGGTCGGAATTGCGGCTCAAAGGCCGTCAGCCGAGGGTACGCGGCAACGCCGCGCACCTCAGGGTGACGGAGCGGGAAGCTCGCGCGTACAGGTCAATCCGCCGGGCGCCCCATCCGGTGCGCCTTCATGATGGCGTAGACCGTCTCGTTCGCGGGCGTGGGAATGCCGAGCTTGCGTCCGAGCGCCACCACCTTGCCGGCGAGCCAGTCCAGTTCCAGCCGATTGCCGGCGGCGAGATCGTTCGCCATCGAGGCGCGCATATTGGGCGGGAACTCCGCGGCCGCGCGCAGCCGCTCCTCGGCGAGATCGGCGGGAATGTCGGCCCCCGCCGCGCGGCCGATCGCGGTCGCCTCCGCCATCAGCGAGCGGAACAGGGCCTTCATGTCGGCATCGGCGAGAACCTCGCCCATCGGACGGCGCGTGCTCGCGGTGATGCCGGAGGTGCCGGAGAGCAGCACGAATTTCTTCCACAGGTCCGCGTTCATGTGCGGCGTGACGGTGAATTCGACGCCCGGCACCTGCAGGTCCTTCGCATAGCCTTCCAGCACCGGGTCGGACCTGCCGTCGAGCCGGCCGCAGAGAATGCGGGCGTGCTTGCCGCCGTGGCGGATGACGCCGGGCGCGGCGATGGTGGTGACGATATAGGTCGCGCCGCCGATCACCACATCGTCGCCGAGGATGGGCGCGAGCCGCTCCACGCTGTCGACGCCGTTCTGCACGGTGACGACGCGGGTCCTGGGCCCGACCAGCGGCTTCGTCTGCTCGCCCGCCTTTTCCGTGTCCCACAGCTTGACCGCAAAGAGAGCGAAATCGACCGGCCCGACCGATGTCGGATCGTCGGTCGCCTTCACGTCCTTGAGATGCAGGTCGCCGAGGCCGCTCTCGATCTTGAGTCCGTTCCTGCGGATGGCCTCGAGATGCGCGCCGCGCGCGATGAAATGCACCTCGTGCCCGGCCATGTGCCAGCGCGCGCCGAAATAGGCGCCGACGGCGCCCGCCGCCATGATCGCAATGCGCATTCCGTCACTCCCACAAGGATATCGCCATGAGACAGAGCGCGGGCCGCGGCGCGTTGCAAGTCACATTGTGCAGGGCATGGGCGTCATGCGCCGGGCGAGAAGATCGCGCGCACGAGGTCGCGGTAGAGCAGGACCTGGCGCGGCAGGATGCTCTGGTCCTGCAGCAGCCGTCCGAGAATGAGCCCGCCCTCGACCAGGGCGGCCGCCATGTCGGCCAGCGCCTCGAAATCGACCTCCTGCCGCGGCGGATAGCGAACCGCGATCAGCTCCAGCCGCTCGCGAAAACGCCGGCGCCAGGCCAGCACGCTCTGCGCGTTGAGCTCGCGGATTTCCCTGTTGAAGAGCTGATCCTGATAGCAGAAGGAGGCGGCGAGGCAGCCCGGATGCACTTCCGGCAGATTGCCGAGCATTTCCGCGAACAGCTTGAGCCCGACCAGAAAGCCGTGCAGCGGGTCGTCGTGCAACTCGTCTCCGCGCCGGAAAATGTCGTCGAGCACCTTCGTGTCGTGCGCGATGTAGCGCAGCATCATCGCCTTGGCGAGCGCGCCCTTGTCCTTGAAGTGATAGAAGAAGCCGCTCTTGGTGATGCCGGCAGCCGCGATCAGCTCCTCGATCGAGGTCGCGGCAAAGCCCTTGGCGAGCACCGCCGCCTCGGCGATTTCGAGGATTCTTTCGCGCGTCTCGGCACCCTTGCGGGGCGCCCGGCCGTTGGGTGTCTGCTCGAGCATGGGGAAACTGTACCACAGGTACAGTTCGCGGCCGTGTCACCGCGGGGACAGCGCCGGCCCCGTCAATAAGCAATTGAAATCCGGCCGCAATCCTGCCGGGCCGGGAGAGACCGCGATCCTTCTATCCGGCGCCTGCGGTCCGGTCTAAGCCCGCCGCCGACAGATGGCCGGAAACGGAAGCTCCGACCGGCGCACAGACACTCCATCCATGCAAGGCCGCCCCGCGGCCGCGACCGAAAGAGAAGAAGAAAGGATAAGCCATGTCGAAATACCGCAACGCGCTCCCGCAATTGTCCGGCCGCCTCTTCCTGACGGATGGCGGCATGGAGACGACGCTCATTTTTCACGAGGGCGTCGACCTGCCGCATTTCGCCTCCTTCGATCTCCTGAAGAATGCCGAGGGCACCGCGCGCACGCGCGCCTATTACGAGCGCTATATCGACATGGCGAAGAATGCCGGGGTCGGCTTCGTGCTCGAAAGCCCGACCTGGCGCGCCAATCTCGATTGGGGCGAAAAGCTCGGCTATGACCGCGCAAAGCTTGCGGAGATGAACCGCCGCTGCATCGCGCTGATGGCGGAGCTGCGGGCGAAGCACGAGACGCGCACCTCGCCAATGGTGATCTCCGGCAATATCGGTCCGCGCGGCGACGGCTACCGCATCGACGCTGCGATGAGCGCGGAGGAGGCGCAGGATTATCACAGCTTCCAGGTCGACGTGTTCCGCGACAGCGAGGCGGACATGGTGAGCGCCTTCACGATCAACTATGCGAACGAGGCGATCGGCGTCGCGCGCGCGGCGAAGGCCGCCGGCGTGCCGGTCGTGATCTCTTTCACGGTCGAGACCGACGGCAGGCTGCCGAGCGGCCAGACGCTGAAGGAGGCGATCGAGCAAACGGATGCCGCGACTGGCAATGCGCCGGTCTATTACATGCTCAATTGCGCGCATCCCGTGCATTTCGACGACGTGGTGCGGGCCGGCGAACGCTGGACGTCGCGGCTCGGCGGATTGCGCGCCAATGCCTCGATGCGCAGCCATGCCGAGCTGGACTCGGCGCCCGATCTCGATATCGGCGATCCCGTGGATCTCGGGCGGCGCTATCGCGACCTGCGCAAGCGGTTGCCGCAACTCGCCGTGCTGGGCGGCTGCTGCGGCACGGATCACCGGCATGTCGAGCAGATCGCGTTCGCCTGCATCGCAGGTGACGTGGCGAAGGTGGCGTAGATCTCGAACGACCCACGATGGCCGGACGAACACGAACATCCGGGCGTCGGACGTCGCGGACAGCCCGACCGGCCAGTCTCGCGGCCACGATCCCGACCGGACATGCGTTTCGAACTGCGTCGCGAAACGCCCCGTCGGGTGAGTGAATCTCACGAAGGCGAGTGCCGGCAGCGCCGACGCTCGCCTCGATGTCGCAGGAAAAAGGCCGCCCCGAAGGGCGGCTGAAGTCGTTCGGGAGGTTCGCTCAGTAGATCGCGGAGCGCGAGCCGGCAGAGGCCGCGCGGGGCTTCGGCAACGAAACCGGCGTGACGAGATGCTGTGCAGGATGATCGGACAGCACCACGACCCGGGTGCCGAGCGTGACGCGCTGATAGAGATCGATCACGTCCTCGTTCAGCATGCGGATGCAGCCGCTCGACACGCGCCCGCCAATGCTGGAGGGCGCATTGGTGCCGTGGATGCGATACATGCTGCCGGAAAGATATATGGCGCGGGCGCCGAGCGGGTTGCCCGGGCCGCCGGCCATGAAGCGCGGCAGATAGGGCTGGCGCGCGAGCATTTCGGCGGGCGGCGTCCAGTCCGGCCACTCGGCCTTCCGCTCGACGCTCTTGATGCCCGACCAGCGGAAACCGTCGCGGCCGACGCCGATGCCGTAGCGCACGGCCTTGCCGCCGCCGAGCACGAAATAGAGATAGGTGTTGGGGGTGTCGATGACGATCGTGCCGGGGGCTTCGCCCGTCGTGTAGTTGACGACGGCGCGGCGCTTGTGCGGCGCGACTTCCTTCATGTCGTCGGGATCGATGGCCGCGTCGAGCTGCGGCATGGCGCGCTCGGCCTGCATCGCGGCCTTGCCGGCCGCGATCGGCTGTGCCGATACGACGCTGGTGATGACGAACGACGTCGCGGCCACGAGCGCCGCGGTGATGATCCGCTTCGATATCCTGCGAGACAATGTGCTTGTGTTCACGACGGCATCCCCCTGATTTGTCCGTTGGTCGGGCCCGGGCGGGAGGCGGTTCAGGGGCGGGTGCGGCGAATGTGTATCGTTTGTGTCGTTTGCCCGTGTCCCGGCACGGCGCCCGAACCGTCATCCTGAGGCGCTCCCCGGCTTTGAGCCGGGG
>JACAEG010000368.1 GCA_013388965.1 Pseudorhodoplanes sp. | reverse complement strand
GTGCCGCGGCGCCCGCCGCCGGTGCCGCGCCTGCGGCCGGTGCCGCGCCCGCCGGCGACAAGAAGAAGTAAGGCTGCGGCGCCAGCGTGCGCCGCCGACCCTCCATGCTTCTCTTTGTCGGGCTCGGAAATCCGGGCGCGCGCCATGCGGGCAACCGGCACAATATCGGTTTCATGGCGGTCGACGCCATTGCCAAGCGCCACGGCTTTGCGCCGTGGCGCCGGCGCTTCCAGGGGGTCGCCACGGAGGGCACGCTCGGAGGCGCACGCACGCTGCTCCTGCTGCCGGGCACATTCATGAACGAGTCCGGCCGCGCGGTCGCGGAGGCGGCGAATTTCTACAAGATCGGCCTGCCCGACATCGTCGTGGTGCACGACGAGATCGAGCTGCCGCCCGGCAAGGTCCGCGTCAAGGTAGGAGGCGGCATCGCCGGACATAACGGCCTGCGCTCGATCTCCGCGCATGTCGGCAACGACTACAAGCGCGTGCGGATCGGCGTCGGACATCCCGGCGACAAGAATCTGGTGCATGCGCATGTGCTGTCGGATTTCGCAAAGTCCGAAAAGCCGTGGGTCGAGGCGCTGTGCGAGGTGATTGCCGAGAACGCCGGCCTGCTGGCGCGCGGCGATGACGCCAGCTTCCAGAACAAGGTGCATCTGGCGATGCAGGCCAGGGGCTTCGGCAAGGACAAGGATGCCGACAGGGAGCCGCCTTCGGCTTGACACGAAAACACAGGAACACTAATTCCGTGACATGAAGAACGTGACCATCACCCTGTCCGAAACGGCGGCCGCATGGGCGCGGGTCGAGGCCGCCAAAGCCGGCAAAAGCCTCTCACGCTATCTCGGCGAAATTCTCGAAGCGCAGCGCGCGCAGCAGGTGACGCAGGCCGAGGCGTTGAAGAAGTTTCTGGCCGCACCGGATTTTCCCGGCGTGACGGAAGACCGGCCGAGCCGAGAGGAACTCTATGCCGAGCGCCTTTTTCGTGGACACGAACGTACTTCTGTACGTGAAAGACCCCAAGGGACCGCTGAAACGCGAGCGGGCGGTCGCCTGGCTGGACGCGCTCACGGAAAGAAATCTCGCGGTCATAAGCCCGCAGGTTCTAAACGAGTTCGCCCATAACATTATCAAGAAATTCCCGCATGTGACCGAACGCGAGCTGCGCGAGAACATGCAGGCCATGCAGCCTTGGTGCCTCGCATCGACGACCGCGGAAACCGCCCTGCTGGGACTTGCGATCCATCGGCGCTTCAAATTTTCGTTCTACGACGCAACGCTCGTTGCGGCCGCCATCACCTTCGGGTGCGATCACTTCCTGTCCGAAGATCTCGGACATAACCAGAAAATAGGATCGATGCGCGTGGTCAATCCGTTCGTGAGCGAACCTGACACGATCTTGGAAAGAAACTGATGGGCTTCAAATGCGGGATCGTCGGGCTGCCGAATGTCGGCAAGTCGACGCTGTTCAATGCGCTGACCGAGACCGCCGCGGCGCAGGCGGCGAATTATCCCTTCTGCACGATCGAGCCGAATGTCGGCGAGGTCGCGGTGCCCGATCCGCGGCTCGACAGGCTCGCCGAGATCGGCAAGTCCGCGCAGATCATCCCGACGCGGCTGACCTTCGTCGACATCGCGGGCCTCGTGCGCGGCGCCTCCAAGGGCGAAGGGCTCGGCAACCAGTTCCTCGCCAATATCCGCGAGGTCGACGCCATCGCGCATGTCGTGCGCTGCTTCGAGGATACCGACGTCACCCATGTCGAGGGCAGGATCGATCCGATCGCCGACATCGAGACGATCGAGACCGAACTGATGCTCGCCGATCTCGACAGCCTGGAGAAGCGCGTGGATGCGCTCGAGAAGAAGGCGCGCGGCAACGACAAGGAGGCGAAGGAGACGCTCGACCTCGTCAACCGCGCGCTCGCGCTGCTGCGCGAGGGCAAGCCTGCGCGCCTCGTCGTGCGCAAGCCGGAGGAGGAAAAGGCCTTTGCCATGCTCGGGCTGATGACCGCCAAGCCCGTGCTCTATGTCTGCAACGTGGACGAGGGCTCGGCCGCGACCGGCAACGCATTCTCCGAAAGGGTCGAGTCGCGCGCGAAGGAGGAAGGCGCGGTCGCGGTCGTCATCTCAGCCAAGATCGAATCCGAGATCGCCGTGCTCTCGCGCGAGGAGCGCAAGGACTATCTCGAGGCCGTCGGCCTCAAGGAGGCGGGTCTCGACCGGCTGATCCGCGCCGGCTATGCGCTGCTCGATCTCGTGACCTATTTCACCGTCGGCCCGAAGGAGACGCGCGCCTGGACGATCACGCGCGGCACCAAGGCGCCCGCCGCCGCCGGCGTCATCCATACCGATTTCGAGAAGGGCTTCATCCGCGCGGAAACCATCGCCTATGACGACTACATCGCGCTCGGCGGCGAGGCCGGCGCCCGCGACGGCGGCAAATTGCGGCTCGAGGGCAAGGACTACGTGGTCGCCGACGGCGACGTGCTGCATTTCCGCTTCGCGACTTGACGGCGGCGCATGCGTCCCATGTGCACGGATACCGCGCCGTTGACGCAAGCGCGGCCCGAACGCTACGGATAGTCCGTGACCGCGCCAAAGCTCCATTTCGAGGATTTCGCCCCCGGCCAGATCCGGGAATTCGGCCCCCGCGTGATCACGCGCGAGGAGATCGTCGCCTTCGCGGCCGAATTCGATCCGCAGCCCATGCATCTCGACGAGGAGGCGGCGCGCCATACCCTGCTCGGCGGCCTCGCCGCCTCCGGCTGGCATAGCTGCGGTCTCATGATGCGGATGATGTGTGACGGCTTCCTGCTGAACTCGGCCTCGATGGGCGCCAACGCGATCGAGGAAGTGTGCTGGCTGAAGCCCGTGCGCCCGGGCGACAGCCTCACATTGCGCGCCACCGTGCTCGACACCCGCACCTCGAAAAGCAGGCCCGATCTCGGCTTTGTCGGCACGCTGATGGAATTGCGCAATCAGTCCGGCGAATGCGTCATGACGCTGAAAGCCGCGCTGATGATGGGGCGTCGCCAGGGAGAGGCGGCGTGAAATATCTGGAGGAATTCTCGCTCGGGGAGCGCGTGGAGCTCGGCTCGCACCTGTTCACCGCCGCAGCAATCAAGAGCTATGCGCTGCGTTTCGATCCGCAGCGCTTCCACGTCGACGAG
>JACAEG010000141.1 GCA_013388965.1 Pseudorhodoplanes sp. | reverse complement strand
GGCTTGCCCGGCGAGATCACGTGCGCGCTGCTTGTCGCCGCCGGTCTCCCATAGCGCGCGCGCAAGACCGAGCTCGGCCATCGGTGCGAAGCGTTCCAGGAATGACGGGAAGCTATCGCCGTATTCTGCAAGGATTGGCGAGCGCGGCGGATTCTCGAGCACGAAGACGCGAGCCATCGCGGCAAAGAACTCGTCGCCCACCAGCTTCTCGATCACGGGAAAGCGCGTGCGCAGCGCAGTCACAAGGCTCGCCGTAACGTTGTTGCGATAGACGGCGAAGCGCTTCTGTATGCGGTGGCCGGTATGCGCGATCACACCGGGCGGGACGCCCCGGGCCGGATCGAGCAAGGCTCGCGCAAAGCCGGACTGGCGCTCGGCGTGCATGCTCATGCCACCGCTCGCGCCCTTGCGCGCTTGAGCACGGTCTCGGCGCGGGTCGCTTCCGCGGCGAGAACAGGCCAGGCCGGCACGTCATTGTCCCGTTCGATCAGGGTAGGCAAAGGGCCGGTCCGGGCGATGACGCTCTCGTAGAGCGCCCAGACCGGGTCTGCGACCGGCGAACCATGTGCGTCGATCAGCAGCGGCGCGCCGGTGTCGTCGGTCTGCGCGTCGTGCCCGCCGAGATGGATTTCGCCGACCCGCTCGAGCGGGAACGCGGCGAGATAGTCATGCGCGTCCAGGCCGTGGTTCCTGGCCGAGACGAAAACGTTGTTGACGTCGAGCAGGAGGCCGCAACCGGTGCGGCGCGATACCTCCGCAATGAACTCGGTTTCCGACATGTTGCTTTCGGCGAAACGCACATAGGTCGATGGATTTTCCAGCAGCATCTGCCGGCCGAGGAATTCCTGCGTTTCGTCGATATGATCCGCCACGCGGTCGAGCGTTTCGCGCGTGTAGGGCAGGGGCAGAAGGTCATTCAGGTAGAGGTCGCCATGCGACGACCAGGCAAGATGCTCGGAAAAGCTTTCGGGCTGATAGCGGTCGCAGAGGCTTTTCAGCCGCGCGAGATGCGCGCGGTCGAGCGGCGCGGCCGAACCGATGGACAGCGCAACGCCATGCACCGACAGGGCGAAGCGCTCGCGCAGCGCACGCAACTGGGCGTGCGGCGGACCGCCTGCGCCCATGTAATTCTCCGCATGAATCTCGACGAAGCCGATCGGCTGGTCGCCGGCCATGATGTCCGCAAAATGCTGCGGCTTGAATCCGGTGCCGGCGCGAGGAGGCAGCTGCGTCTCGATCATGGGCGTGGCGTCCTGCGAGGAGGCGAACGGGGCGCGGTTGCCCCGTTCGCGCGGTCGCGTCAGGCTTTCGGGGTGAGCGAGCCGTTCCCCTTCGGGGTGGAAATCGAGGTGCAGGTGCCCTTGGCGACATATTTCCAGGCGTTGCCCTGATAATCGACCTTGGACGTGCCGGCGCAGGTCGTGCCGGGGCCTGCGGCGCAGTCGTTCTTGCCGGCGAGCGAGATGCCGTAGCACTTCTCGGAATTGGGCTGCGCGGCGACCGGTTGGGCGAAAGCGGGCGCAGCGGCGATGGAGAGCGCGGCGGCGAAAGAGCCTGCCAGCGCGGCGGCGGTGATCTTCGGTGTCATGATGGCATCCTTCTCTGGTTCGAAAGCCGTGCCGGCGGAAAAGCGGCGGGCAGGACCGTATCTTGCGATCCCGAACCGTCATTCGGCCAAAGCGCTCGCCGTGTTACGGGCACACGATTCTGTGTTACGCGCTTGATGCGTCGCCGCACGCCGATCACGGCGCGGTGAGCGGCGTGGCGTAACAACGAACCGCGCGGCAACGTAGGATGGGGAGGGGCCATTGAGCGCAGAGTCCGGATGGACGGCGTTGATGCGCCGCGCCCGGGCGGGCGACGGCGCGGCCTATGACCGCTGTCTGCGCGAGCTTGCGCACGCGCTGCGCCCCGTGGTGCGACGCGGCCTCGCCCGCGCCGGCAAGAGCCTGGCCGATACGGAGGACGTGGTGCAGGACATCCTGATCGCCGTGCATCTGAAGCGGCATACCTGGGACGCGGGCAGGCCGTTCGAGCCCTGGCTCTATGCCATCGCGCGCCACAAGCTGACCGACGCGCTGCGCAAGCGCGGCAGCCGCGTGGAAGTCCCGATCGAATTATTTGCCGAGACTCTGCCGTCCGAAGGCGAAATCGAGCCGCGCATGGCGGAGGACGTGACGCGCTCGCTGGAAGGGCTGCCGCGGCGGCAGGCCGACGTCGTGCGCGCGATCGCCATCGACGGCGTCTCCATTGCGGAGACCGCCGCCAGGCTCGATATCAGCGAGGGCGCCGTGCGTGTCGCGTTGCATCGCGGCCTGGCTGCGCTCACGCGCCGGAACAGGGACGACGGATGAAGACCGAGCAGCTCATTCGTGCGCTCGCCGCCGACAATGCGCGTGAGGGCCGCCCGCCGGCCCTTACGATCGTGCTCGCGCTGCTGGCGGGGTTTTCCGTGTCGCTTGCGGCTTTCGTCCTGTGGATCGGGCCGCGCCCCGATCTCGCGCAGGCGGTGCAGACCTGGCCTTTCCTGCTCAAGCCCGTCGAAATGCTCGCGCTCGTCGGCGCCGCCGCGGTCATCGTGCTGCGGCTGGCACAGCCAGGAATGTCGGCGGACGCGGCCATGCGGGTGGCTGCGCTCGCGGCTGCCGTGATGATTGCGGCGGCGGCCGTCGAGCTGGTGCGCCTGCCTCAGGCGCAATGGATGGTGCAGCTCTCCGGACAGCATTGGCAGATTTGCGTGATGAACATGGTGCTGCTGGCGCTGCCCATGCTCGCGGCCCTGCTGCTGGCGCTGCGCCATGCCGCTCCGACGCGGCCGGCGCTTGCCGGCGGCGGCGCGGGTCTGCTGGCCGGGGCGGTGTCGGCCGCGCTCTATATCGTGCACTGCCCCGACGATTCGCCGCTCTTCGTCGCCGCCTGGTTCGGGATGGCGATTGCGATTACGGCCGCGCTCGGAGCCGGGATCGGCGCGCGGGTGCTGCGCTGGTAAGCGGCAGCGCCCGCTACTGGATGCAGACCTTTTCCTTGTCGGCGCGGCTTGTCGAGACGGCCGTGGTCTGGGCGACCGGCTTGTTGGCCACGGACGCCTTGCGCTGCGCGGCATCGGCTGGTGGCGGCAGGATCGCGCAGAAGGCGAAGGCGAGGGCGGCACACAGGATCGGTCGGGCGGGCATGATGTCGCTCCCACAATTTCGATTGGCTGGATGGCATTATAGCGCAGCCGCGTCCCTCCGGCCCTCCGATCACGAGAAAGTGCAATACGGACAGGGGCTTCCGTTCAGCCCGGCGCGCGGGCCTCGATCAGCTTGATGATGTCGGCGGAGACGAAGCGCGTGCGCTCGACGATCAGCCCCGCCTCCGGCACATGCCTTTCCGTGTCGCGGTCGAATCCTGCGCCATAGGCAAAATTCATCCACGGCTCCCACAGCCGCGCGATCGCGCCGCGCAGCCGCGCCTGCGGGCGGGTATATTCCAGCAGCCGCAGCCTGCCTCCGGGCTTCAGCACGCGCCGGATTTCGCGCAGGGCCGGACCCTGCAGGTCGTCCGGCAGCACGCAGAACAGGAAGGTCGAGACCGCGTTATCGAAGCTGGCATCGGGAAAATCCAGCGCGGTCACGTCCATGATGCGAAGCTCGACCGGGGCTGCGGCCTGCGGGAGCCGCGCCCTGGCGCGCGCCAGCATGGCTGCGCTGATGTCGATGCCGGTGATCCGCGCGCCGCGCGGATAGTATGGAAAGTTGCGTCCGGTGCCGACCCCCGCCTCGAGGATGCGGCCCGACAGGCCCTCGAACATCAGCGGCCGGATTGTCCGGTAGCGGCCGTATTCGAACGGCAGGTCGAGCAGGTCGTACCAGGGGGCGATGCGCTGATAGCGGGCGCGGGTGTGCATGGAAAAGTCTAGGGCGGCGGCGCAATATTTGGAATTGCAATCAGCGTCCGCGCGGTGGTCTGTCCCTGGCGCCGAGCACCGCCCCGGTGCTGGGGTTGACGAGGTGGGTCTGCCGGCAGGCCAGGCACACGACCGCCTCGTGCACATCGGCGCCCTGCTTGACCTCCCCCTCGATCAGACCCTGCACATTGTGGCCCGTGACGGGGCACTTGTAGAGAAAAGTTGCCATCTGGATTTTGTGGAACGGAGTTCCGCGGCCGCGTTTGATGCAGATCAAAGCCGGGCGAAACATTTCGGGTCCAGGGGCGCAATCGTGGGCAGAATCCGGTCCGGCGAACCGGAATTGAAACCGATGCGACCAATGCGCGATGACCGGAAACCCCAATATCCGAATGCGCCTTGCCGCCAAGCTGAAGCCGGATGCATCGCTGCTGCTCTATGCCGGCCCGCCGTTTCTCTTTGGCTGGCTGGGCACGGGCGTCATCGTGCCGGTCCTGTGGTGGGCGGCTCTCGCGCTGGGCGCGCTGTTCTCGGAGCACCGGCCGAGCCCCGATTATGACGAGCTGAAATACCGTCCCATTGCTTTTGCGATCGCGCTGATCGCCTTCGTGGCGATCTATTATGTCGCGCGGTGGGTTTCGCCGAATTAGGCACGGCAGCCACTCCATGTCCAAAGGGGATAGGCCCGCCCGACAGGGGAAAAGAACATATTGCGAACTGAGAACAAACCATGTACATTGCGCGCAAGGCTGGAGACCCGGGTTTCCGCGGTTGTCCGCCCCCCGATTCTGAGGTCTTAAAGGAGCGCCGCGATGGCCCAAGCCGCTTTGCGTCTGGTTGAAGGTTCTTCCATGGACAAGTCGAAAGCCCTCGATGCCGCGCTCTCCCAGATCGAGCGCAATTTCGGCAAGGGCTCGATCATGAAGCTCGGCAAGACCAACAAGTCGATGGACATCGAGACCGTGTCCACCGGCTCGCTGGGCCTCGACATCGCGCTCGGCGTCGGCGGCCTGCCGCGCGGGCGCGTGGTGGAAATCTACGGGCCGGAATCCTCGGGCAAGACCACGCTCGCGCTGCACACCATCGCGGAAGCCCAGAAGAAGGGCGGGATTTGCGCCTTCGTCGATGCCGAGCACGCGCTCGACCCGGTCTATGCGCGCAAGCTCGGCGTCAATGTCGACGAACTCCTGATCTCGCAGCCCGATGCCGGCGAGCAGGCGCTGGAAATCGCCGACACGCTGGTGCGCTCGGGCGCGGTCGATGTGCTGGTGGTCGATTCGGTCGCGGCCCTCGTGCCGCGCGCCGAACTGGAAGGCGAGATGGGCGAAAGCCTGCCGGTCTGCAGGCGCGCCTGATGAGCCAGGCGCTGCGCAAGCTCACCGCCTCGATCAACAAGTCCAACACCATGGTGATTTTCATCAACCAGATCCGCAT
>JACAEG010000360.1 GCA_013388965.1 Pseudorhodoplanes sp. | reverse complement strand
GCTCAAGCATTTCCGGCGTATCGCCACGCGCTTCGACAAACTCGCAAGAAACTTCCTTGCCGCAGTCGCCCTCGCGTCAGTCCGACTCTGGACCAGAGCTTATGAGTCCACTACCTAGCGCTTCGGTTAATTTTGCCTGCAGGACTTCACCGATTAATGGCTTTTCTGCGAATAGACTTACTACCGTAGGCTTCTGCTCGTGGCTTACAATGAAAGTGATGTTTCGAAAGAGAGCATGTGGATAGTCTACGGACCAATATCCTCTGCTTCGTTCCGCTTTTGGATACTATTTGGGAATGTCTTAGACGCTATTCCCAATTTCTATAGCTTTTAGTCCAAGAGGATATGGGTTTCCTGTTTGAAAAACATTTGGAAGTTGTGCTGCCGCTAGTTTTGCTCTCGTAATCTTGAGCTCTTCTTCGAGTTCCGCGATCCGCTCTGACATTGCGCGCAGACCGGTCTTCTGGCCTTCGGGAATTCTTAGTTCCTTACGAAGCTCAGATATTTCATTATTGTTGAGAGAAACAGTGTGCGTTGGAATCACCACCTGTGTAAAAATACCGATCATAGCGGCACCTACGGCTAATGCAGTAGCTGCTGCAACCCTGAATGGATGCCAAGAAAGGTCAGCGTGCTGATCGTTTCGATTGGAAGAGTTTGCCATAGATAGATTTTTTATTCCGCTGCCACCAAACTACTCCTAGAATGATTGGAATACGTCTTCCACGTCGGCTTATAGCCGTCGTCCGCCTGATTGCCCCACGTCGCCCAGCCCTTGCGCGTGCCGCGCGCAAACATTTCGAGGAACGGTCCGGGGCTGCAATCTTCAATAATGTCGTACTGCTCGTCCGGCTTGCGTGAATGCTCGCGCTTGCGCGTCGCCAGAAAGTTCACCTGGCTGCGGCCGGGCGCGAGCGTGCGCGCATTCTTGCCGCGCACGCCGAACAGCAGAAGCTCGGTCACGTTGCGGAAATAGAAGCCGACGCCGCGACCGTCCGGTCCGCCGTCCTTCCTGATCTTGTGCCAGACGATGTTGGATTTATAGTGGAAGCCCCACGCCTGCATCACGGCCAGACCTTCCGGCAGAAGCGCATTCGGACACCAAAGATACAGATGCGAGGTCGGCGCGGAAATCTGCGCGACCGGCAGCGCTATGATATCGTCGAGCTTCATGGTCGCGTAGCGCGACAATCGCTTGTGCTCGGGCGCTACTTTTCCTGTCTTGTTCGTGAATTGCCATGGGGGGTCTGCAAGGATTGTGGAAAAGCGACGCTTGCCTGCAAAGTGCAGCAGATCGGCAGCGGCGAGGGATTCAATCTTCGACATAGCAGGCTTCTCGAATTCCAAATACGACGATGGGACATCCGCCTCCGCCACCGCCGTCAATCCGCGGCAGTAGTTTCGCCATGTGGGTCGTGGAGTTACCAAAGCTTGGTCCCCGCCCCAGCTTGTTGAAGATCCTCTGCAACTCCGTGCAGCGCGTAACGATCACGCCTGCGTCGATGGCGCGCAGATCGAAGAGTAGCCGAAAATTGTTGAGGTCGCGGTCGTAGAACGGATCCTTGTTGTTCCACTCCACTTCCAGCGCCACCCGGTTCTTGTAGCAGTCGACCTTGTGCGTCGGCGTAATGAACTCGCTTTCGTCCACCACAATCTTGGTCTCGAACTTCTTCTCCATCCATCCGAGCTTGGTGAAGTGCCCGTCGAGCTTGCCGGCAATCAATCCCTTCGAGCCGCCCGGCTTCAATACATCGCTCTTGAGCAGACGAAAGCCCTTCAGCACCGCCTGAATATCGCTCCATTCCTGCGGATGCGCTGCCGACAGGATCGCAAGACCATTGCGCCATTCATGCACCTCGTAGTGCTTGGCGATATCGGCCGGGACGATGGCGTGATTCGTCATGGCCGTATTGTCTGCGAAAGCGACGGCGCCAAGTATGAGCGAATTTGATTGTTCTATATTTGTTCTCAGAAACTGTCAAAAACGTCCGAAATAGCCTGTTGACAAGATTCGATTTATGGGATTTCTTTCCTAAATCCCGTTCACCGAGGGGCGCTCTCGCGAGGCGTCGTTGGAGTGGAGCGGGATGCGGCGCCTGCGGGTGCGGTTCGCAGCCGTGCCCCCGGGACGCCCCGGGCAGCCGTCCGTCCCGACTATGCGGGACTGCCTTCAATGGCTGGACGAGGGCCGGACGAACGCGGGCGAAAGCCTGCGGGATGAAGCCGGACAAAGGTCCGGTGTCCGGCCCCGGAAGCACGGCCCCGGGGTGAAAAGTCGCCGCGGTGGAGCGCCGTGAGGCGAGACATCCTGCGCAAGGATGTCGTCGCCTCGAGCGTCACGGGTTTTCGCACATTGCGCAGGCTTGTGTGCGCGGGCGAATACTGGACGCGCCTCACGGCGCTCCGCCCCCTCGCATGTCGGGCTTGCGCGATATGCGGAGCAAAGCATGTCGGGCTTGCCCGATATGCGACACCAAAAAATGGTGAGGGGGCACTTTACGAAAAACTCCGGCGCGTCCGCGCGCGGAGACATTTCCCCATGGCCGGACAGGAGAAGCCGCATGCGCAAGGGAGCGAAAGAGAAACCGCGCCGCCCGCCGGACGACGACGATCCCTCGGGCATGACCCAGGAGGAAATCCGCTGGGCGCTGGTGCGCAAGATCGCCATCGTGCTGGACCGGTTGCGGC
>JACAEG010000343.1 GCA_013388965.1 Pseudorhodoplanes sp. | reverse complement strand
CCTGTCGGGCGAGGAGGGGCGGCTTCTCGCGCGTGCTCTGCCTGCGTGAGAGTCTTGCCTGCCTGAGATTGCCTTCGGCCGCTGCGATTGCTGCATTTTCATTCGTTGCGGAGTTTGTGCGCGCAAATCCTGTTAACGCGAATGTGACGCCGTCCGCGCGCGGCGCGCCTGTCGCGGGTAACCGCGGCAACATATGTGGCGGCGGAGAAAGCCGCGACGCGAAAGTGTCGCTTCGCTGATTCGAGACAACGCATTGCAGGAGCCGACCATGATCATTCGCAAATCGCATGCAGCGGCGCTGGCGCTGGCGGTCGCCGCTACGGCGCTGATGAGCCCGCCGGCTTCTGCGCAAACCGGAAAGCCTGCGCGCGCGCCCCAGGCGCAGTCGCAGTCGCCCTTCGCCGTCCAGAGAGGACAACCGCATGACGACCTGTGGCGCTACGGCAATCGCGACGGCGCGACAGTGTGGCTGCCGGGCACGACCTCGCCCCGCGTGAGCGGACACTAGACGCATTCGAATTGGTTATCGCGTCCTTTGCGCGATCGCGACAAATCGCGGCTCCCCCGAAATCGGGAACGAACGGGTGTTGTTGTAGGTTGCTTTTGGAAAGGCCGTTTCCCGGCCTGGGATTTTCAGGACAGAGGCAGAGGAGATTCTCATGAGCCCGTTCACGAAGGGTCTGGCGGCGTTGTCGGTGGCCGGCGCGGTGCTGGTTGCGGCATCGGCCCCGAGCGAGGCGCGCTGGGGCGGCCATTGGGGCGGCGGCTGGGGCCATTGGGGTCACTGGGGAGGCTGGGGCACGGCAGCAGCCGTCGGTGCGGGCGTCGGGCTGGCGGCCGGTGCGGCCGCGGCGGCGGGCGCCTATGGCCCCTATTACGCCTATCCGTATGGCGCCTATGCCTATGCGCCCTATCCCTACGGGCCCGTCTATCGCAACGGCACGACCTGGGTGCCCGGCACGAACTCGCCGCGCGTCGATATCCAGTAATCGTTCCAGCGAACGCTGTCTGGGCAACCCGAGGCGGGCCGGCAATGGCCCGCCTTCGGCGTTTCGGGCGGTTGCAGGGCTCGCGCCGCCGCGTCAGGCTCGATACGGCTTGAGTCGGCGCAACAGGGGGCCGCGCGATGATGAGCATTCCGTTCTTCCTGCTGGCGCTCGGCCTGGTCGGCGCGGCCGCCGGCAATCGCGGCGCAGCCTTCGGGCTGTGGACGGCCGGCATCGTGGCGACGCTGATCCTCTTCAGGCTGCACGCCACCGACAGCCTCACAATCGGGCTGTGAGCGCACCATGACTGCGGCCCTCTCGCTTCGTCTGAATGCGTTCGGTCTGCTGGCGCTCGCGGCCGTGCTCGCGGTCGCCTTCTACGACCAGCTGGTCCTGGGCGATCTGCCATGCCCGCTCTGCATCCTGCAGCGCGCGGGTTTTGCGGCGGCCGGCATGGGGCTCGCGCTCAATCTGCGCTTCGGGCCGAAGCCGTCCCATTATGCGATTGTCATCCTGTCTGCCGTCGCGGGCGGCGCGATCTCCATCCGGCAGATCCTGCTGCATATCGTGCCGGGCACGGGCTCCTACGGCAACGCCATCCTGGGCCTGCATTTCTACACCTGGGCGTTCATTCTTGCGGTCGCGATCGTGATCGGCTCGGCGGCGATGCTGCTGTTCGATCGGCAATTCGAGGGCGAACGCGACAGACCGCTCGCCGGATTTGCACGGGTTGTCGTCGTGCTGTTCATCCTGCTGGTGCTCGGCAACGGCGTCTCGACGGTCGTCGAATGCGCCGGCGGATTGTGCCCGGACAACCCGACCGAATACCTGCTGCTCAAATCGAAATAGTCACTGCCCCGCCATCCGCGCGAGGCGATCGAGCGCGCCCTGCAGGATGAAGATGGCCGCATGCTCGTCGATGACGGCCGCGCGCCTGGCGCGGCTCGCATCGGCGGCGATCAGGTCGCGCTCCACGGCGGCGGTGGAGAGCCGCTCGTCCCACAGCGCGATCGGCAATTCGGTCAGCCTGGCGAGATTGCGCGCGAAAGCCCGCGTCGATTGCGCGCGCGGGCCCTCCGAGCCATCCATGTTGAGCGGAAGGCCGAGCACGAAAGCCGCGGCCTTGCGTTCGGCGGCGAGCGCAAGCAGGCGCTGCGCATCGGCCGTGAAGGATTTGCGCGCGATCGTCTCGACACCCGTGGCGAGCTTGCGGTCGGGGTCGGAGGCCGAAACCCCGATGGTCCTGGTGCCGAGATCGAGCCCGATCAGCGTGCCGCGCGCCGGCAAGAGCGGCGCGGCCTCGACAAGCGGCAGGATCGGAGCGGGCATGGGCGGCGCATAGCACGGATCCACCCAAGCAAGTATGTTGTCATGCCGCGGAGACATCCGCCGCCGTCAGTCACCGTCAACCACAACAAGGGTTGCGCGGCAGGAGCAGGCCCCCGATCTGAACCTTGCGGGATGGGTCTGCGACCCACCAGATACAGGGGCCGCGCCACCTGCGAAAGAGGGACCATGTCCGAGACCATCCTGCCGACCGCCGCCGCGATCGCCCCCGGTCGGCCGCCTTCACCCTGGGGATTCTGGGGGAGCATGGGATGGGGCATGCTCGCCGTTCTGGCCGGCATTGCCGCGCAATTCGCCGTCCTGATTGCGGTCTTCGCCTTTGTCGATCCCGCCGGCGAGATGTCCGACGCGGAACTGGACTTCTTCTCGTCGCACGGTGTCACGATTGCGCTCGCCGCCATCGCGGTGGTGCCGGCCGAGCTTGCGGTCGTGTGGGCCGCGGTCCGGTTCGCGCGCGTTCCGCTGACGGACTATCTCGCCCTGGTGCGCCCGAGGGCGCGCGACGTGCTGGCGGGCATCGCGGTCATCCTGCTCCTGTTGCCGCTTGCCGATCTCGCCGCCTATGCCCTGCGCGTGCCGATGGTGCCGCCCTTCGTGGTCGACGCCTACACGACCGCGCGCGACACCAACACGCTGGTCCTGCTCGCCATCGCGCTGGTCGTTGCCGCGCCGCTCGCGGAGGAGATGCTGTTCCGCGGCTTCATGTATCGGGGCCTTGCGGCGACGCGCGTCGGCGTGGTCGGGGCGATCCTGATTCCGACCGCGATCTGGACCGTCCTTCACCAGCAATACGACGCCTTCCATCTGGTCTATGTATTCGTGCTCGGGCTCGTGTTCGGCTGGCTGCGCTGGCGGTCCGGCTCGATCCTCGTGCCGATGATCGTCCACGCCCTGGTCAATGGCGCGGCGCTGGCGCAGACGGCTTTCATTTTCGAGGTCCTGGGCGGACTCTGACCCCGACAGGCGGCAGGTTGCGGCGCAAATCGCCGCTCTGCTATAGGCTGGCTCCGACCCAACAGGAGCCCCCATGTCCGTTGACGCTGCCACCGTGCGCCGGATCGCGCATCTCGCCCGCATCGCGGTCGAGGACGGCGAGGTCGAGCATCTGCGCGGCGAAATCAACGCGATCCTGGCCTTCGTGGAACAGCTTTCCGAGGTGAATGTCGAGGGCGTCGAGCCGATGACCTCGGTCACGCCGATGGTCATGAAGAAGCGCGAGGACGTGGTCACCGACGGCGGCATCGCTGACCTGATCGTGCGCAATGCGCCCGCCACCGAGGATCACTTCTTTCTGGTTCCGAAGGTGGTGGAGTAGCGCCATGTGCCTCGCCTGCGAGGAAGCCGAGATGTATTACCGCTTCCAGCTGCTGCGGCAGATCGCCGACGGGAAGATGCCGGACGGCGTGACCGAGGACGAGTTGCGCGCGATGGACCTGCCGCTGCCGGGCGAGGTCGAGGTGATCGTCGAGGCGGACGGACGCAAGACGCTGGTGCCGAAGACACAAGCCGACAACAAGAACGATTTTACCTGCGACAGCCCTGAATGACCGATCTCACATCCCTGACCATCGCCGAGGCCCGCGACGGCTTGAAGGCGAGACGCCTCAGCGCGACCGAACTCGCCGACGCCCATCTGGCGGCGATGGAGAGGGCGCGCGCCCTCAATGCCTATGTGCTGGAGACGCCCGAGGTCGCACGCCGCATGGCCAGGGAGAGCGACGCGCGGATCGCAAGAGGCGAGGCCGGACCGCTGGAGGGCATCCCGCTTGCGATCAAGGACATGTTCGCCACGACAGACGTGCGCACCACGGCCTGCTCGCACATCCTCGACAATTTCGTCCCGCCATACGAATCGACCGTGACGTCGCAGCTCTGGCGCGACGGCGCGGTCATGCTCGGCAAGACCAACAACGACGAATTCGCGATGGGCTCCTCGAACGAGACCTCGTTCTTCGGGCCGGTCATTTCGCCGTGGCGGCGCAAGGGCGCCAACACGCCGCTCGTGCCAGGCGGATCGTCGGGCGGCTCGGCGGCCGCGGTCGCCGCCAATATCTGTCTCGGCGCGACCGGCACCGATACCGGCGGCTCGATCCGCCAGCCGGCGGCCTTCACCGGCATCGTCGGCATCAAGCCGACCTACGGGCGCTGCTCGCGCTGGGGGATCGTGGCGTTCGCCTCCTCGCTCGATCAGGCCGGACCCTTCGCCCGCAGCGTGCGCGACACCGCGATCCTGCTGCGCTCGATGTCGGGTCACGATCCCAAGGACACGACCAGCGTCGACCGGCCGGTGCCGGATTTCGAGGCGGCGATCGGCAAGTCCGTGAAGGGCATGAGGATAGGCATTCCGAAGGAATACCGGGTCGACGGCATGTCGCCCGAGATCGAGAGGCTGTGGGAGCAGGGGGCCGCGTGGCTGAAACAGGCCGGCGCCGAGATGGTCGAGGTCTCGCTCCCGCATACGAAATACGCGCTGCCGGCTTACTATATTGTGGCGCCGGCGGAGGCTTCCTCCAACCTCGCCCGCTATGACGGCGTCCGCTACGGCCTGCGCGAGCAGGGCCGCGACGTCACCGGCATGTACGAGAACACGCGCGCCGCCGGCTTCGGCAAGGAAGTGCGCCGCCGCATCATGATCGGCACCTATGTGCTCTCCGCCGGCTATTACGACGCCTATTATCTGCGCGCGCAAAAGGTCCGCACGCTGATCAAGAAGGATTTCGAAGACGTGTTCGCGCAGGGCGTGAGCGCGATCCTGACGCCTGCGACGCCGTCGGCCGCTTTCGGCGTCGGCGAGAAGGGCGGGTCGGACCCGGTGGAGATGTATCTCAACGATGTGTTCACGGTGACGGTGAACATGGCAGGCCTGCCGGGCATCTCGGTGCCAGGCGGATTGTCGGGCGAGGGATTGCCGCTCGGGCTGCAGCTGATCGGCCGGCCGTTCGACGAGGAGACGCTCTTCTCGCTCGGTGCGGTGATCGAGGAATCCGCCGGACGCTTCACGCCGGAACGGTGGTGGTGATGGGGCGGCCGCACCTGCGTTGATCATGACGTGACTTCCGTTCATGCTTCCGCACGCTGCTTCATGCAGATTCGGGCGGGGTACGATGACGGCCGAAGACATTCGCAACCTGGTCTATCAGGCCTACGAGGCCTTCGACCGCGGAGACCGCGGATTCGTGGTCGATCTGTTCGATGACGACATCGAGTGGATCATGAATGCGGCGCCCGAGGCACTTCCTTTTCCCAATCGCATCAAGGGCAAGTCGCAGGTGCTGGCCGCGCTGAAGGCCATCGACGATGTGGTTGAAACCCTGCGCAACGAGTTGCTGCTTGTCCTGGTCGAAGGCGACCGCGCCGCGCTGATCTGCGACTGCACACTGCGGCAGCGTTCGTCCGGCCGCGTGATGCGTTACAAGGTTGCCGCCTTCCAGCGCTATCGCGCGGGCAAGCTCGTGGAATATCACTATTTCGCGGACGGCCTCGATATCCTGCAGCAAGCGCTTGGCCGCGACCTCGGGCTTCCCTCGGCCTATGCATCCGGCGCGGGGCGCGCGCCAGGGCTCGGATCGTGACGCCCTCGGCCTTCCGCGCCAGCATTTCCAGCGATGCGCCCCCGCCGCAACTTTCGCCCGCGCTCGAAGCGCTGTGGTGGAGCGGCAAGGGGGACTGGGATCGCGCGCACGGGATCGTCATGGCGCACGAGGACGACCGCGAGGCATCCTGGGTGCATGCGCATCTGCATCGCGTCGAAGGCGATCTGCCCAATGCGCGCTATTGGTACGCGAATGCCGGGCAACCGGTGTGCGAAACCTCGCTGGATGACGAATGGGAGACCATTGCGCACACATTGCTTGTAGATAAGACTTCCGGTTAGGCGCATCTCTTGAAGAGTGACGCCCGCGCGATTCGACGGTTTAATCCTTCCTGGGGGAGACGCACCGTGAGCGAAACCGAGGATACGCGCGCCATCGTGCAGGACATGTATGACGCATATGTGCGGGGCGACCTGGACCGCATTGCGGCTCGCTTCGATGAGGATATCGATTGGGTCATCCACGCGCCGCGCGCGATCTTCCCGTTCGCGGGACGGCGGCGCGGGCGCGCTGCCGCGCTGCAATCGCTCGGCCAGCTCGCTGTCGATTACGAGATCGATCAATACCGGCCGCAAAGCACGATCGTGGACGGCGACCGGGCGGCGGTGGTCTCCGATGTGGTCTTCCTGCAGCGCGGCTCGCAGCGGCGGCTGAATTTCCGGATCGTCGATCTGATCACGCTGCGGGATGGCCGGGTCGTCGATTTCGAGGAATTCATCGACACCTTCGACGTGGTCGAGCAGGCTCTGGGACAGCATATCGTCATCGTCTGACGCCGCTGCCGCAAAAACGCCGTTGCGACGCGCCAAGCCGCGGGCCATAAAGCGCCCGGAAAAGATGCCATGAACGCACCCTTGAGAAAATCCAGGCTCCTGAGCGGGGCGACCGGCGACTGGGAAGTCGTGATCGGCATGGAAATCCACGCCCAGGTCAGCTCCAACTCGAAGCTGTTTTCCGGCGCCTCGACCGAATTCGGCGGCGAGCCCAATTCGCATGTCTCGCTGGTCGACGCGGCCATGCCCGGCATGCTGCCCGT
>JACAEG010000367.1 GCA_013388965.1 Pseudorhodoplanes sp. | reverse complement strand
GGGCCTGATGTGCGCGACGCTGGTCGCGCGGTCCTCGCCTGTGAAGGCGATCGCCGCGATGCTGCTCGGTCTCTTGATCTCGTGCATCGGCATCGACAATCCCGGCGGCATCCCCCGCTTCACCTTCGGCTCGGTCGACCTGCTCGGCGGCATCGAAGTGATCCCCGCGCTCGTGGGCGTTTTCGCCGTCAGCGAGGTGATGCGCGCCATGCTGCGCCCGGAACCGCCGAAAATCCAGAAGCGCCATTTCGGCAGCATTCTCGCGGGCCAGCTCGCCTTGACCAGGAAATACTGGAAGCAGATGACGCGCGGCAACATTGTCGGCATCATTATCGGCGTGCTGCCGGGCGCGGGCGCGGACATGGCGGCCTGGATCAGCTATGCCATGTCGAAGCGCTTCTCCAAGGAGCGCGAGAAGTTCGGCACCGGCCATGTCGAGGGGCTGGTCGAGGCAGGCGCCAGCAACAACGCCAGTCTTGCGAGCGGCTGGGTGCCCTCGCTCCTGTTCGGAATCCCCGGCGACACGATCACCGCGATCGCCATCGGCGTGCTCTACATGAAGGGACTCAATCCCGGCCCGACGCTGTTCACCGAGAAGGCGTCGAGCATGTATGCGATCTACATCATCTTCATCATCGCCAACATCCTGATGATTCCGCTCGGCATCATGATGATCCGCGCCGCGACCTTCGTGCTGCGCGCGCCGCGCGCCTCGGTAATGCCGGTCATCATCCTGTGCGCGGCGGTCGGCGCATTCGCGACCGGCAACAATCTGTTCGCCGTGGTCCTGGTCGGCACCTTCGGCGTGATCGGCTATGTCATGGAGGCGAACGGCTATCCGGTTGCGGCGATGGTGCTCGGCATCGTCATGGGCACGATGGTCGAGCAGAGTTTCGTGACCTCGCTGATCAAGTCCGACGGCAGCCTGCTGCCCTTCTTCTCGCGGCCGGTTTCCGCCGTGCTTGCTGCGCTGACGATCGGGGCACTGCTCTGGCCGGTGGCGTTGTGGCTGAAGCGACGCTTCGCCCCGGCGCCGCGGCGGCAGCCGGCGCAAGTGGCCGGAAAATAGCGCATTCTGGTCGCGCAAAATCTGGCTGGACCAGTCTAACCAGTCTAGCTAGATTCCGTTCATGAAACACGTCGGCATTTTCGAAGCCAAGACCAACCTGTCGAGCCTGATCGAGGAGGTCGAAAGGGGCGGCGAGATCGTCATCACGCTCCACGGCAAGCCGGTGGCGCGGCTGGTGCGCGAGCGCAAGGGGAGCCCCTACACACCGGAGCAGATTGCCGAGCGCCGAAAGACGCTGATGGAATTGCGCGAATTCGGCCGAAGCCTCAATCTCAGCCTGTCGCAGGAAGAGATCAAGAAGATGATCGAAGAGGGACGTCATTGATCGTCCTCGATGCGTCGCTCGTCATCGCGTGGCTCTTTGGACGCGTGGGCTCGCAGGCTTCTCCGCATCTTGAAGAGCTTCTTGTCGATGTATCGATCGTCGTGCCCAGCCATTGGCCGCTCGAGATTGCGAATTTCGTCACCAGCGGATTGAGGAGAGGCTCGCTGACTGTGGACCATGTTCACTTCATGCTTTCAAAGCTGGATCGGCTGGATATCGGCATTGAGCCCACGATGGATCTTGACACCATCGGTCCCGTTGCCGCCTTCGCGGCTCACCACGAGCTGACCTCTTGCGAAGCCGCCTATGTGAAACTGGCGATGCAGCGCGAGGCCGCACTCGGCACACTGGACTCCGCCATGCGCCGCGCGGCACAGCGATTGAACATCCCGCTGATTCCCGCCTGGACTTGCGCATGAAAGCGCCCCCCATCGAACAGCTTGCCAAGGGCATCCGCGACGGCGACCGCGCCATGCTGGCGCGCGCCATCACGCTGATCGAGAGCAAGCGCGCCGACCATCGCATGAGCGCGCACCGCCTGGTGCAGGACCTGCTCCCCCTCACCGGCAAGGCAATGAGGATCGGGATCACCGGCGCGCCGGGGGTTGGCAAATCGACCAGCATCGAGGCGCTCGGCACCTATCTCACCGGCAGGGGCCACCGCGTGGCCGTCCTCGCGGTCGATCCGACATCCAGCCGCACCGGCGGGTCGATCCTCGGCGACAAGACCCGCATGGCCGAACTCTCGGGCGATCCCCATGCCTTCATCCGCCCCTCGCCCTCCTCCGGCACGCTCGGCGGCGTCGCCGCGATGACCCGCGAGACGATGCTCCTGTGCGAGGCCGCGGGCTACGACGTGATCCTCGTCGAGACCGTCGGCATCGGCCAGTCGGAGACCGCCGTGGCGGAGATGACCGATTTCTTTCTCGTGCTGATGCTGCCGGGCGCCGGCGACGAGTTGCAGGGCATCAAGAAGGGCGTCGTCGAACTCGCCGACATGATCGCCGTCAACAAGGCCGACGGCGACAACATTCCGCGCGCCCGCGCGGCAGCGGCCGAGTATCGTGCGGCCCTGCAGATCATCACGCCGCCGTCACCGAACTGGACGCCCCCGGTGGTCACCTACTCGGCGTTGACCGGCGATGGCATCGCGGACCTGTGGAACACGATCGCGGATTTTCGCGAACGCATGACCGCGTCCGGCGAGTTCGCCGAGAAGCGCCGCGCGCAGCAGGTCCGGTGGATGTGGGCGATGCTCGAACACCGGCTCTACACCAAGCTCAGGTCCGATCCGGAACTGAAAACCCAGTTGCCGAAAATCGAGAAGGACGTCGCGGCCGGGAAACTCTCGCCGATGCTGGCGGTCGAGCAGATTGCGGCCGTGCTGGGAGCCTGAGCCTTGGCCCGCCCGCGCTGCATCCTGGTCACCGGCTTCGGACCCTTCCCCGGCGCACCGTCAAACCCCACGATGGCGCTGGTTCGGCATCTTGCAAGGCTGCGACGGCCCGCGCTTTCGGATGTCCGTCTGGTCGGGCACATCTTCCCCACCTCCTACGCCGCCGTGGATCGCGAATTGCCGGCCCTGATCCGGCAGCATTGCCCGGATGCGGTCGTGATGTTCGGGCTCGCCGCGCGCACGCGACTGCGGCCGATCCTGCCGAGCAGTTCTTCGGTGACTTCCTGGTTGGCGGCGAGCTGGTCGTCCATCCAAATCTTAGCGCCCGCACCCCCCAGCTTACGGCGCAAGACCT
>JACAEG010000366.1 GCA_013388965.1 Pseudorhodoplanes sp. | reverse complement strand
TCCTTACCCTGCATGATGCCGGGCTTCTCGCGGAATTGCCGGCGAACCTCCTCCACGATCGAGCCGGCCGCGCGTCCGACCGCGGTCATGCCCAACGCGCCGAAGAGATAGGGCAGCAGGCCTCCGAACAGGAGGCCGACGACCACGTAGGGATTGGTCAGCGAGAAGTCGAGCGTGATGCCCTGGAAATACGGATGACGCGCCGAGTTCGCGATGAAGAATTTCAGGTCCTCGTTATAGGCGGCGAACAGCACCAGCGCACCGAGGCCGGCCGAACCGATGGCGTAGCCCTTGGTGACCGCCTTGGTGGTGTTGCCGACCGCGTCGAGCGCGTCGGTGGACTTGCGCACTTCCTTCGGCAGTCCGGCCATTTCCGCGATGCCGCCGGCATTGTCGGTGACCGGGCCGAAGGCGTCGAGCGCGACGATCATGCCCGCAAGCGCCAGCATGGTCGTCACCGCGATGGCGATTCCGAACAGGCCGGCGAGTCCGTAGGTGACCAGAATGCCGGCGATGATGACGATGGCGGGCAGCGCCGTCGCCTCCATCGAGATGGCGAGGCCCTGGATGACGTTGGTGCCGTGGCCGGTGACCGAGGCCTGCGCGATCGACTTGACCGGGCGGAAATTGGTGCCGGTGTAGTATTCGGTGATCCAGATGATCAGGCCGGTGACGATCAGGCCGACCACGCCGCAGATGAACAGGGTCGTGCCGGTGAACTTCACGCCGTTGCCGGTTGTGTAGGTCGTGCCGAAACCGAGCAGCCACCAGGTCACGAATGCGACGCCGACGAGCGACAGCACGCCGGTCGCGATCAGGCCCTTGTAGAGCGCGCCCATGATCGACTGGCTGGCGCCGAGCTTCACGAAGAAGGTGCCGGCGATCGAGGTCAGGATGCAGACCGCGCCGATCGCGAGCGGATAGATCATCATCGAGCCGAGCGCGGGCTGGCCGGCGAAGAAGATCGCGGCGAGCACCATCGTCGCGACCGCGGTGACCGCGTAGGTCTCGAACAGGTCCGCCGCCATGCCGGCGCAGTCGCCGACATTGTCGCCCACATTGTCGGCGATGGTCGCGGGATTGCGCGGATCGTCCTCGGGAATGCCGGCTTCCACCTTGCCCACGAGGTCGCCGCCGACGTCCGCACCCTTGGTGAAGATGCCGCCGCCGAGACGCGCGAAGATCGAGATCAGCGACGCGCCGAAGCCAAGCGCAACCAGCGAGTCGACGACGACGCGGCTGTTGGGCTGATAGGCAAGCGGAATGGTCAGGATGAAATAATAGACCGCGACGCCGAGCAGCGCGAGGCCCGCCACCAGCATGCCGGTGATCGCGCCCGCCTTGAACGCGATTTCAAGGCCGCCGCCGAGCGAGCCGATCGCGGCCTGCGCGGTACGCACATTGGCGCGCACCGAGACGTTCATGCCGATGAAGCCGGCTGCGCCAGAGAGCACCGCGCCGACCAGGAAGCCGATCGCGACCAGCCATCCGAGCAGGAAGCCGACGACCAGAAAAATCACCACGCCGACCATGCCGATGGTGGTGTACTGGCGCTTGAGATAGGCCTGCGCGCCCTCGCGCACGGCGCCCGCGATTTCCTGCATCTTTGCAGAGCCGGCATCGGACTGCATGACGGACCAGGTGGCCCAGATGCCGTAAACGATGGAAAGTGCGCCGCAGGCAATGATGACCCACAAAGCCGCTGTCATGGTCGGATGGTCCCCAAGTTCGATGGAATCGCCGCGCGCTGCCGCGCCAGCCTCAAATGCCTTGATTTACCTAGCGAAAAGCGCTGTGCCCCTCGAAAGCGGGCGGACATTGCCAAAAAGGGCATCACAGCGCAACCGCGGAAATGCCTGATTATTCAGACTTTCGTTGCCCGCCCACCGCTAGGACGCGGCCGGCGCCGGCCGGCGGAACACCTGCCATGCCAGCAGGGCGCCGGCGGCGAGCACGAACGGAAAAACCAGTTCGTTGATCACGGCCCAGCCGGCAGAGGCGAGAAGCTGGCCGGACATGAACGAGCCGACCGCCATGCTGCCGAATACCAGGAAGTCGTTGAAGGACTGCACCTTGTGCCGCTCCGCCGGCCGATGGCATTGCGTCACCATCGTCGTTGCGCCGATAAAGCCGAAATTCCAGCCGACGCCCAGCAGGATCAGGCCCAGCCAGAAATTCCACAACGCAATGCCGGCGATGCTCACCGCGGCGCTTGCCAGGATCAGCAGCAGGCCCGCGCCCGTGACCTTCTCCACGCCGAAGCGGCTGATCAGGTGTCCGGTGAAGAAGCTCGGGGCGAACATGGCCATGACATGCCATTGCAGCCCGAGCGTTGCGTCCGTGACGGTGTGATTGCATTCCACCATCGCCAGCGGCGCCGCGGTCATCACCATGTTCATCATGGCGTAGCTCGCGATCCCGCAGGCGACTGCGACGACGAAGCGCGGCTGGGCGACGATCGCGCGCAACGCACGCCCCTCCTCGCCCTGCTTTGGCGGCGCGAGCTTCGGGATCCTGAGCAGCCCCAGCACGCCGGCCGCGACGACGGCGATCGATGCCTGCACGAGATAGGTCACCGCGAACAGGAATGGCGGCCACAGGTCCTTCGTCAGGATGATGAGCTGCGGGCCGACAATGCCGGCGGCAACGCCGCCCAGCAGCACCCAGGAAATCGCCTTGGGCTTGAAGGTATCGCTCGCCGTGTCGGCCGCAGCAAAGCGATAGCCCTGATGCGCCGCCGCATAGAGGCCGGACACGAAGGCCCCCAAGCAGAACAACGCGAAGGAGCCTTGCAGCACCGCGTAGCAACAGATGAGCCCGGTTGCGACGCCGCAGGTCGTGCCGATCTGGAACGCCGTCCGGCGCCCGAAATGCCGCGCCAGGTAACCCATCGGCAGCGTGCCGAACCACAATCCGACGACGTAGGCCGTCACCGGCAGGGTCGCCAGCGAGCGCTCGGGCGCCAGCATCGCACCCACGATGCCGCCCGTCGCGACTATGACGGTGTTGTTGGCGCCGGCCAGAGCCTGCGTCAGGGACAGCACGATGGCATTGCGCCTGGCCAGCCGGTCGTCCGGGGCGGCTTCGTGCTTACGGTCGGCAATTGCGGTCATCGAGTCTCCGGCCAGAAAGTCTTAGCGTCTAGGATGCCGGCAGGACAGCGCGCCTTGACACAGATCAGCCCGTCAGAAACGCATTGCTCCCGGGCCCATCAGAAATGGCTGTAGGAGAGCCGCGCGAAGGTGACGGCCTGTCCGTCGTCCCCGATCAGGACGGGCGCGGCGTCTCCCGCTTCGATCGTTCCGATGGCCGCGACAACGACGCCGGCCTCGGCCGCAGCCTTCGCACAGGCTTTCCATCGCGCGGCGGGAACCGTGAAAAGAATCTCGTAGTCGTCGCCGCCGGTCAGGACCGGTTCGCGCAAGGCTGGATCGGCGGCGAGCGCCCGCCTCGCGCCTGGCGACAGTGGGACTTTCGCAACCTCGACTGAAGCCGTGACATTCGACACCCGGCACAGCTTGGCGAGGTCGCCCGCAAGGCCGTCCGAAATATCCATCGCGGCAGAGGCGCATTCGCGCAGCACCGGCGCGAGCGCGACGCGCGGTTCGGGAATGCGGTAGCGCGCCAGCAGAAAATCGCGATCCTCATCCGACAGCGACCAGCGCGCCGCGAGCGCGGGATCGCGCCGCAGCTTCAGGCCGAGGGCCGCGTCGCCGATGCTGCCGCTCACGGCCACGACATCGCCCGGCGTCGCGCCCGCGCGCTGCACCATCCGGCCAGCGGGGACGGTGCCGAACGCAAGGATCGTGATCGCCAGCAAGCCCGGCGTCCTGTCGGTATCGCCGCCAAAGAGCGGACAGCCATAGGCCAGGGCGTCGCTGGCGAGCCCCGCACAGAAGCGCGCAAGCCAGGCTTCGTCGGTTTCTTTCGGCAGCGCGATGGACAGCAGGAAGCCCGCGGGCTGCGCGCCCTTGCCGGCAAGGTCGGAGAGATTTGCGCGCGAGGCCTTGCGCGCGACCGTGTCGGGCGGATCGTCGGGCAGGAAATGCACACCCGCGATCACGGCGTCGGTCTTGAGCACGATCTCGTGCCCGGGAGGCGGCGCGAACACGGCCGCATCGTCCGCGAGGCCGAACGCACCGGGATGCGTCGCGAGCGGCTTGAAGAAGCGCGCGATCAGGTTGTCTTCGGCCGAGGGCAAGTTTTTCACGGAGCGACCCTAGCACCAAAAGCGGCCGCGCTAGCGGGGCGCGCGGTCGAACTCGTCGGTTCGCAGCTTGCGCGCCAGCGCGTCGAGCACGGCGTTCACCATGCCGGTCTCGTCCCGGTCGACGAAGGCATGCGCCACATCGACATATTCCGACACAATGACGCGGGCGGGAATGTCTCGGCGCTGATCGAGCTCGTAGGCGCCGGCCCGCAGCACCGCGCGCAGCAGCGCCTCGATGCGCTTGAGCGGCCAGCCTTCAGCGAGCGCCGTGTCGACCAGGGGATCGAGCTTGCGCTGCTCGCGCACGGTTCCGCCGACGATGTCGCGAAAGAAGGCCGCCTCGGCCGGCAGATATTGCGAGCCCTCGACTTCGCCGCCGAGCCAGTGCTTCTCGAACTCGGCCAGAATCTCGTTCAGGCCCTTGGCCGCGATGTCCATCTGGTAGAGCGCCTGCACGGCGGCAAGCCGCGCCGCGCCGCGCCGGTTGGCCTTGCGGTCCTCCCTGGGCGCGGCGCTCATGCGCTGCTCCCGGCAAGCTTGCGCTTGATCCGCAGCATGGCAAGCGCAGCGCGCGCGGCATCGCCGCCCTTGTCGCCTTCCTGCAGGCGTGCCCGCGCCCAGGCTTGAGACTCGGTATCGACCGTGATGATGCCGTTGCCGAGCGGGATGCGACGCGCGACCGAGAGATCCATCAGTCCGCGCGCCGACTGCTCGGAGACGATCTCGAAATGGATGGTGTCTCCGCGAATGACGCAGCCAAGCGCGACCACGCCGTCATAGGGCGCGCCCGCGCGCTCGGCGGCATCGAGCGCGATCGCGATGGCGGCCGGAATCTCGAGTGCGCCCGGAACGGTGATGCGATCCGAGGGAACGCCCGCCTCCTCCAGCGCGCGCATCGCGCCCGCGAGCAGGGCGTCGGCAATATCGTCGTAGAAGCGCGCCTCGACAATAAGCATGCGCGCACCCGTGAGGGCGCTGTTGTCGTTGCTGGCACTGCGCCGCGGCTCGACCATGGACCGGAGTCACTCCAAAAGGCGTCAGTAGCAACGCGACCCGGCGGCCGCAATAGCGGTGTCTTCAGGGGACGGACTCGAGCAATCGCGCGGCATAGCGCGCCATCTGGTCGACTTCGAGATTGACCCTGTCGCCGGCCTGAAGGGAGCCGAGCGTCGTGACCGCAAGCGTGTGCGTGATGATCAAGACTGAGAAAGTGTCGCCGGCGACGGCATTCACAGTCAGCGAAACGCCGTCGAGCGCGACTGACCCCTTTTGCGCAACGAAGCGAGCCAGCGCGGCGGGCGCGCGCAAGGTCAGACGCATCATGTCGGTCAGGTTTTCGCGCGTGAGGATGTCGGCGAGACCGTCGACATTCCCGCTGACAAGATGGCCGCCAAGCTCGTCGCCGAGCTTCAGTGACCGTTCGAGATTAAGTCGGGTGCCGTGCTTCCAGGCACCCGCATTGGTGAGCCGCAGCGTCTCGTCGCCCGCATCGACCGCAAACCAGGTGCGGCCATCCTCCTCGCCCGCGCCCACCACCGTCAGGCAGACGCCCGAACAGGCGATCGAGGCGCCGTCGGCAATCGAGGCGCGGTCGTAGCGGCAGGCGATCTTGATGCGGTGCAGGTTGCCGGCGCGCGCCTTGACCGCCACGACCTCGCCGATATCGGTGACAATTCCGGTAAACATCGATCAGACCCGCGCAAATGTCTCGATGGCGTCGGCGCCGCTCGTCTCGATACCACCGGACCGGAGCCGAGGCGAGGCGGTCAAGGCCGCGAGCGGCAGGCCCTCGAGGGCGTCGATCCCGTCCGGGCCGATCGTCATCGGCGAGCGCAGCAGCATGACCTCGTCCACGAGATCGGCGGCGACGAACGAGGCCGCGACGGTCGGGCCGCCTTCGACCAGCAGGCGCGTGATCCCGCGCTGCGCCAATGCGTGCAGCGCCCTTTTCAGGTCGATCCCCTCGCCGGCCCGCTGCACCGGCATGGTCTCGACCCCGATATCATGCAGGGCTGCACCCCGAGCGAGGTCCTTGTCGGCCGCGAAAATCGTCCAGACCGGAATCTCGCGGGCCGAGCACACGAGCTTGCTCGTGAGCGGCAATCGCAAGGTTGCGTCGAGCACCACCCGGACCGGCGAGCGTTTCTCCATTCCGGGCAACCTGCATGTCAGCAGCGGATCGTCGGCGAGCACGGTGCCGATCCCGACCAGGATCGCATCGTTCATGGCGCGCAGGCGATGCACGCGCGCGCGCGTCTCCTCGCCGGTCAGCTGGACGGGCTTGCGTCCCGCGCGCGCGGCCTTGCCGTCGGCGGAGACCGCGAGCTTGAGCGTGACATGCGGACGGCCGTCCCGCACGCGCCGGATATGCCCCGCATGCGCGCGCGCCGCCTTCTCCGCGCACAGCCCCACCTCGACGGCGATGCCGGCCCCGCGCATGCGGGCATGCCCCTGCCCGGCCACGTCCGGGTTGGGGTCCTCAATGGCTGAGACGACACGCGCAATTCCGGCCTCCGCGATCGCGTCGGCGCAGGGCGGCGTCTTGCCATGATGCGAGCAAGGTTCGAGGGAGGTATAGAGCGTGGCGCCCCGCGCAGACGGACCCGCCTGCTTCAGCGCCTCGGTCTCGGCATGAGGCCGCCCGCCCGGCCGCGTCACTCCGCGCCCGACGATCACGCCGTCGCGCACGATCACGACGCCGACCGCCGGATTGGGCCAGGTGTTGCCAAGCCCGCGCCGCCCGAGCGACAGCGCAAGCTGCATGTAGCGGAGATCGTCATGCGGGGATGCGGACATGTTTACCAATCGGCCGGACGGGAACGGTTCGGGCTGCGGCACCGTTATGCCCGGACTATTTGATGACGGGAGAGCCTTGCGCAACATGAATTCCGGACCATCAGGCATGTCGCAGGCCCACAGGCCGCTCAGGGAGCAGACCGCGCTGGTGACCGGGGCAAGCTCAGGCATCGGCGCGGCTGTCGCCCGAGCGCTCGCCGCCGCGGGCGCCGCGCTCGCGGTCAATTACAGCGGGCAGCGCGAACCTGCCGAAAGGCTCGCGGACGAGATCGTGCAGGGCGGCGGGCAGGCGCTTTCGATCCAGGCCGACGTCTCGGACGAACAGGCGGTCGAACGGATGATGCGCGAGACGGTGGAGCGGTTCGGCCGCCTCGACATTCTCGTCGCCAATGCCGGACTGCAGCGCGACGCGGCCTTCGTCGACATGACCCTCGCCGACTGGCAGCGCGTGATCGACGTCAATCTCACCGGGCAGTTTCTCTGCTGCCGCGCCGCCGTGCGGCAGTTTCTCCAACAGGCCGACAGGCCGGAGCTGTCCCGCGCGCGCGGAAAAATCATCTGCATGTCGTCGGTGCACGAGATCATCCCCTGGGCCGGCCACGTGAATTACGCGGCCTCCAAGGGGGGCGTGCTGATGTTGATGAAGAGCCTCGCGCAGGAACTGGCGCCGCAGCGCATCCGCGTGAACGGGATCGCTCCGGGCGCGATCCGCACTCCGATCAATCGCGCCGCCTGGGAAACCGACGAGGCGCTGCAGCGGCTTCTCGCGCTGATCCCGCACGGGCGGATCGGCGAGCCGGAGGATATCGGCAAGGCCGCCGTCTGGCTCGCCTCCGACGACAGCGACTATGTCAACGGCGCGTCGCTGTTCGTGGATGGCGGCATGACGCTCTATCCGGGT
This sequence comes from Pseudorhodoplanes sp., assembly GCA_013388965.1. Taxonomy (GTDB): domain Bacteria; phylum Pseudomonadota; class Alphaproteobacteria; order Rhizobiales; family Xanthobacteraceae; genus Pseudorhodoplanes. The sequence goes on along the minus strand of JACAEG010000366.1, from coordinate 1,450 downwards.
TTCGAGGATAACGGCTAACGCCTACTTGCGCGCGGGCGCAGGCGCGGCCGTCTTCTCCTCCTCGGACGACAATTCGGCGATGGCGTCCTCGAAATCCTTCGGCTCGCGGAAATTGCGATAGACCGAGGCGAAGCGCACATAGGCGACGTCGTCGAGCCCGCGCAGATGCTCCATCACCATCTCGCCGATCGTCTCGGAGGTGACCTCGTTCTCGCCGAGGCTTTCCAGCTCGCGCACGATCCTGGAGACCATCTGCTCCACGCGCTCGGGATCGACATTGCGCTTGCGCAGCGAAATCTGCACGGAGCGCATCAGCTTGTCGCGGTCGAACGGCACGCGCCGGCCGTTGCGTTTGATGACGACAAGCTCGCGCAACTGCACGCGCTCGAAGGTGGTGAAGCGGAAGTGGCACGACAGGCAGACGCGGCGGCGCCGGATTGCCGCCGAATCCTCGGTCGGCCGCGAATCCTTCACCTGCGTATCGAGGCTGCCGCAATTCGGACAGCGCATGGCGTCCCCTCTCCCTCTGTCATCGCCGGGACAAGCCCGGCGATGACCCTTCGCCTGGTTCGCCGTCGCCCCGTCACTGGTAGATCGGAAAGCGCGCGACGAGCTTCTTCACCTTCTCGCGCACCGCCGCTTCCACGAGCGAATCCTCTTCCATTTGCTTCTGCGACAGCACGTCGAGCACTTCCGCGATCATCTCCCCGATCTGCCGAAATTCGGCGATGCCGAAGCCGCGCGTGGTCCCGGCCGGCGTGCCGAGCCGGATGCCGGATGTGACCGTCGGCTTTTCGGGATCGAACGGGATGCCGTTCTTGTTGCAGGTGATATGCGCGCGCCCGAGCGCCGCTTCCGACACCTTGCCGGTGAGCCGCTTGGGCCGCAGATCGACCAGCATCAGATGCGTGTCGGTGCCGCCGGACACGATGTCGAAGCCGCTTGACCGGAGCGTTTCGGCGAGTGCCTTGGCGTTCTCGGCCACGTTCCTGGCATAGACCTTGAACGCTGGCCGCAAGGCTTCGCCGAACGCCACCGCCTTGGCGGCGATCACATGCATGAGCGGGCCGCCCTGCAGGCCCGGAAAGACCGCGGAATTGATCTTCTTCGCCAGGTCCTCGTCATTGGTGAGCACGACGCCGCCGCGGGGACCGCGCAGCGTCTTGTGGGTCGTCATTGTCACCACATGGGCATAAGGGAACGGAGACGGATGCACGCCGCCGGCGACGAGGCCCGCGAAATGCGCCATGTCCACGAACAGCGTCGCGCCCACCTCGTCGGCGATCTCGCGGAACGCCTTGAAGTCGATGACGCGCGGATAGGCGGAGCCGCCGGCGACGATCACCTTCGGCTTGTGCTCGTGCGCGAGCTTGCGGACCTCGTCGATATCGATTCGGTGATCGTCGCGGCGCACATTGTAGGGCACGGCATTGAACCACTTGCCGCTCAT
>JACAEG010000355.1 GCA_013388965.1 Pseudorhodoplanes sp. | reverse complement strand
GGCGGTCCGCGCCGCCCTCGTTCGGCGGCCCGCGCGGATTTTTTGGCCTGTTCGGCGTGCAATAGGTCGCCGCGTCACCGCGGCAGCGTCGACGAGCCCATCAGGAAGGTGTCGATCGCGTTGGCGCATTGGCGGCCTTCGCGGATCGCCCAGACCACCAGCGATTGTCCGCGCCGCATGTCGCCGGCAGCGAACACCTTGGGCACGGACGTCTTGTAGTCGTCGGTCGACGCCCTGGCGTTGCCGCGCGGATCGAGTTCGACATGCAGCGACTTGAGCAGCCCTTCCTGCACCGGATGCACGAAGCCCATCGCCAGCAGCACGAGATCGGCCTTCACTTCGAATTCGCTGCCGGGAATGGGCTTGAGCTGGGAATCGACCCGCACGCATTGCAGGGACTTCACGTGGCCGTTCTCGCCGTGGAAATGCTGCGTCAGCACGGCGAATTGCCGCTGCGCGCCTTCCTCGTGGCTCGATGAGGTGCGCAGCTTGAGCGGCCAATAGGGCCAGGTCAGCGCCTTGTTTTCCTTTTCCGGGGGCTGCGGCATGATCTCGAAATTGAGCACGGACAGCGCGCCCTGCCGGATCGCGGTGCCGATGCAGTCCGACCCCGTGTCGCCGCCGCCGATCACGACGACATGCTTGCCGGTCGCGAGAATGGGCTTCGTGTCCCCCAACGGTTCGCCGGACACGCGGCGATTCTGCTGCGGCAGGAAATCCATCGCGAAATGGATGCCCTCGAGATCGCGCCCGGGGATCAGGAGGTCGCGCGGCTTTTCCGCGCCGCCCGTCAGCGCCACCGCGTCGTAATCCTTCAGCAGCGTCTCCGCCGGCACATTGACGCCGATATGCGCGCCGTAATGGAAGGTGACGCCTTCGCCTTCCATCTGCTTCACGCGGATATCGACGATGCCCTTCTCCATCTTGAAGTCGGGGATGCCGTAGCGCAGGAGGCCCCCGGCCTTGGCATGCTTCTCGAAGACATGGACCTCGTGTCCGACGCGCGCAAGCTGCTGCGCGCAGGCCATGCCGGCGGGGCCGGCGCCGACCACCGCGACCTTCCTGCCGGTCCTGCGCGCGGCCGGCTCCGGCTTGATCCAGCCCGACTCGATCGCCTTGTCGGCGATCGCGCATTCGATGCTTTTGATCGTGACCGGGTTGTCGTCGATGTTGAGCGTGCAGGAGGCCTCGCAGGGCGCGGGACAGACGCGGCCGGTGACTTCCGGAAAATTGTTGGTCGAGTGCAGATTGCGCGCGGCCTCTTCCCATTCGCCCCGATAGACGAGGTCGTTCCAGTCCGGGATCTGGTTGTTCACCGGGCAGCCGGGCGTGCCGGGCGCGACCGAGCCGGTGCCGTGGCAATAGGGAATGCCGCAATCCATGCAGCGCGCGGCCTGATCGCGGATTTCCTTCTCGGACAGCGGCAGGACGAACTCGGTCCACGTCTTCACGCGCTCGGCGACGGGCGCGTAATCGCGGTCCTCGCGTTCGATTTCCAGAAATCCCGTGATCTTGCCCATGACTACTCGACAGACTGCATGGCTTATTCGGCAGCCTGCATCGCAGCGGCGGCCTGCTCGGCGGCAAGCTCGTTGAGCGCGCGCCGATATTCGACCGGCATCACCTTGCGGAACTTGCCGCGATATTTCTGCCAGTCGGCGAGGATGGCCTTTGCGCGCTCCGAGCCCGTGAAACGGGCATGCTGCCCGATCAGGTAACGCAGCCGCTCGGCGTCGAAGCGGGTCATGTTGGTGAGGATTTCGACGCGGCCCGAGGTCTCGAGATCGTTGCGGTGGTGATAGACGCGCTCGTTGACGTCCTCTTCCGCCGGCACCGGCTCAAGCTCGACCATCGCCATGTTGCAGCGGGAGGCGAAGCTTCCATCCTCATCCAGCACATAGGCAACGCCACCCGACATGCCGGCCGCGAAGTTGCGACCCGTGGGACCGAGCACCACCACGACGCCGCCCGTCATATACTCGCAGCAATGGTCGCCGGCGCCCTCGACCACGGCGGTCGCACCGGAATTGCGGACTGCGAAGCGCTCGCCCGCGACACCGCGGAAATAGCACTCTCCGGTGATCGCACCATACATCACGGTGTTGCCGACAATGATCGACTCCTCCGGCACGATTCCGGCGTCGTGCGCCGGCCGCACGATGATCCGTCCGCCCGAAAGGCCCTTGCCGACATAGTCGTTGGCTTCGCCCTCGAGATCGAAGGTGATGCCCTTGGCGAGCCAGGCGCCGAAACTCTGGCCGGCGGTGCCGGTCAGCTTCACATGGATCGTGTCCTCGGGCAGGCCTTCATGGCCGTAGCGCCTGGCGACCTCGCCCGACAGCATCGCGCCCGCCGAGCGGTCGACGTTGCGGATTTCGGCGGTCAGCTTCACCGGCGCACCGCGGTCGAGCGCGGCCTGCGCCTGCGCGATCAGCTTGCGGTCGAGCACGTCATGGATCTTGTGATCCTGCTCCTCGCAATGGAAGATCGCGACGCCCTCCGGCGCGACCGGCTTGGTGAACAGCCGCGAGAAATCGAGCCCCTTGGCCTTCCAATGCGAGATCAGCGCCTGCTGGTCGAGCATCTGCATCTGCCCGATCATTTCGTCGAAGGAGCGATAGCCCATTGCGGCCATCAGCTCGCGCACCTCTTCGGCGACGAAGAAGAAGTAGTTGATGACATGCTCGGGCTGGCCGGTGAAGCGCTTGCGCAGAACCGGGTCCTGGGTCGCAATCCCGACCGGGCAGGTGTTGAGATGGCACTTGCGCATCATGATGCAGCCGGCCGCGATCAGCGGCGCGGTGGCAAAGCCGAACTCGTCGGCGCCGAGCAGCGCTCCGATCACGACGTCGCGGCCGGTGCGGAAGCCGCCGTCGACCTGCACCGCGATACGCCCGCGCAACCTGTTGGCGACCAGCGTCTGGTGCGTCTCGGCCAGACCGATTTCCCACGGGCTGCCGGCATGCTTGAGCGAGGTGAGGGGAGAGGCGCCGGTGCCGCCCTCGAAACCCGAAATCGTCACGTGGTCGGAGCGCGCCTTCGAAACGCCCGCGGCGACCGTTCCGACGCCGACCTCGGAGACGAGCTTCACGGACACCGCGCCCAGCGGATTGACGTTCTTCAGGTCGTAGATGCGCTGCGCGAGGTCTTCGATCGAATAGATGTCGTGATGCGGCGGCGGCGAGATCAGGCCGACGCCGGGCGTCGAATGGCGCACGCGGGCGATCACCTTGTCGACCTTGTGGCCGGGCAATTGTCCGCCTTCGCCGGGCTTTGCGCCCTGCGCCATCTTGATCTGCATCATGTCGGAATTGACGAGATATTCCGCCGTGACGCCAAACCGTCCCGAGGCGACCTGCTTGATCGCCGAGCGCAACGAATCGCCGTTCGGCAGCGGCTTGAAGCGATCGGCTTCCTCGCCGCCTTCGCCGGTATTCGACTTGCCGCCGATCCGGTTCATGGCGATGGCAAGCGTGGTATGGGCCTCGCGCGAGATCGATCCGAACGACATCGCGCCGGTCGCGAAGCGCCGCACGATGTTCTTCGCAGGCTCCACTTCCTCGAGCGGCACCGGCTCGCGCCCGTCCTCGGCGGCCTGCTTGATGCGGAACAGGCCGCGGATGGTCAGCAAATGCTGGGACTGCTCATTGAGGATTTTCGCGAAGGCGCGGTACTTCTCGTAGGAATTGCCGCGCACGGCGTGCTGCAGCGCCGATACCGTCGCCGCGGTCCAGGCATGATCCTCGCCGCGCGTCCGGAACTGGTATTCGCCGCCGACGTCGAGCGCGTTTCTGTAGATCGGCGCATCGCCGAAAGCATCGCGATGACGCCGCACGGTCTCTTCCGCGATCTCGGCGAGGCCGACGCCCTCGATGCGGGTCGCGGTGCCGGTGAAATAGGTCGCGACGAATTCGGACTTGAGGCCGACCGCATCGAAAATCTGCGCGCCGCAATAGGACTGATAGGTCGAGATGCCCATCTTGGACATCACCTTGAGCAGGCCCTTGCCGACCGACTTGATGTAGCGCTTGACGATTTCCTTCTCGTCGAGCTTGACCGGCAGCTCGTCCTTCATCGCGACCAGCGTCTCGAAGGCGAGATAGGGATTGATCGCCTCCGCGCCGTAGCCCGCGAGGCATGCGAAGTGATGCACCTCGCGCGGCTCGCCCGTTTCCAGCACGATGCCGACCGAGGTGCGCAGGCCCTGGCGGATCAGGTGATGGTGCACGGCCGCGCAGGCGAGCAGCGAGGGCATCGGCACCCGCTCCGCGCTCGCCTTGCGGTCGGACAGGATGATGATGTTGTAGCCTTCGCGCACGGCCTTTTCGGCGTCCGCCTTCAGCGCCTTGAGCGCGGGCTCCAGTCCCTTCGCGCCCTTGTCGGCGCCGAACGTGATGTCGAGCGTGCAGGACTTGAAGTGCGAATCCTCAAGGCTCGAGATCGCGCGGATCTTCTCCAGGTCGCCGTTGGTCAGGATCGGCTGGCGCACTTCCAGGCGCTTGGTCCTCGAGACGCCCTCGGTGTCGAACAGGTTCGGCCGCGGCCCGATCATCGAGACCAGGCTCATGACGATTTCCTCGCGGATCGGATCGATCGGCGGGTTCGTCACCTGCGCGAAATTCTGCTTGAAATAGGTGAAGAGCAGTTTCGACTTGTCCGACAGCGCCGAGATCGGCGTGTCGTTGCCCATCGAGCCGATGGCTTCCTCGCCGGTCGTGCCCATCGGCGTCATCAGAAGCTTGATGTCCTCCTGCGTGTAGCCGAAGGCCTGCTGGCGATCGAGCAGCGACAGGTTCGAAAGCTGCGGCTTGCCGTCGACGTCCGGCAGGTCTTCCAGCACCAGCTGCGTGCGCTCGACCCAGCTCTTGTAGGGGTGCGAGCCGGCCAGCGTCGCCTTCAACTCCTCGTCCGGAATGAGGCGGCCCTCGTCGAGATCGACGAGCAGCATCTTGCCCGGCTGCAGGCGCCACTTCTTCTTGATGTCCCTTTCCGCGATCGGCAGCACGCCCATCTCGGAGGCCATGATGATGCGGTCGTCGTTGGTCAGGTAATAGCGCGCCGGCCGCAGCCCGTTGCGGTCGAGCGTCGCGCCGATCTGGCGGCCGTTGGTGAAGACGATCGCGGCGGGGCCGTCCCACGGCTCCATCAGCGCGGCGTGATATTCGTAAAAGGCGCGGCGATCCTCGCTCATGAGCGGATTGCCCGCCCAGGCTTCCGGGATCATCATCATCATCGCGTGCGCGAGCGAATAGCCGCCATGCACGAGGAATTCCAGCGCGTTGTCGAAGCAGGCGGTGTCCGACTGCCCCTCGTAGGAGATCGGCCACAGCTTCCTGATGTCGTCGCCGTAGAGCGGCGAGGATACCGACGCCTGCCGCGCCGCCATCCAGTTCACGTTGCCGCGCAGCGTGTTGATCTCGCCGTTATGCGCGATGAAGCGGTAGGGATGCGCGAGCGACCAGGTCGGGAAGGTGTTGGTCGAAAAGCGCTGATGCACGAGCGCCAGCGCGGATTCGAAGTCCGGCTCGTGCAGGTCCGGATAATAGGTGCCGAGCTGGTCGGCGAGGAACATCCCCTTGTAGATCGCCGTGCGGCAGGAAAAGGTCACCGGATAATAGCCGGAGATGCGCCGGTCGCGCTGGCGATAGATCGCGTCCGAGATCGCCTTGCGCAGAATGTAGAGCCGCCGCTCGAAATCCGCCTCGGTCTTGAATTGCTGCACCTGGCCGATGAAGACCTGCATGTGCACCGGCTCGGTCGGCTTGACCGAAAAGCCGAGCGTGGAATTGTCGGTCGGCACGGAACGCCAGCCGAGGACCTTGCAGCCCTCCTTGAGCGCGGTCTCCTCGATCGTCTTGCGGATGGTCTCGCGCCACTTCTTGTCGCGCGGCAGGAACAGGTGGCCGACGGCATATTTGCCGGGCTCGGGCAATTCGAAGCCGAGCTCCTTCGCCTTGCGCGCGAAGAAACGGTGCGGCATCTGCACCAGGATGCCGGCGCCGTCGCCCATGCGCGGGTCGGCGCCGACGGCGCCACGATGTTCGAGGTTGCAGAGAATCTGCAGCGCGTCTTCGACGATCTGGTGGGACTTCTGACCCTTGATATTGGCGATGAAGCCCACGCCGCAGGAATCCCTGTCGCGCGCCGGATCGTAGAGTCCGGTCGCGGCCGGCACGCCGGGGTCGGCGGAATCCGGGAAGGCGTCCGCGGTATATCCGTGCGGCCAGCTTTCCCTGTCGAATTCGCTCGCGCTCATCTCACCCCAACCTCGGCCGGTACCTCCTGGCGCCGGCGCGTCTGCCGCGTTCGCCGCGCTGTCCGGCGCTGCGCTTCGCGGAAAAATCTTGCCCGGAGCGGCAGCCGCCGCTGCGTCCGGCGCGGCCTCGTGCTGCCCTGGAGCTTGGGACTTGCGGTGCCGAGCTGCACCGTCTCGTCCGCGGCCCAGATTCGCCTGCGCCGCCTGGCTCCTAAAGAGACAGCATTGCTGTCCTATTGGACGATGCCAAATTTCGCCCCCCGGCACAAGGGGCGGATGCGGCCGCGCCAGCAATTCCGTCTGCATTATTTCTCGCGCCGCAGCGTGCGCGAAACAAGAAGAATCTGCGGGGAGCACCGGCGCAATCCTGTTGCCCGCGGACGTCATTCGCGCTTTCTGGCGTGAAGGGATCGAAAATGAATTTTGCCAGCGACAACACTGCCGGAATCGCGCCGGAAATCCTCCGGGCCCTCGCCGAAGCCAATCCGGGCTTTGCCCTCGGCTACGGCAACGACGACCTGACGCGCCGGGTCGAGCGGCAGATCGGTGAATTGTTCGAGCGCGAGGTCGCCGTTTTCCTGGTGCCGACGGGGACCGCAGCCAATGCGCTGGCCCTTGCGCATCTCACGCCGCCCTGGGGCGGGGTTCTCTGCCATGCCCAGTCGCACATCATGACCGACGAATGCGGCGCGCCGGAATTCTTCGGCGGGGGGCTGAAGCTGATCGGGCTGCCCGGCGACAACGGCCTGCTCGCGCCCGAGACGGTCGCCGCCGCCATTGCCCGTTACTCCGGCCATCGCCCGCATCAGGTGAATGCCGCGACGCTGTCGCTGACGCAGGCGAGCGAGGCCGGCACGATCTATCGTGCCGGCGACATCGCCGAACTGGCCCGCATCGCGCATGCGCACGGGCTCAAGGTGCATATGGACGGCGCGCGCTTCGCCAACGCGGTCGCGCGCCTGAATGCGAGCCCGGCCGAGCTGACCTGGAAGGCCGGCGTCGACATCCTGTCCTTCGGCGCGACCAAGGGCGGCGCGATGGCGGCCGAAGCGGTGGTATTCTTCGATCCGTCCATCGCCGATGCGATGCATGAGCGCCGCAAGCGCGCCGGCCACCTGTTCTCCAAGCACCGCTTTCTGGCCGCCCAGTTCGAGGCCTTTCTGGCGCGCGATACGTGGTTGCGGCTGGCGCGGCACGCCAACGCGATGGCCGACCGCCTGGCGGAGCGTCTCAGGTCGGCCGGTATCCAGCCGGTATGGCCGGTCGAGGCCAACATCGTCTTTGCGCTCATTCCCGAGAGGCTTGACGGCAAGCTTCGGGCGGGCGGCGCCGCCTATTATGTGCGCGAAAGCGACCGGCTGCCGGGCGGGATGCAGGCCGACGCGACCGACCGGCTTGCCCGCTTCGTGACCTCGTTCGCCACGACCGAGGACGAGATCGCCCGCTTTGCCGAACTTCTTCAAAAGCGCTGAATTCCGCCCAAGCTGCGCCCAAGCTCCGCCGAAATCCAAAGCGAGCGTCGCATTCGCGAACGTCGGGTATTGCGCATGTTCGCCAAAAGGGGAGAGCGCGTCGTGCAGATCAGGACGCTGGTTCTGTTGGGTAGTGTTGCGATATCCGCGCTGCCGGTGGCAGCGAAGGCTGCGGATTCATATCCGCCTTACGCACCGCCAATGACCTACGACGCGCCTCCGCCTCCGGTGCGCATGGCGGCTTTTGGGCTGCCGCCATACGAAGTCGAGGCGATCGTCCGGTCGATGGGCTTGCGGCCGCTCGCCCCGCCCGTGCGGCGGCCGCGCGTCTATGTGGTCGATGCGGTGGATGCCCGCGGCTTCAGGGTGCGGGCGGTCGTGCATGCCCGGCGCGGCGATGTGCTCGCGGTCACGCCCGTCTACGTCGCGCCGCCGCGCTATGCCGCATATCCGCTCCATCCGCGCTACGGCGCTCTCGTCATGCCGGACGACGACGATATCGAAGTCAACGTGGATGTCGACGTCGATGTCGACGTCGATCTCGACCGCGACAGGCGCCGCCCCCCGGTGGCCCCGGGCGCCGTTCTCCGCCCGGACAGGCCGCGCTCCGACACGGCTCCGCGCGCGGCAAAACCGCCGACCCCGCCGGAGGCCAAAACGGCGAAAGCCGATCCCGCGGCCGCCCCGACGCCGCGTCCGCGGCCGGCAGGGGCCGATGCGCGCGCCGAACAGACAGCGAGCGCGCCGGCCGGCCCGATCCGCAAGATCGAGATCAGGAAACAGGAGCCTGCGCCGGACCCCGCGGCGAAGCCGGCCCCAAAGCCGGACAGCAAGCCCGAGAGCAAGCCGGCCGAAGCGAACGTGCCGGTCGCGCCGCTGCTTTGACTGCTCCGTCATCAGCGGCCGCGTAGCGGTCGTCGAAGGATGACAGGCAGGAGCGTGCGGCCGCGGCCCTTCGAGGCCCGCCGT
>JACAEG010000365.1 GCA_013388965.1 Pseudorhodoplanes sp. | reverse complement strand
CTGCCGCTGATCATCCTGACCACCGCGATCATGCCGATCTGCATCATCGCGAGCTGGGACTCGGTGCAGAACCGCGTCAAGGAATACATGATCGCCTTCCTCGTCCTCGAGACGATGATGGTCGGCACCTTCGCCGCTCTGGACCTCGTGCTGTTCTATCTGTTCTTCGAGGCGGGTCTCATTCCGATGTTCCTGATCATCGGCATCTGGGGCGGACCGCGCCGGGTCTATGCGAGCTTCAAGTTCTTCCTCTACACGCTGCTCGGCTCGGTGCTGATGCTGCTCGCCATCATGGCGATGTACTGGAAGGCCGGCACGACCGACATTCCGACGCTGATGCAATTTGCCTTCCCGCGCGAGTTGCAGACCTGGGCCTGGCTTGCCTTCTTCGCATCGTTTGCGGTGAAGATGCCGATGTGGCCGGTCCATACCTGGCTCCCGGACGCCCATGTCGAGGCGCCGACGGCGGGCTCGGTCATCCTCGCGGCCATCCTCCTGAAGATGGGCGGCTACGGCTTCCTGCGCTTCTCGCTGCCCATGTTCCCGGATGCCTCGCTCTATTTCGCGCCGCTCGTCTTCGCGCTCTCGGTCGTCGCGATCGTCTACACCTCGCTCGTCGCCCTGGTGCAGGAGGATGTGAAGAAACTGATCGCCTATTCGTCGGTCGCCCATATGGGCTTTGTGACGATGGGCATTTTCGCGGCGACCGCTCAGGGGGTCGGCGGCGGCATCTTCCAGATGGTCTCCCACGGCATCGTCTCCGGTGCGCTGTTCCTGTGCGTCGGCGTCGTCTATGACCGCATGCATACCCGGGAGATCGCGGCCTATGGCGGCCTGGTCGAGCGCATGCCGCTCTACGCGGCGGCATTCATGGTCTTCACGCTCGCCAATGTCGGGTTGCCGGGCACGTCCGGCTTCGTCGGGGAATTCCTCACCTTGCTCGGCACCTTCAGGGTCAACATCCCGGTCGCCACGATCGCAACCCTGGGCGTCATCCTGTCGGCCGCCTACGCGCTGTGGCTCTACCGCAAGATCATCTTCGGCAAGCTGGAAAAGCCGGCGCTCGCCAACATCGCCGATCTGAGCTGGCGCGAGATCGCAGTGCTGGCGCCGCTGGTCGTGCTGACGATCCTGTTCGGATTCTACCCCAAGCCGGTGCTCGACATGTCGTCGGCCTCGGTCAACGCCCTGGTCTCGAATTATCAGCAGGCCACCCAGGGCAAGAAGGCGGCTGCGCTCGGGCAGCCCCGGTCGAATTGATGGTTTGAGATGGGCGCACCGTTCGAATTTGCGAGCCTTCTTCCCGCACTGCCGGAGATCCTTCTGGTGGTGGGTGCGATGCTGCTGCTGATGCTCGGGGCCTATGGCGGAAGCCGCACCGATCCCGTGGTCAGCCTTGCCGCCATGACCGTGCTGGTTGCGGCCGCGGCGATCGAGGTGCTTCTGCCCGGCGGCAAGCTCGTCACCTTCGGCGGAAGCTTCGTCCTCGACGATTTCGCGCGCTTCCTCAAGGCGCTGGCCTTCGTCGGCTCGGCGGTCGCCATACTCATGTCGTTGACGTATTTTGCGGACGAGAAGCTGCAGAAATTCGAGTTTCCAGTCCTGATCATGCTCGCCAGCACCGGCATGGGCATGATCATCTCCGCTGGCGACCTGATCGCGCTTTATCTCGGTCTCGAACTGATGAGCCTGTCCCTCTACGTGGTCGCGGCCAGCAACCGCGACTCGCTGCGCTCAACCGAAGCCGGCCTGAAATATTTCGTGCTCGGCGCCCTGTCGTCGGGCATGCTGCTTTACGGGTCGTCGCTGATCTACGGCTATACCGGGACGGTCTCCTTCACCGGCATCGCGCAGGCCGCGGGGCAGGGCGGTCTCGGCCTCATGTTCGGACTTGTGTTCCTGTTCGCCGGGCTGTGCTTCAAGATTTCCGCCGTGCCGTTCCACATGTGGACGCCCGACGTCTATGAGGGCGCGCCGACGCCGATCACGGCCTTCTTCGCGGCGGCCCCGAAAGTGGCGGCGATCGCGCTGTTCCTGCGCGCCGCCTACGTGGCCTTCCCGGCCATCGCGCTGCAATGGCAGCAGATCATCGTCTTCGTGTCGATCGCGTCCATGGCGCTCGGCGCCTTCGCGGCGATCGGACAGCACAACATCAAGCGGCTGATGGCCTATTCGTCGATCGGCCATATGGGTTTTGCGCTGGTCGGGCTGGCGGCCGGCACGGAAGCGGGCGTGCAGGGCGTCCTGATCTATATCGCGATCTACATGGCGATGACGCTCGGCACCTTCGCCTGCATTCTCTCGATGCGGCACAATGGCCGCATGGTGGAGGAAATCTCCGATCTCGCCGGCCTTGCCCGCACCAAGCCGGCAATGGCCTTCCTGCTCGCGATGCTGCTATTCTCGCTCGCCGGCATCCCGCCGCTCGCAGGCTTCTTCGCCAAGTACTACGTGTTCCTCGCGGCGATCAATGCCGGCCTGTTCGGGCTTGCCGTCATCGGCGTGCTGATGAGCGTTGTGGGCGCGTATTACTATCTCGCCATCGTCAAGACGATGTATTTCGACGAGCCCATGAAAAGCTTCGAGCCGATGCCGAGGGAGCAGGCGGCGGTGCTCGCGGTCAGCGGCCTGTTCAACCTCCTGTTCTTCATCTATCCGCTGCCGCTTCTCGACGCGGCAAGCGCGGCGGCGAAGTCGCTGTTTTGATGCCGTTCACGCTCGGTCCGCGCGCCGCGCAGGCGGGCTACCGCATCGCCTCCTTCGAGACGCTGGGTTCGACCAATGCCGAGGCGCTCTCGCGCGCCCGTGCCGGCGAGGGCGGCCCGCTCTGGGTCGTGGCGGCCGAACAGACGCAGGGGCGGGGACGGCGCGGCCGCGCCTGGTCCACAAGCAAGGGCAATCTCGCCGCCAGCCTTCTGATCACCTCCGCGCTTGCGCCGGGTGAGGCGGCCACGCTCGGCTTCGTGGCCGCACTCGCGCTTGACGAGGCAATCCGGCTCTGCGCGCCCGGCCTCGACATCGCCCTCAAATGGCCGAACGACGTGCTCTCCGGCGGCGGCAAGCTCGCCGGCATCCTGCTGGAATCCGAACGCACGCAAGGGCAGTTGCGCGTCGTGGTCGGGATCGGTGTCAATGTCGCGTCCGCGCCGGACGACGTGGCCGTCCCGGCCGTCTCGCTGGCGGGACTGGGCCGCCGCGTCCGGCCTGAGGACCTGTTTGTAGCCCTGTCGGACGCCTGGGTCGATTTCCATGCGATCTGGGATGGCGGCGCGGGGGTGGCGAAGCTGCGCAATCTCTGGCTCGCGCGGGCCGCGGGCATCGGCCAGCCGGTGTCGATCTCGGTCGGTGATGAAATCGTGCGGGGCGTCTTCGAGACGCTCGACGAGCGCGGCCGCCTGATCGTGCGCATGGCCGACAAGCGGGAGATCGCCGTGGCCGCGGGCGATGTGCATTTCGGCCAGGTGCGGACTGTCCGCAAGGCGGAGGCGCGTTGATGGCGCGCGGCAACCAGCTCGTGTTCGCGCCGCTCGGCGGGGTTGGCGAGATCGGCATGAACCTCTCCCTCTATGGGCTGGGGGACGAGCGACGCAAGACCTGGCTCGCGGTCGACCTTGGCCTGTCCTTCGCGCAGGAAGACCAGTTGCCCGGCGTGGATCTGGTGCTGCCGGACATCCGCTTCCTGATCGAGGAGCGCAAGAACCTCGCCGGCATCGT
>JACAEG010000359.1 GCA_013388965.1 Pseudorhodoplanes sp. | reverse complement strand
GCGTTAGACTCCCTGAAGATCGTCGCATTCGACCTCGCCGCGCTGCACATGGCCGTCGAGGAAAAGGCGGACCTGCCAGCTTTCCTTGTCCACGACAGCCCGCGTGAGGCGGATTTGGACGGGCAACTCTACGCTCGCCTATTCAGTCTTGTGCATCAATGGGAGGAAGAGGCGGAAGCGCCTTGCTTCCAATATATCGTTACGACGACAACGGCGCCGCCAAAGGAGTTGCAAGGCGACAATTATGTACGATTAGCAATGACTTCGACTCCCGCGGAGGAACGTCTCTTCAGAATGGACCTATGATGCTCGAGTCACCGCAGTCCTTCGTGGTTCGGCAGGAATGCGAAAAGGTCGCTTGGCAGAATGGCTTCCGCCGCGTTCTTGGCGAGGAGGCCGGCTGGACGGCCTTCGGCTCGACCACCGCGAAAGGCCAGATCTACCTAGCCGCGGCAGGACCGTCAGGGCCGTGGTATCTCGCCCTCGATCATCATGGTGTCATCGAGGAGTTGGGGGTACCCGCGGTCGACGTGGCCGGGCCAGGCCGCGCTCGCTTCGCCTTCGACACGCTCGGCGCACTTTATGGGGTGCTGCATCGTGTCTACGAACTCGGGGTCAGCCTGCCCGACGCGCCGCTCCGGGAGTTCGAGCTTCGGGTCGCAAACCTGCCGCAGTCGACGGAGGCCGAACGGCTGGTCGTGCAGAGGATCGGACAGGACATCTTTCGCGATCGTCTGATGGACTACTGGCGGAGGCGCTGCCCCCTGACAGGGATCTCCGATACGGCCCTGCTCCGCGCCTCGCACATCATCCCATGGGCAGAATGCAACAGCGACGCCGAGCGGCTCGACGTGCATAACGGACTTCTCCTTTCGGCCCTTTGGGACGCCGCATTCGACCGCGCACTCGTGACCTTCGACGACGAGGGCAAGCCCGAGTTTTCGTCCAGTCTCAGCGAACAAGCGCGCGCCGAACTGCGCTGGAGCTCCCCCATTCCGCTGACAGACGAACACCGCCGCCGGCTCGCACGCCATCGCGAGCGAGCCCGAGCACCCGGGCTGGCGTCGTAGAGAAAACGATCGTGGCTCGAGTATTCACGCGTGAGCAATTTTACGAGCTCGTCTGGTCCAAGCCGATGACGCACCTAGCGAAGGAGTTCGCCATCTCCGACGTTGCGCTCCACAAGATCTGCAGAAAGCATGGCATTCCCAACCCGCCGCTCGGCTGGTGGGTGAAAAAGGCGGCCGGAAAGAAGGTGAAGCAGACACCACTGCAGGAGGCCAAGCCCGGTACTCCCGACAGGATCACCATTGCCGGTGCCGACCTCGGTCGCGAATCCGCCAATCTTGCGGCCGTGCGCGAGAAGGCACGCATTTCTGCATCCGAAGGCGACGATAACGAAGCTGCGCCTCCGCACCCGATCGTCGACCGCACCATCGCCAAGCTCAGAAAGGAGAAATCGTCCGATATCGGCCTGGTCACCGTCAGCGGAGCCGGGCTCATCAAGTGCGAGGTTGCACCGGAATCTATTGAACGGCTCGCAGTCATCCTGCCCCGGATTATACGGGCGGCCTCATTACAGGGATTCCAACTCGTCGGGGGAGAGGGTTCAGCGCACTTCAAGTCGGATATTGAAGTCATCGGCTTCTCGATTTCTGAGTTGGTCAAGCGTGAAAAGCATGCGCTGACTGATGCAGAGCGTGCCAAAGAGGAGGCTTGGCAACGAAAGCGTGATCTGGCTGCGCGGCGAAATGCTTGGGATGCTGTATTCCTCGACAGGCCGCGATTTCCCGAATGGGATTACCACCCGACAGGTCAGCTCTCGTTCGAGTTCGAGCAGGTATACGTGCTCGGAGGGACAGGACCTCGCCGTACCTTCCGAGATGCCAAGATCCAGCGGCTCGAGACCATGGCGAGCGAAATCGGCGTGGCGCTCGCGGTTCTTGCCGCCGCGAAAGTGGAGCAACGTCTCAGGCGCGAGGCGGAGCATCGCCGGATTGAGGAAGAGCGACGCCAACGGGAACTGGCGGCGCGCGTGAAGCATGTCGAGGACCGCCGAATTGCGGGACTTGGGGCAATCTTGGCCGAACTCGACGAACTCGATCGGCTGCGCCGACTCATCACCATGCTCACGACACAAGTCCCGGCCCAACCGACGCCGCGCCTTTCAAGCTTTCTCGGCTGGGCGAGGGAGCATTTGGCAAAGCGCGAAGCGCGCCTTTCGGCACAAGCGATCGAGGATCGGTTTGCAGCTGAACAGCTGTTCGGTGACACAGACGACCACGCCTTCGTTCCATCGAGGTGGTACTAGGCGAGAGGCTTGGCGTGCAACTCCACACTCGGTCTAAAGGTGCGTGCTGAGATGAGGGTCTACTGGACAAGGCCCATTTCGACTAAGAACCGCGAAGGCTGCTTCCGCCAGCCGCGATAATGCTGGGCGTGGCTCAGGATCAGGCACTCCTTGGCGCGCGTAATTGCCACGAAACAGTTCCGGCGCTCCTCTTCCATTTCAGGGCTGCTGTCGCCCTTTTGCCGGCTCTGATAAGATGGCATGATATCTTCCGCCAGTCCAACGACGTAAACTAGGTCGAACTCCCGCCCCTTCGCTCCGTGTATGGTCATGAGGGTCACGGTGCCCGGTTTCGGCGAGGGCTCTTTCGAGCGCAACTGAAGCTCCTGAAGGAACTGATCCAGCTGCACGTTGCGTCCGATATGTTTCGCAATGTCTCGCGATATCTCGCGAAAGGC
>JACAEG010000354.1 GCA_013388965.1 Pseudorhodoplanes sp. | reverse complement strand
TGCGCCGGGCTCGCCCGCACCGTTTCCATTCGCGGGGACAGAGGGACCTTCCCGGACCGGCGCGATCGCCGGGCTCGTCCGATCTGCCGCTGCCCGCGTCAAGGATGCCGCTGGCGCCTCGGCGTCCGCAGCGGCAATCCCGTTCGCGTCCGAGGCCGGCGCTTGCACTGGGTCCTTGGCAACGGATTTGTCTTGGGCCCGGGTGTCCTCCTGCCCGAAGGCCGTCGCGCCGCCGGGATCAAGGGCCGGACTCGTAGGTTGCTCCAGGGCTGCCGCGCCATCGGCCGGTGCGGCACTCGCCGCGGCCGGCTTGGCGCCGGCCATTCGGGTCGGAGAGCCGCCTGCGGTGCGGAGCGGCGAGGATGAACGGTCAAAGGCCGGCGCCGCGGATTCGTCCAGGCTTGTTGCCGCCGCAACGGATGGTGCGATCTGGCCTATCCGTTCGTCGATGCCCAATCTGATGTCCGGGGCCGCGCGCATGGTCACGGCCTCCGGCGGCACGATGTTCACCGGCGGGACAGCGCCGGCGCGCGGGCCTGCGTTCGTCTGGGTATCCTGTTTCGGCGAGGGCCGGAGAACCGGCGGAGCGACAGGGTTCTCGCTGGCGGCCTCCGGCGACGGCGCTGCCGTCTCTGCCGGCAAGGCGAGCAGACGCTCCAGTTCCGCCTCGATCGTCGCGTCGAACGGGTCTTTGGGCTTTTCGCTCGCGGCGAGTTCATCGGACGGCGCCCTTGCGTCTTCTGCACCTTCGACGAGGGGGACCGATATCTCGCGCTCGAGCGCGGCCAGCAGCGAGCCTGTAAAATCCTGCTTCGCGTCAACTCTGGCTTCGGGCCCGGTCTCGGCCTCGGGCCTGCTTTCGGCTTTGGGTGATGCGTCCGCTTCCGCCGATGCCATCGTCGTATCGGCGCTATCGCGGGGCGCGCTCTTCGTCGCGTCCGGCTTCGATGCGTCCGGCGCAGGAAGGGAAGTGTGCGGCTTCGACGGTCCCTCGACAACGGACGGAGCCGGCGCCTTCGCGGTTTCGGTCTCGCCGCTGCTCTTGCTGGCACCGGAATCGCTGCGCCTTTCCGGCGGCAACGGCGGCAAGTTGAATCTGAAGCTGTCGGACGCCGGGAAATAGGTGTCGAACAGCGGGCCCGGGGCCTTGTCCTTGACAGCAGCTTCGGCGGCATTCCGCTTTGGAAACTGCGAGATGGATGCGCGCGTTGCTTGCACCTGCGGCGCGGGCTTTTCGGTTGACCCTGGATCCGCTGCCGGCGGTTCCGCAGGCGGCGCTGCCTTCGAGGGCGGGGCCGCCGCTGCGCTCGAGCCTTGCGGCGAAGGCGCCGCAGCATTGTCGGCTTCGTAGGCAAGGCGCGCCGTGAAGCTCACCACCGGCGACAGCTTCGAAAGCCAGCCGCTCGGTCCCTTGATCGGTGCGACAATGGGCGCGGCTTGCGGCTCGAAGGCCCGTTCCTCGCTGTTCGTGCCGGCATCCGTCTGGATGATCGGCGGAACCCAGTCGGGGCCCGCCTCGATCGTGCGCTCCTGTGCGGCGGCCGCGATGCTGCCGTTCGCAGCTTCCGCCGCGATCTCGGCACCGTCGACCTTTCGATCAAGCGCCTGAGCCGCCTTTGCCGCCGGCTCGGATTCGCTGCGGATCTGCTCGGCCTGCGAAAGGAAAAGATCGATGCGATCCTCGATGGTCCGCAGGAGCCGGGCAACGCCCTTGGCGTCCTCGGCGATCCGTTCGATCGCCGCGCAGGATTCGGCAATCTCGCCGGTATCTCGTTCGAAATCTTCCGCACTCGCGACGGAAGCGCGTTCGGGCGAGGACCACCGCCCGTCCAGCAGCCGTTCGGTTGCCGAGCGGATTTTCAGGCTGAGCTGTTCGAGCGCATAGGCGAGCGCGTCGAAATCCGATGGCTTGCCTCCAGACGATCCGTGGGGCTTGATGGCGGCGAGATTCTCGCGCGCGCTGACGATGCGGGATTTGATATCCTCGATCTCGGGCTGCAACGCGCCGAGAGGCCCGGCGGCCTGCGCGACCGCCTTCTGGAAGCGCATCGTCGCTTCGATTCGGTCGAGAACGGTCAGGATGACGGTGGTGTCGGCGCTCCGGTTCCGCCGCGCATACTCGGTCAGGAACCAGCGGCCCCGCTCGGTCTCCATGACCGCGCTGAAAATCTTGTTGTAGTCCGCCTCCGTCGGGGGCGAATTCTGCACGCTGAGGGCGCCGGCATCGTCGGACATCACACGTTACTCGGACCAACCGGGATCGCACAGGGCCACTGCCGGGGGCGGCGACCGCGGACTATTCAGATATGACCCATCCTGCGTCCGCGACCAAGCCCATTTTCGCATCCCGGCTCGCGCTGTTCTACGCCGCCTATTTCGTCCTCACCGGCATCCAGCTTCCATATTTGCCCCTCTGGCTCGAGCTGAAGGGCCTCGACTCGCGCGAAATCGGGCTCGTGCTGGCGATCCCGACGCTGATCCGCATCGTCTCGGTCCCCGCAATTGCGCGATTGAGCGACCGCTATGGCGATGCACGCAGGATACTGATCCTGCTCTCGCTTGCCGCGGCTCTGGGGTATTGCGGGCTCGGCTTCGCGTCGGCGACGTTAACCATCGCGGCAATTGTCGTTCTGGTGTCGATTCCCAACACGCCGATCATGACGATTGCTGACGCCTATGCGCTGCAACGCCTCGACGCGCGACGCTATGGACCGGTGCGGCTGTGGGGGTCGGTCGCCTTCGTCGTGGCCAATATCGGGGTCGGCTATGCGATCGACCGGATCGCGCCCGCGAACATTGTGTGGCTGCTCGCGGCGGCGGCCGTCGCGCTCGCGCTGATCTCGCTGCTGCTGGTTCCGCATCGCGTGCCGCACATTTCGTCTCATGCGCCCGTGCGGGTCGCGATGCTGCTGCGCAAGCCCGCTTTCCTTGCAATCGTTGCGGCGGCCGCGTTGATCCAGGCCAGCCACGCCTTCTACTATGCATTCTCGACCGTGCAGTGGAAGGCGGCCGGGTTCGAAGGCAGTGCGATCGGCATCCTGTGGGCGACCGGCGTAATCGCGGAAATCCTTCTGTTCGCGCTCGCCGGGCGGTTTTCGCCGGCCATCGGACCTGCGGCCCTGCTGACGATGGGCGCCGCCGGCGCAGCCATTCGCTGGAGCGCGATGGCCTTCGATCCGCAAGGTCTAATCCTGCTTGCGTTGCAGGCGCTGCACGGCCTGTCATTCGGGGCGACCCATCTTGGCACAGTCGCCTATGTCGCGCGCTCGGCGCCGCCCGGTCTCGCTGCGAGCGCGCAGGGCGTGTTTTCAACCCTGTTCGGCGTCGTGCTGGCCGTGCTGCTCGGCGTGTCGGGCCAGCTCTATGCGGCGTTCGGCGCAGGCGGCTATGCCGTGATGGCGATTTGCGCTTCGCTCGGCGGCCTTGTCATTGTCGCGATGCGGCAGCAGATATCAGCGGCAGGCTGAATACATCGATTCAAGCTCGCGGCCGTACAGATAGACCATCTGCGGTTTGAGGCCGCCATTCCTCGACAGCCACCGGCGAACGGGGCGCGGGTAGATTTCCCAGAGCGCCTGCGTCCCCGCTACGCTTTTCACCGGACGGCCATTGGCATCGGGAAGCCAGGCTGCATGGAAGCCGAGCCGCGCGCGCGGCGTGACGCAGATGCGCTCCTTGGGGATCAGGCCGAGCAGCATCGTGCAGGCCGACAGGCACGGTCCGTCGATGACGACGCTTTCGCCGGAATTGCGCAGGTTTGCGAAGCGGTCGAGATAGGGGCCGATCTGGCCGCCGGGATCGTGCGAAATTCGAAATGAGGCAGAAGCTGTCGACACCGAACCCAAAACGAGACAACCGGCCAACAGAATTCCGCGCACTCGCATGTCCCCGCCTCCCGACCTCATTGAGCGTGGGTCGCTATCCCCGCGCACAGCGTAGGGTGAAAGCAAGTGAAATGCCAAGCCGGAAAATTTAGAAAAATCTTCCGGTTCATCCCCAGAGCACCCGTTCCGGCGGATGAACCAGACTGCCCTCATAAACGAGCCCGTTCTCCCGATCTGTTGCGAGCAGGAGCGGGCCGTCGAGATCGGCGACGCGCGCGGTCTGCGCGATCAGCAGCGCCGGCGCCATCGACAGCGACGTTGCCACCATGCAACCGACCATCACGACGAGTCCGAGCCGTTCCGCCTCCCGCACCAGCAGAAGCGCCTCGGTCAGGCCGCCGGTCTTGTCGAGCTTGACGTTGATCGCGTCGTATTTGCCGGCGAGCGCGGCAAGCGATGCGCGGTCATGCACGCTTTCGTCGGCGCAGACAGGAATGGGTCGGGCAATCCGCCGCAGGAACTCATCGTCTCCCGCGGGGAGGGGCTGCTCGACAAGCGTCACACCGGCGCGCGCGCATGCCGCAAGATTGCGTTCGATGTTGTCCCTGGACCAGCCTTCATTCGCATCGACGATCAGTTCCACGCCGGGAACCGCAGCGCGAATGGCGGCGAGCCGTTCGGCATCGCCGTGCTCGCCTTGGCCGCCGAGCTTGATCTTCAGCAGCGGGCGATGGGCGGCCGCGCGCGCGGCTTGCGCCATCGCTTCGGGCTCCGCGAGCGAGATTGTGTAGGCGGTTACCACCGGCCGCGGCGCCGGCAAGCCGGCGAGGACGTGAACCGGCTGGCCGCTGCGCTTGGCTTCGAGGTCCCAGAATGCGCAGTCGAGCGCGTTGCGCGCCGCTCCCGGCGGCAGCGCGCTCTGGAGGCCCTCCCGGTCGAGCCCGTCCGCCAGTGCGGCGCGAAGGCGCTCGATCGTGGCGGCCACCTCGTCCGGGGTCTCGCCATAGCGGGCATAGGGGACGCATTCGCCGCGGCCCCGGCACCCGCCGTCGGCAAGTTCCGCGACCACGACCACGGCCTCGGTCTTGGCGCCCCGGCTGATCGCGAAGGAGCCCCGGATCGGGAACCGCTCGATGCGCGTGGTGAGGGCGGACGGGGGGCGCTTAACCATGATTAATAATGGGTTAACGAATGCTCGACAGCACCCGCGCGGTAGTTAAGTATGCCGGCCAAATGCGGTTTTCCCCAAGGAAATCCGCGCAATGGAGGCCGCCGAGGCACACAGGGCGGAGGGAAGTTTGACCGAGCACGACTTGCTCAGCGGCCGGACCAGCGGCGAGCGCCTGCAGCTCACTGCCAGCGGCGAATGGACCGCGGACAATGCGGCGGTCCTCGACCGTCTGGTCACGGCAACAGCGCCCGCCGAGGGTGCGGTCAGCAAGGTCGATATCGACATGCGTCGGGTCGAGAAGCTCGACACCTACGGCGCCTGGCTGGTCGAGCGCCTGATCCAGGGCGCGACCGAGAAGGGCGCGCAGGCCCGCCTGATCGGATTGCCCGAGCGGTTCGGCGTCATCGTCCGGACCGTGCACCAGAACGCCGACGAATTGCCGCCCGCTCCCGAGCGCACCAATCTGTTCATCTTCGCGCTGGCGACCATCGGCCGCAACATGGTCGAGGTGGGCAAGTCGATCGCGCTGATCGCACAGATGTTTGGCGCCGTGACGATGGCCTTCGTGCGCGCCGTGATGCATCCGACCACGTTCCGCTGGACGTCGCTCGTCAACCAGATCGATCTTGTCGGCTGGCGCGCAGTGCCGATCATCCTGCTGATCACGTTCCTGATCGGCGCCATACTCGCGCAGCAGGGCATTTTCCATTTCCGCCGCTTCGGCGCCGACATCTTCGTCGTCGACATGGTCGGCATCCTGGTCCTGCGCGAAGTAGGCGTGCTGATCGTCTGCGTCATGGTGGCCGGCCGCTCGGGCAGCGCCTACACGGCCGAGCTCGGCTCCATGAAGATGCGCGAGGAAATCGATGCGCTGCAGATCATGGGACTCGATCCCGTCTCGATCCTGGTCCTGCCGCGCATCATCGCGCTGATCGTCGCCGTGCCGATGCTGACATTCCTCGGCTCGATGGCGGCGATGTATGGCGGCGGACTGGTCGCCTATCTCTATGGCGGCATCTCGCCGGAGGTCTTCCTCCAGCGGCTGCGCGAGGCGATCTCGGTCGATCACTTCATCGTCGGCATGGTGAAGGCGCCGTTCATGGCGCTGATCATCGGGATCGTGGCCTGCGTCGAGGGTCTGCAGGTCGAGGGGTCGGCCGAGTCGCTCGGCATGAAGACGACCTCCGCGGTGGTGAAGTCGATCTTCCTCGTCATGGTGCTCGACGGCGTGTTTGCGATGTTCTTCGCGGCGATCAATCTCTGACCATGCTCGATTTCACCAGCCAGCACACCACAACGAGCGATGTCGCGATCCGCGTGCGCGATCTTGTCGTGCAGTTCCGCCGGCAGACGGTCCTCAAGGGGCTCAATCTCGACGTCTACAAGGGCGAGATTATCGGATTCGTGGGCGCGTCCGGCGCCGGCAAGTCGGTGCTGACGCGCACGATCATTGGCCTCGTCACGCCGAAGTCAGGATCGATTCAGGTCTTCGGTCGCGAATTGACCACGGCCGACGACGACGAACGCCAGCAGATCGAGCGGCGCTGGGGCGTGCTGTTCCAGCAGGGCGCGCTGTTTTCCTCGCTCAACGTGCTGCAGAACGTGCAATTCCCGATGCGCGAATATCTCGACCTGTCGCAGCGCCTGATGGACGAGGTCGCGATCGCCAAGCTGCGCATGGTCGGCCTGCCCGCCGATGTCGGGCGCAAGATGCCCTCGGAATTGTCGGGCGGCATGATCAAGCGCGTGGCGCTTGCGCGCGCGCTCGCGCTCGACCCGGACATCGTCTTCCTGGACGAGCCGACATCCGGTCTGGACCCCATCGGCGCGGGCGATTTCGATAGTCTTATCCGTACCTTACAGCAAACTTTGGGGCTCACGGTTTTCATGGTAACCCATGATCTGGATTCCTTGCACAGCGTCTGCGACCGGATTGCGGTCCTTGCGGACGGCAAGGTCATCGAGGCGGGGCCGATGTCGACCATGCTCGCCTCGGAGCATCCGTGGCTGAAGGAGTATTTCCGGGGGAAACGCGCGCGGGGCGTGCCCGGTCTGGTGCGAGGGGAGTAACGTCATGGAGACGCGAGCCAATTACGTTCTCATCGGCGCGTTCACGCTGGCCGTGCTCGCCGGTGCCTTCGGCTTCGTCTACTGGTTCCACCATGTCGGCGGCGTCGGGGTCCGCCATTATTATCGCGTCGTGTTCGAAGGCGCGATCGGCGGTCTTCGGATCGGCGCGCCTGTCAGTTTCAACGGCATCCGCGTCGGCGAGGTGTCCGATCTCTTCCTCGATCCCAACGACCCCAAGCAGTCGCTCGCGACCATTTCGGTCGACAGCCGCACGCCGATGCGCGCGGACACGCAGGTCTCGCTCGAGTTCCAGGGGCTGACCGGCATCGCCTCGCTCTCGCTGCGCGGCGGCTCGCCCAATGCCACGATGGTGCCGATGAAGGAAGGCGAACTGCCGACGCTGATCGCGCGCTCGAATGCATCGCAGGATCTGATGCAGGCCGCGCGCGAGGCACTCGCGCATGTCGACCGGATCATCACCGACAACGAGGCCTCGCTGAAGACCTCCCTGAAGAATATCGAGACCTTCACCGAGGCGCTGGCGAAGAACTCGGAGAAAATCGACCGCATTCTCGCTGGCGCCGACAACCTGCTGGGCGGCCCGGACGGCAAGGGCGATCTTCCCGAGGCGGTGAGGTCGATCAAGCAGACCTCCGACAATCTCGACAAGCGGCTCGATCTCCTGATCCGCGACGGCCGCGCGATGCTCTCGACCGTGAGCCAGACCTTCAAGAATCTCGACGCCAACCCGTCGCGGCTCCTGTTTGGCGGGCGGCCGGAAACCCCGGCGGCGGAAGCGACGGGGGCGACGC
>JACAEG010000358.1 GCA_013388965.1 Pseudorhodoplanes sp. | reverse complement strand
GCGCCAGATTGATCCAGATAAATTGCAGCAGGTCGCCGACGAGGTGCGCACCGAAATGGTGCGCGCGGTCTCGCAGCCCGGCGGTCACCTCGGCTCCGGCCTCGGCGTGGTCGAGCTCCCCGTGGCCCTGCATTACGTCTTCGACACGCCGCATGACCGGCTGATCTGGGACGTCGGCCACCAGGCCTATCCCCACAAGATCCTCACCGGCCGCCGCGACCGCATGCGCACGATCCGCCAGGGCGGCGGCTTGTCCGGCTTCACCAAGCGCGCGGAAAGCGAATACGACCCGTTCGGCGCGGCGCATGCCTCGACCTCGATTTCCGCGGGCCTCGGCATGGCGATGGCGCGCGATCTGCAAGGCGGCCACAACAACGTCATTGCCGTGATCGGCGACGGCTCGATGTCGGCGGGCATGGCCTATGAGGCCATGAACAATGCCGGCGCGCTGAAGTCGCGCCTGATCGTCATCCTCAACGACAACGACATGTCGATCGCCCCGCCCGTCGGCGCGATGTCGGCCTATCTGGCGCGGCTGCTTTCGGGCAAGACCTATCGCGGCCTGCGCGAACTCGGAAAGCAGTTTGCGCACCAGCTGCCGAAATTCCTCGAAGACCGCGCCCGCCGCGTCGAGGAATATGCGCGCGGCATGGTGACCGGCGGCACGCTGTTCGAGGAGCTTGGCTTCTACTATGTCGGGCCGATCGACGGTCACAACCTCGATCACCTGATCCCGGTCCTGCAGAATGTCCGCGACTCGCAGAACGGGCCGATCCTCATCCACGTCGTGACGCAGAAGGGCAAGGGCTACGCGCCCGCGGAATCGTCGGCCGACAAGTATCACGGCGTCGTCGCCTTCGATGTCGCGACCGGCGCGCAGGCAAAGCCGAAGGCGGCGGCTCCCTCCTATACCAAGGTGTTCGGCGAAAGCCTCGTCAGGGAAGCGAAGAAGGACGACAGGATCGTCGCCATCAACGCCGCCATGCCGTCCGGCACCGGCCTCGACATTTTCGAGAAGGCCTTCCCCGAGCGCAGCTTCGATGTCGGCATCGCCGAGCAGCATGCCGTGACCTTTGCGGCCGGGCTTGCGACCGAGGGCATGAAGCCGTTCGCCGCGATCTACTCGACCTTCCTGCAGCGCGGCTACGACCAGGTCGTGCATGATGTCGCGATCCAGAAGCTTCCCGTGCGCTTTGCCATCGACCGTGCCGGCTTTGTCGGCGCCGACGGCCCGACGCATGCCGGGACGTTCGACATTGCCTATCTCGGCTGCCTGCCCGACTTCGTCGTCATGGCGGCGGGCGACGAGGCCGAGCTCGTGCACATGGTCGCGACTGCGGTCGCGATCGACGACCGCCCGAGCGCCTTCCGCTATCCGCGCGGCGAGGGCCTCGGCGTGCCGATGCCCGAGGAAGGCAAGGTCCTGCCGATCGGCAAGGGCCGCGTGCTGCGCGACGGCACCCGGATCGCGCTGCTTTCCTTCGGCGCGCGGCTCGGCGAATGCCTGAAGGCGGCCGACGAGCTTGCCGCGCACGGGCTTTCGACCACCGTCGCGGACGCACGCTTCGCTAAGCCCCTCGACGTCAATCTCGTCCTGCGCCTCGCGCGCGAGCACGAGGTGCTCATCACGATCGAGGAAGGCTCGATCGGCGGCTTCGGCGCCTATGTCATGCAGACGCTCACCCAGCACGACGCCTTCGACGGCATGCTGAAATTCCGCTCGCTGGTCATGCCCGACATCTTCATGGATCAGGACAAGCCCGAGCGCATGTATGCGGCCGCCGGCCTTGACGCGGCGGGCATCGCCGCGACCGCCATGAAGGCGCTGGGCAAGACCGTGCTCCGGCGCGGCATGGTCGCGGCCGAGTAAGCCGCGCATGTCACGCGAACCCGTCAAGGTCGTGCTCGCGCAGCCGCGCGGCTTCTGCGCCGGCGTGGTGCGCGCGATCGACATCGTGGAGCGCGCGCTCAGGAAATACGGCGCGCCGGTCTATGTCCGCCACGAGATCGTGCACAACAAGCACGTGGTCGAGCGGCTGAAGGCCAAGGGCGCGCGCTTCGTCGAGGAACTCGACGAGGTGCCGCCGAACGCGGTCACGGTGTTCAGCGCCCACGGCGTTTCCAGGGCGGTGGTCAACGATGCCGGCGACCGCGGGCTGCCGGTGCTCGACGCCACCTGCCCGCTCGTCACCAAGGTCCACAACCAGGGCAAGCGCTATGTCGAGAAGGGCCGCACGGTGGTCCTGATCGGCCATGCCGGCCACCCGGAAGTCGAGGGCACGATGGGCCAGATCGACGCCCCGGTGCATCTCGTGCAGTCGGAGGCCGAGGTGGAGACCCTTCCGATCCCGCGCGACACCCCGGTCGCCTATATCACCCAGACGACGCTGTCGGTGGACGATACCAGGGGCATCATTGCGGCTCTCCAGCGCCGCTTTTCCGACATTGTCGGGCCCGATACGCGGGACATCTGCTACGCCACGCAGAACCGGCAGAGCGCGGTGCGCGACCTGTGCCAGGTGGCGGATGTCATCCTCGTGGTGGGCGCCCAGAATTCTTCCAATTCCAACCGTCTAAGGGAAATCGGAACCGAATCTGGAATACCTAGCTATCTGATCGCGGATGGTAGCGAGCTTGACCCGGATTGGGTAAAAGACGCCTCTGTGATCGGGGTCACGGCGGGGGCATCCGCACCGGAGGTACTGGTCGAGGACGTGATCGAGGCGCTGCGGCGGCTCGGCCCCGTCGACGTGACCACGTTGCCGGGCCGCGAGGAGAATATCCAGTTCCGCCTGCCCGCGGAACTGGTTGAGCAGGAAGAGCGCCGGCGCATGGCCGGGGCGGTCTAGAGACGAGAGCAACAGGAGCGAGCCTTGGGAATCCCACTGCTGCAAATGGCGACGGTCGGCGCCTACGTGATGAAGCAGAAGCTGAAGGGCAACAAGCGCTACCCGCTCGTGCTGATGCTCGAACCGCTGTTCCGCTGCAATCTGGCCTGCGCCGGCTGCGGCAAGATCGATTATCCGGACGCGATCCTCAATCGCCGCATGTCGGTGCAGGAATGCCTCGACGCGGTCGACGAGTGCGGCGCGCCGATGGTCGCGATTCCCGGCGGTGAGCCGCTGATCCACAAGGAGATCGGCGAGATCGTCGCGGGCATCGTCGCGCGCAAGAAATTCGTCTCGCTGTGCACCAACGCGCTGCTTCTGGAAAAGAAGCTGCATCTGTTCAAGCCCTCGCCCTATCTGTTCTTCTCCGTCCATCTCGACGGCCAGAAGGACCATCACGACAAGGCGGTCTGCCAGCAGGGCGTGTTCGACCGCGCCGTGTCCGCGATCAAGGCCGCGAAGGCCGCGGGCTTCAGCGTCAACGTCAACGCCACGATTTTCGACG
>JACAEG010000350.1 GCA_013388965.1 Pseudorhodoplanes sp. | reverse complement strand
CCAGGGCGAGGGCCGCGGCACGAACCTCCGCGACGCGCCGGCTCCAGCCCTTTCCGAAGACCGGCCAGGTCTTCAGACTCCTGAGAAAGGCGAGCCGCTCGTCGCACAGGCGCGTCACGAGCGAGGCGGCATCGTGCCGGCGCACCGCTGCGAGCGTTGCATCGGTGATCCGCGTCCCCTCGCCGAGCCCGAGCAGCCGGTGCAGCGCTTTCGGCGCGCGCGCCGTACCCGAATTCACGCCGTAATCGAACACGGCATAGTCGAGCCCGGCCGGCAATTCGTCGCAGCGCAGGACGTCCCAGTATTTCTCGCGATAGATCGCCTTTGCATCCGCAAGCGCCATGCGGCGAACGTCGCCGGCGGTGGCATTGGCCTTCACGTATTTGCGGAAGTCGTGAATCGTGATGCCGAAATTGGTCGGCCCGCCGGGATCGCTCGGATGGTCGGTATAGCCGCCCTCGTGGACCAGCAGCCGGCGCAGCGCCTCGTCATAACTCGATGCGGCCATGATATGTCCTCACGCCGCCGCGGCGGCCATCAGTGTCTTCACTTCCGCGACCACTCGCGCATGCAGTTTCGGATCGTCGTCGAGCGTGACATGCGCCTGGTCGTGCCGCTCCTGAATGAGCCGTCCGCGAAAGCCCGGCGCCGCGCGCAAGGTGCCGCGCCCCACCGGATCGACCTTCTGGTAGAAGTTGAGCGCGCAGCCGACATTCGGCGGCACCGGCGGCGGTCCGAGCAGCGCGCGAAAGCTCGTCGGGTCGAAGCAGACGACCAGCGGCACCGCAATCTTGTTCTCGCCGAGCCGCACCGCGACCTTCAGCGCAGCATCCGCGCCCATCGAATGTCCGATCAGCACGATGCGCGCCCCGGCTTGCGCCGCTTGCAGCGCATCGGCAAGGATCGTGCCGACATTGCCGTAAGGGTGCAGGAGCCAGCCCTGCGCATGCACGCTGCAGGTGACGCCGAGCGCCTTGAGCCGATCGGCCAGCGTGTCCATGCCGCGCGAGAAATACAGCGGCGGACCGCCGGCCAGGCCGCGAATGGCATAGCCGCGAATTCGCATTGTCTGTCCCGATGTTGGAAGTGTCGCGCTTATGCGGTCAGTGCCGGCATCGCGGCGTCGGAAAGCCGGCTGGTCCACAGCGCGATGCGCTGAAATCGCCCGGAGGAGATATTCGCACCGCCGGAGCGGCAGCCGATAAAGCCGTTCGCCAGCGCCGAGCCGGGCAGCGCATCGGTTGCGAGCGCGCCGCCATTGGCAACGAGGCTGCGGCCCGCGCCGTTCCAGGCCGCGATCGCCTTCACGAGAGTCTGGCCGAATTGGCCGCCGCCGCCGATCGTGGCGGCAAGGCCGCCGGTCGTGTTGCCGACCCTGCTGGCGATCTCGGTCGCGGTCGCGCCTTGCCGCAGGACAAAGTCATCCGCGCCGCCGCCGCCGACGAGATGGGCCGAGGGCGAGAACGCGGAGAGCGACACCTGCGCGAAAGCCGATCCCACGCCCCCCGCGAGCGGCGCGAGCGCGGCGCCGGCGAGCGAGACGATGTCCGCGTCGCGGGTCGCGGCGGCTGCCGCGGTCGGGATATAGGAGGTCGGAAACGCACCCGCTTCGATCTGTGCGCCCCACGCGCAGAAGGCCGGCGCGTTCAGACCGGCATAGCTTCCCGCATCGTTGTCCGCTGCGGCGCCGAAAATCCGGAATGCGATGCTGCCGGCCCCGGCTGTCGTCGCGACAAACACGATCCGGTACCAGCCATTGGCCAGCGCCTCGACCGACGAGGAAATGAAACTCCCGGTGGTGAGCCCGCTCGCACCCGCGACGCCGTTCTGGATGTCAAACCAGACATTGCCGGTCAAGGTGCCGGCGCCGTTCGGCGCGAGCCTGATCCATCGGCGGCCGCTAGACTTGAGGTAAACGGAGAACGCATAGGTTGTTGCCGCGGCGAGCGCGATCCCGGCTTGCGCATAGCCGTGGGTCGGCGAGCTCGCACCATTCTCGGAGAACTGGTCCGCGGTCGCGGTTCCGTCCGGCGCGCTCGCCGCATCGTTCGCATTGCTGCCGGCGCTCGATGACCAGGTCGTGCCGAAATCCTGCGAGCGCAGGCAGAGATTGGTGCGCGATTCCTCGATCAGCAAGCCCTGGTCGGTGATGCGCAGGACGTCATTGCCGAATCCCAGCAGCGTTCCATCCGCCCTGCCGGCATAGCCGAACGAGGCGCGCGCGCACGCGACGAGCGATGCCAGCGATCCGCCGAAATAGCGGTTGCCGGCGAAATCGAGATCGATCGCCGCGCCCGGCAATTCCCAGCTCGAAAGCGCCGGCCGCGCGCGCCGGAGCGCAAGCGCCGGCATGTCCAATCCCAGACCGATCATGGCTCAGACCGTGTAGGCGTGGACTTCGATTCCGGCCGAGGTGCCGGTCGACCAGACGCGCCGCACGGCGAGCGGCTCGATGGTCACGCCGGGCGGCACCTTGAGCGTGACGCTGTCGCCGTCCGCGGCGTTCAATGGCGTGACCCTGACGGCACCCACGCCGCCGGCCACCGACGCCGGAACGTAGATTCGCAGCGCCTTGGCGTAGCGCACGAGATCGGCGGCATCGGAGGGCGTGACAAGCTCGGCAAGGCGGGCCTGCGCGGAGAAGGAGGCATTCACGCTCGCGAATGCGTCGCGCGTGGGATCGTATGGCATGGCTTTGTCCTTGATGGTGTGAGTGTTACTTGTCGGGCCGCGTTACGCGGCCGGCGCGCTCATCTCCAGGAAATAGGCGATCAGCCTCACCTTCCCGCCGGTGAAGCCCGACCCGTTCGCGGTCGCGCGCACGCGAGTGTCGGCGTAGAAGGCAGTCGGGCCAATGACTCCGATATTCGTCGCGCCGGGCGCGATGCCGAGCGTGCCGCCGAACTTGTCCGGCTCGCCGGCAATGCCGACGTCGTAGGACGCAGCCCCGGTGATCGCCTCGGTCGTGCGCGCGGCGACGCCGAGCACGATCGCGCGGTCCGGAATGAAGGCGGCATCCGCCGTCTCGACGAAGGCGCCGGCAAGCGTCAGTTCTTCTTCCCTGGCGCGCAGCGTCACCCGCCCGCCATGCGCGGTCAGCGCGATGCCGTCGCGCCAGGTCCCATCCTCATAGGTGACGGTCAACCGCTCGGCCCTGACCCATGCTTTCATCCCGGAGAGCGGCGTGATGCGCTGCCATGCGCCGCCGATGAAGGCGGCGATATCGAAATACCAGCAGCTCCACGCCCCGGTCGCGCCAGCGGCGGGGATAAAGCAGCTTCCCTCGACAGGCGTGCCTGGCGGCCCGGTGAGCGTGCGGCTCTCGACCGCGAGCTGCGCCAGCACATCGAGCTTGTCGAGCGCCTCGTTGTGGGTGACGTGCTTCTGCGCCTGCGCCGCCTCGATATAGGGCAGCGCGAGATTGGGTGTGGTCATGATTGCCTTTCAGCGTCAGAGGGAGAAAGTCGCCTCCGCCGAAAGCCCCCGGCCGACGGTGGCGGACATCTGCACGACACGAACCGAGAGCGTCGCTTGCGGCGAGCCGAAATCGGCGATCTCGTCCGCCGCCGCGTAAAGCACCTGCGGCGCATTCGCCGTGAGCGTGCGGATCACATCGCTGCCCGCGAGAATGTCGATCTCGTAGGCTTCGAAGGCTTCGCCGAGCGGCACGTCCGCGGCGGCCCAGGAATCGCCGTCGATGCGCGTGCGCCTGATCCAGCGGATGGTGACGCCGCTGCCGCCGCGGGTCGCGCGCAGATGCACCGGCGCGAGCGGCCGTAGCGCGGTCGGTTGCGGCGTGGCCTCGAGCGCAAGCGACGAGGGATCGCCATGATCGCGCCCTGCCGCCACCAGACGCAGATGCATCGGGCGCCCGAGCGCATCGAGCCCGCGTGCGATCGGCACGAGATGGGCATCGAGCAGCACGAAGGCTGCGTCCGCGGGCAGCGGGTCGCCGATCGCGCCGGCGCTGCCGGCCTGCCCGCGCAGCAGCCGCGACAGGAGATAGGTGCCTTCGCCGACGAGTTCGGCATTGCCGAATTGCAGCACTTCCCAGCGCCCGTCCGGTTGGCGGAGCGCGGCGGCATTGGCGCCATCGAGCAGCCGCGCATCCGGGACCGATGCCAGCGCGCCGCCGAAAAGCTGCACGCGAAAGGCGTTTGCGCGATCCCAGCGGCTCGCGGGCCCGCGCGGCAGCGGGTCGAGCGTGCGCCCCGCGATG
>JACAEG010000353.1 GCA_013388965.1 Pseudorhodoplanes sp. | reverse complement strand
TCGAGCGCCTGCTGCGCGAGGATCCCACTCTATACGAGCGCGGCGGCACGAAGAGCGCGGCGCAGACAGGCGAGGAGTACCGCCAGACGCTCCGCAAGGCCCTCGCCCAGAACCGCGAAAAGATCACCTCGATACCCTGGAAGGCCGGATCCGGCATGCTCAAGGGCGACCGTCGCGGGGTCGTATTTTGCGCGCGCGTGAGCGATCAAGTCTTTTTCCGCTTCACGCCGGCGACAGCCGATTGGCGCATCGCGGACGAAAACATCGAAACCGAACTCGCTGTTTGCCTTCGACTTGCCGAATGCACCGGGGATCAACCGCGGCATGTCGATCAATCGCTTTCCGACGCCCGCATTTTCGAACTCTGGGAGAGCGCCGCCTCAAGCATCGTCAAAGACTGGAATTTCAAGACCGATCCCAAGAACATCCAGCCGCGCGTCGATCGGCTGAATCGGGAAGTCGCCGAGTATTTACGCAAAAACGCGCCTGAAGACTTGCCAGCCGATCTATTCGACCGCGCGCTCGACATCCTGGAGACGCAATGGTCACGTCGCGACAAAAATGCGCTGGCTGACGCATTTCATTCAGTGTCGGGATCAAAATCGGAGAAAGCGCGCGCGCTTGCCGAGTTTGTCTTGGGCACCGGGCTGGAACCCTATCGGCAGCCAATACTTCAGCCGCCGATATCTGAAAATGATGTCGAGCTTGTTTGCTGGCTGGCGATCAATGTGACAGCTCCGAACTGGTAGGTTCCACATTCAAACACACGTTTGAAAGTAACGGCAACTTATGGCGCGTGTCTGAGAGGATTGATGACCTTAGATCTGAACAAAAGTTACAGGGCGATTCTTGAACGCGCGCGGCAGGGAAAGTTCATCACTTACGGTGACGTCGCCGCTGCAA
The DNA here is from genome assembly GCA_013388965.1 of Pseudorhodoplanes sp. GTDB lineage: Bacteria > Pseudomonadota > Alphaproteobacteria > Rhizobiales > Xanthobacteraceae > Pseudorhodoplanes. Next base: position 1,931 of record JACAEG010000353.1, on the reverse strand, counting down.
GTGGTGTTGAATGGAAGAAGGCGCACCGGCCGATACCCATTCACCTCGATAACCTTGTTAGAATGGCGCATGAGCGTGGATGGCCGCTGATCACGGCGATCGTCGTCAACAAAGAGAATGTTGAATCCGGTCGACTGGAGGGGGAAGCGCTGTCAGGCTTCCTCGCTTCGGTCAAAAAACTCGGCCTTCCCGTGAATGACCCCGAGGCCTTTCTTCGGCAACAGCAGCAGGCTGTTTTCGAGTGGGCGAAGACAGCCCCCGCCGAGTTGGGCATACCGGTCGAACCAACTGCCGACGATGTTCCGGGCGGACCGCGCTTCCTTCAATATTTCAACCCAGTGCTTTTGGCGCTTCGGTCTCTCGGCGGGCAGGCTACGCCGGACAAGGTGTTCGATTGGATAAAGGCGAACATCGACGTTCCGGAAGGCGAGATAACATCCTTCAACAAAGGCGGTCAGTCGAAGTTTGAAAACAAGGTCGCGTGGGCCCGTTTTTATCTTGCGAAGGCGGGCCTCATCGACGGCAGCAAACGCGGGGTGTGGGCGCTGACGGCCGAAGGTAAAAACTCGACTTTGTCGCATGCTGACACCGTGGAATTGTTCCGGGAGGTGCAAGCACGATTCAAAACTGCTGAGAACGACGATGAAGCGGCCCCCGAAGTCGTCGCGGGGCATGAGCTATTTGACGACCCGTCGCGACGCTTCTGGTTTGTGGGGGCGTCATGGGGCGCAATCGATGATCAAACGCCCCGCTTTCTCCAAGAAGGTATTTGGCAGAACGGACATCACGACAAGTTCAACGATGAGATCATGCGCATGAAGCCGGGCGACCGGATTGCCATTAAGGCATCTTACACCCGAAAGCGCGACCTGCCGTTCGACAATCGCGGGAAACCTGTCTCGTGTATGAAGATCAAAGCAATCGGGACCATCACCGAGAACATGGGTGACGGCAAAACGGTAAAAGTCGATTGGGAGTTACTAGATCCGCCGAGGGAGTGGTTTTTCTATACGTACAGAGTCACTGTCGTCGAGGCCGACAGCAGCGATGAATTCGCACGCAGACTAATTATTTTCACCTTTGCCAATGGCAAGCAGGATTACGATTTCTGGATCAACGAGGTCCCGTACTTCGCGAGAAAATATGGCGCTGATGGCAAGGCAGGCAGCATTGAGGAGTTCCTCGAAATTGGGGAGCCGGAAAATGAGGAAGGCGCCGGCGCCCCGTCCTATACAGTTGAGAAGATCGCCGATGAAGGGTGCTTCCTTTCGCAGGAAGTCCTGGCGCAACTCATTGCCCGGGTTGAAAGCAAGAAAAATCTCGTGCTGCAAGGGCCGCCGGGCACAGGAAAGACGTGGCTCGCAAAGCGGCTTGCTTACGCCCTGATCGGATCAAGAGATCCGAAGGTGACGCGCGATAGGCTGCGTGTGGTGCAGTTCCATCCCTCACTTTCCTATGAGGATTTCGTGAGGGGATGGCGGCCCTCCGGTGACGGGAAATTAAAGCTGACCGATGGAGTCTTTTTGGAGATTGTGGAGGCCGCGAAAGCCGAGCCCGACGGAACCTTCGTTCTTGTTATCGAGGAAATTAATCGTGGCAACCCGGCCCAGATATTCGGTGAGCTGCTGACGCTCCTGGAGGACAGCAAACGCAGCCGAGAGGAGGCGATGGAACTCGCCTATCGCCAGAACGCAGACGAGCGGGTCTATATTCCCCGCAATCTGCATGTGATCGGAACGATGAATATCGCCGACCGCTCGCTAGCGCTGGTTGATTTGGCCCTGCGACGCCGCTTCGCCTTCGTCAGCTTGGAGCCGAAATTGAATGGTTTGTGGAAGAGCTGGTGCATCGACCGCTGCAACATCGCGCCGGAGGATGTGGCGCTGATCGAGCAGCGGATGAACGCCTTAAATGTTGAGATTGCTCAGGAC
>JACAEG010000342.1 GCA_013388965.1 Pseudorhodoplanes sp. | reverse complement strand
GGGGGTGATCTCAATTTCTTCTTCAATCTCATTTTCCACGGTCAGTCTCCTTGACTGTCCCGCCAATCCTCATTACAGAGTTAGGACTATGATCCTGTGGTCTTAACTACGTAATAAGGTAATATTTCCTAGATCATGACCGCTCTCGCCAAGTCCTCCCTCCGCTTGCTCCGCCTTCTCGCCGAAGCGCCCGTCCGACGGGGGACGGACGCTGCTGCTGAGCAACTGATCGCGTGCGACCTTGCAGTCCGGCAGGCCGGCGGCGCGCTTGCGATCACGGAGGCGGGCCGCGCCCATCTCGCGCGGCGCGGTGCCGCGACTCTGGGCTCCACGGTCGATCCCTTCCTGAGCCAGCACCTGACCCTCGCCTCGGCCGACGTCATGATCGACGGCCGACGCTCCGCGGTCACGATCGATGAGGGCGAAAGTCCGGTCGCCTGGCTCGCGCGACGCAAGGGCAAGGATGGCCGCGCGCTGATCGAACCCCATCATCTTCTGGCGGCCGAACGATTCCGCGAGGACTTCACCCGCGCCCACCTCATGCCGCGCACCACGGCGAACTGGGAGGCTCCCATCGCGCGCGATCGCCGATCCGACGACAGGGCCTCCTTCAGCGATCTCATGATCGCCTCGCGCCAGCGGGTGCAGCACGCGCTCAAGGCGGTGGGACCGGAATTCTCCGGTCTTCTCCTTGACGTCTGCTGCTTTCTGAAGCGGCTGGAGGATGTCGAGCGCGAGCGCGGCTGGCCGGCGCGATCGGCGAAGGTCGTCCTGCAGCTCGGGCTCGCGCGCCTTGCGCGGCATTACGGCCTGGAGCGCGAAATCTCCGGACGCCGCGCCAGGTTGCAGGCGTGGTCGGCTCCCCAAACGCCGTCGGCTGGCGCCGAACCGGCGTGACGGCAACGCGCGTGCCCGATGTTATGCCGCCGGCACGAGCGCCGCGCGCGCGTCCGACTGGATGCGATTGACCATCGATCGGAAGCCGTTCGACCGCTGCGGCGTGAGGTGCTCGCGCAGCCCGAGCTGCTCGAAAATCTTCACGGCATCCGTCTCCAGAATCTCGCTCGCCCGGCGTCCGGAATAGATTGCCAGCAGAATTGCGATCAGCCCGCGCACGATATGTGCATCGCTGTCGCCGTGGAATGTGAGAATGGGCTCGGCCGACCGGCCGGCCTCGATCCTCGTATCCATCCAGACCTGGCTGGCGCAGCCCTGCACCTTGTTGGCGTCGATGCGCGCGGCCTCCGGCAACGGCTCAAGACCGCGCCCGAGCTCAATGATATAGCGGTAGCGGTCGTCCCACTCCTCCATCAGCGCGAAATTCTCGAGAATCTCCTCGATCGACATGCAGCGTCTTGTCCCCTCGACCGCTCACGCTCATATATATTGACGCGCATCCGCGATGGAAAGGCGCAGAACAGGCCGAAAGTCGGTGTCGGAAGATCAGGCGGGCCGTCTGGAGGCCGCCTCCGGTCGGGCCGGCGGACCCCGCCATTCCGGGACAAGGTCGGAGGGCTTCAGCGTGTGTTGCGATGGCAGCGCCTTCGGACCTTTGGCGGCCGGAATGGAACCGGTTTCGCTTGGCGAGATCCTCTCGCTCAGGAACTCGTACAGCAACTTGGCGCCGGCCTGGGCGCGCTGACCGAACGCGGCGGCGGCCTTGCCCCCGACTTCGCAGGCCTCCGGCTGGCGATCGCAGAACTGAGTCGCGTCGGACACCGCCGCACCGGCTGCCGAGAGCGCGTCGAATGGATTGAGGCTTGCGTCCCCGGACGACGGCTGCGAGCCGCCGCTCGGCAGCAGCGCCAGAACGATGCAGATCCAGAATGCACATCGCACGAGGAAAAACATGACGCACGTCCCCGGCGGCTCTTGTTCGTATTGGCCGCGATTGGCGCAAGCTAGCAGGGACGCTTGAAAGTCACGTTCGTCCGGATCGGCGAATTGTCGCAAAACCAGAAACGATTTTTTCAGAGGTCGTTTACTGCGCGGAAACGATCGCGCGGTTCGAGCCTGAGCAGTCCATTCTGGAAACCTGCTGTTCACCATCCCGGCATGTCGGCGAGGAGTTCGCGTTTTGCGGGCTCCAAATCCCGCAATCGGCGGCGCGCCGCTTCGTTCCCTTAGCGTTCGCTTAAGTGCGGTCTGACACGATCCCCGCTCAATCAAGGGGAGTGCTCCGCGACTTCGCCGGGCGCAGTGGGAATTGTGGGCTTGCTCAAGCCGCTCAACGATTACATCGACGGGCTCGTTCACGCTTCGGCTCAGAATGACGCTCTGGCGGCCGCGCGTCATCGCGCATTCATCGCGCCGCGCCTGCTCGGCGGCCTGATCGCGCTCGCCGCCTTTCCGATCTATCTGATGATCCGAGGCTTGCCGACGCCGCTCGAATTCTGCGTCTTCTCCTGGTTCGTGGCTCCGATCCTGATTGCATATTTCCTGTCGCGCACCGGGCGGTATGACGGTGCGCATGTCCTGTCCTCGCTGGCTTTGACGGGGCTGGTCGTGGTCGTCGCGATCGGGACTGGAGGCCTGTCGTCCTTCGCGGCCATCTGGCTTGTCGTCCTGCCGCTCGAAGCGGCCTTGTCCGCGTCCCGCCGCGTGGTTGCGATTGCATCGATGCTCTCGCTCGCCGCCGCGGGCACGCTGTTCGCGCTGCAGGCCGCCGGTCTGCTGCCGGTCTCCGAAATCTCCGCGCCGGTGGACGCCGCACTTTCCGCGCTCGGGATCGTCAGCGCCGCGCTCTATGCCATCGGCCTTGCCTTCGGCGCGCAGTCGCTGTCGCGCATGAGCTTTGGGCTGCTGCATGCGGAGGAGGACCGCTATCGATTTCTCGCGCGCAACACGTTCGATGCGATTACGCGACACGACCATCGCGGAGCTGTGCTCTTCGCGTCTCCCGCGGCCGAGTCGTTGTTCGGAACGCCTGCGAGCGATCTTCTCGAGCGAGGTCTGCTCGACCGCGTGCATGTCGGCGACCGGCCGGCCTACCTGAACGCGCTGGCGGAGGCAGCTGCCTGCGGCGAGGTGCAGACCGTGGAGTTCCGGGTGCGCGGAGAGGGGGCGGATGCCGGCTTTGTCTGGGTCGAGATGCGCTGCCGCCCGCTCGACCACTCGCCGCCTGGATCGGCGAACGGTCTGCACCGCGAAGTCGTGGCCGTGATGCGGGACATCAGCGCCCGCAAGGAGCAGGACGTCGCCCTTGCCGCCGCGCGCCGCGAATCGGAGCGCGCCCATGCGGCCAAGACCCGCTTTCTTGCAACAATGAGCCACGAATTGCGCACGCCGCTGAACGTCATCATCGGCTTTTCGGAAATGTTAACCAATGAAGTGACAATGCGACTCGATGCCGCGCGCCGGCACGACTACGCGAAGCTGATCAACGATTCCGGCCATCACCTGCTGTCTGTCGTGAACGGTATCCTGGACATGTCAAAGATGGAGACCGGCGATTTCCAGATTTCCCCCGAGCCCTTTGCGCCCGGTCCCGTGATCGCGAATTGCTGCGACATGCTGGCATTGCGCGCGCGCGAAGCGAGGGTCGACCTCTTGATTCAACTGGACCAGGGCTTGCCGGATGTCGTGGCGGACAAGCGCGCCCTCAAGCACATCATGCTCAACCTCCTGTCGAACGCGATCAAGTACCCCGACCAGGGGGGCAGGGGCGTGGTGGCGGCGCGCGCCGAAGCCGGCAGCCTGAAAATCTCCGTCGAGGACAACGGCATCGGCATCGGCGCGGCCGACCTGCCGCTGCTCGGCGATCCGTTCTTTCAGGCCGGCTCGGCCTACGACCGGCGGCACGACGGAACCGGCCTCGGCCTCTCGATCGTGAAGGGCCTCGTCGCCCTGCATGGCGGCCAGTTCGAAGTCAAAAGCGAGCTGGGAAAGGGGACGCTGATGACCGTGCGCCTTCCGCTCGATTGCGAAAGACGCGCCGTCCCCCGCGACCGCCTCGCCAGGCCGCGGCTCGCACCGGCCAATCCCAGACCGGCGGAATACACGATGGTCAGAAAAAGTGCGTAAGTCGGTCGGCCGAATCGAGCCAGCATTTGCCGGCGCCGCGCGGGGCCACGGCACCGATTCGTCGGCGCGCGGCCGGCGGATCGACAGCCTGGCCGTCGTCTGCGCCATTCAGGCGACCCGCGCGATCTTCACCAACGCCATCTTCCAGCAGACGGGCCCGCAACCCGCGCC
>JACAEG010000349.1 GCA_013388965.1 Pseudorhodoplanes sp. | reverse complement strand
CTAGCACCTCAGGGTGACGGAGATCGTGTGGTGCCTTTCCAGAACCGTCCGCTCTCCTCACGCCGCCTTGCGCTGCTGCGCGGCGCGATGCTCCAGCACCAGAGTCGCGCCCGCGGTGTTGGAGATCGGCACATGATAGTTGCTGTGGATCTTCGTCACCTCGCCGCCGAGCGCGCCGCGCATCACCAGCCAGTTGAGGAATTCCACGCCCTGCGAGCCGGCATTCTCCACGAGCTGCGGGATCGTGTAGCGCGTCAGCGCTTCGGGCTCGTGCACGATCTTGTCGAGGCAGAGCAGGTCGAATTCCTTGTTGATGAAACCCGCGCGCGTGCCGTCGAGCTGGTGCGACAGCCCGCCGGTGCCGAGCATCAAGACCCTGACGTCCTTCGGATAGGCCTCGATCGCGCGGCCGATCGCCTGGCCGAGCCTGAAACAGCGCGCCGGCGTCGGAAGCGGGTGCTGCACGGTGTTGATCGAGATCGGCACGCTGCGCACGGGCCACTTGCCGCCGCAATCCGGCCAGAGCAGGCCCATCGGAACCACGAAGCCGTGATCCACCGCCATCTCCTGGCAGGTGGTGATGTCGAACTCTTCCGCGACCAGCCGCTCGATGAGGAACCACGACAAGGCCGGATCGCCGGGGAAGGAGGAAAGCACCGGCAGGCCCCAGCCCTCGTCCTCGTTGCGGTATTCCGCCGCCGCGCCGACCGCGAAGGTCGGCATCTTGTCGAGGAAGAAATTGAGGCCGTGGTCGTTGTAGACGCTGACCACGACATCGGGCTTCGCGCGCGCGATCCATTCGCGCGCCGCGACATAGCCGTCGAAGAACGGCTTCCAGTAGGGTTCGTTCTGCCGCTTCTCGGCAATGGCCTTGCCGATGGCCGGGATGTGGGACGTCGCGATTGCGCCGACGATCTGCGCCATGACCGTTACCTCCCCGCCGCCAGAAGCTTTTCCTTGAACGCACTCACCGTCATGCCGGTCTGCTGCGCGCCGATGTCCTGCACCGAGAGGCCGAGAATTCCGGCGAACTTCGCGAGGTAGTAGACATTGCCGCCGGCCGCGATCAGCTTCAGCACGTCGCGCTCGCGGATCGCCTCGCGCTGCTGCGCGTTGAGGCCGTATTTCGCGCAATAGGCGTCCTCGTCCTTCAGGAAGGCCGCCCGATTCTCCGCCGAATTGAAGGAGTAGCACATGCGGTTGAGCGCATAGCCCTTCTGGGCCTGCTCGCCGTCGAAGATCGTCGTGCCTGGAATGTCGTGATGCTGCATCTGCATGGGTGCGATCCTCCCGCGGACCAATTTGTTGCGTATGTAACCAAAGCCGCGGCGCCGGACCTTTGATCTGAATCAAGGGCGCGCGCTCGTTGCAACCGGCGGGAGCGCCGGACAGGCTTGACGGTTTGGCGCGACGGTCCGGCTGCTGCTATGAAAGGGTGACATGAAACCGTTTCGCGCCCTGCCCATCGGGTGGATTTTTCAGGTGCCGCTGTTCCGGCTGCTGGCGCTCAATCTCGGGATCGGGATGGCCGCGGCCGCGATCATGGTGGGCGGCCTGCTGCTGCTGAACCCGCACCGGCTGCGCGACCTGATCCTTGCCGACGCCTCGTCGGGCGCGGCGCTCATCCTGCTGCTGTTCGGCTTCGTCATTACCTTCGGCAGCGCGGCGATGGGGGCCGCGATCATGGCGATCGGCCGGCGTCCGACATCGGGGGGCGGCGGCGGGCTCGCGGCGCGGGCGTGCGAGGCGATCCCGCTGCCGATTCGCGCCAAAAGCGATTGAGCGATTGGCTCCGGCCGCAGGGTTAATGCCCGGCGCCGTTCGCCGACCCGCCCCAATTGCAATGGGGCGGCCCCATTGTTATATGAGCGCCGTTCGAGATTTCGTCTGTCTTGATATCCGCCCGTCAGGGCCTTTTCAAAGAACACGCCAAATCCGATCCCCAACCCGTGCAATGGTTGCACGGGCCCACCGACGCATTTGTGCGTTTTCAAGGAGGCCATCGTGGCTCAAGGTACTGTCAAGTTTTTCAACGCCCAGAAGGGCTTCGGCTTCATCCAGCAGGACGCCGGAGGACCGGACGTGTTCGTCCATATCTCCGCCGTCGAGCGCGCGGGCCTGCGCGGCCTGGTCGAGGGCCAGAAGCTGACCTTCGATATCGAGGCCGACCGCCGGAGCGGGAAATCCGCCGCCGCGAATCTGCAGGAAGTCTGACCTGCGGCTGAAACAGGAAAGCCTGACGCCCTGCGCGTCAGGCTTTTTGCTTTTGTAACACTGGCGGCGTATTGCCAGCCTGCGAATCGGACAGGAAAGGACAAGAAGATGGCCAAGAAACCTTCCCCCCGCACCGAATTCGTGCTGTTCGACGTCATCTACGAGGACGGCACGCAGCGTTCCAACCGCAAGGTTCCGGGCGAATTGCTCGGAGGGCTGGACGGCGACAAGCCCGCGCTCGGTTTCCTGATCGAGCAGGACCGCGAGATCGCGGAAAAGTCGGGCCGCGCCCCCCTTGGCATCAAGACCGTCCGGCGCTCCGGCCAGAAGGACAAGCCGAACGTCAAGGAATGGAAGCGCAGTGCCTGAGGCCGCTTCGGCCGGGCCGCTCAATCGCCTTCGTTCCTGCCCTCGACATGGAACTTCTGCAGCACGCGATGGAAAATCGGTGCCAGCACGAAGCCTGACGCGATCACGATGACGAGGCCGGAAAAGATCGCGTAGGTGCCGGCAAAGATCTTGCCCGCCGTCGTCCTGATTTCCGTGGCCGGCCCCATGCCCGACAGGATCATCGCCGCGTTCATGTAGGCATCGGTCAGCGACATGCCCTCGAAGCCGGCATAGCCCGCGATTCCGATCACCAGTCCGACGCCTGAAATCGCGAGCCAGAGGCCCGCTGCCAGCGCGAGGCGGCGGAGGAAGCCCCGCAGGGGAAGGACCTTGTTCGCGCGCCGCTCCCAGTCGTGGACGCTGCGATGTTTCGTCGTCGTGCGCCTCGCCATGCGCAGACAATGCGCGCGGTGGCCCTGTTGTTCAAGACGGCGCGGGCAAGCACCGGAACGGCTCGATCTCGCAGAGCAGACGATAGATGCCGGCCTCGCCGCTGAAGGCTGCTGCGGCTTTCTCCGATACCCGACGGGCATCCTCCTCGCGCAACGTGTCGACGAGAAGGCATCCGGCGATCTTGCGGTCGCCGCCGCGCAGCCGCTCCTCCGTTGCGACCTGCGACCCCTGATCGGCGGCGAGCCAGATTTCGCAGCGGGCGATGCCGTCCGCCGCGACGAGCGGCGCAAGGAACGAGCGGCAGGACGCCTCGTCGATCGTGCCGCAGAGCCGCAGCGTCACGCTGAACGCACCCCGCAGCACGCCGCCCCGCCAAGCGCGGCGGCAAAGCGTCCGGTTCATGTTCGCGAACGCTTCCGTCATCATGGTGCGGGTGAGCGCCGTCGGATTGTTCAGTCGTTCGAGATACGCCGCAGATGTCAGCGTCTCCGGCGTGTCGGTGATGTAGTAGCAGAAATAGCGCGGCTCGCCGGCCACGGCTTCGTAGCGCCGGCCGAGCCGGAAGCCCGGCACCGACAGGCGCTCCGGAAAATGCTCGTTCTTGTACCAGGCCTCGAACTCGCCTTCCCGTCCCGTCCGGATATCGTTCCAGATGGCGAGCACGCCGCTGCCGGAATCAGCCGTCATCGTCGCTCCCCCATTCGCGACGGACTGTGGGGCGGCGCGGCACGCGGGTCAATGCATGCGCTCAGGGCGAACGCCGCCGCACGCCGTCCTTGACGAAGACGCGGAACGGCGTCGTGCCCGCCATGCTGCCGTCCTCCGCGCGCCACTTGCCATTGGTGCAGAGAATGCCGCCCTGCACCGCGACCGTCTCGAACTCGACGATGTTGTAATGGACCTTGCCGCCCGGCTCGGTGGCAGTGAATTTCGTCACGCATTTGTCGCCCACGATGACCGGATCATAGCCGCCGATCATGATGCCGCCGCCACCCGTGGATTCGAATTCGGGCTGGAGCGGCGCCCAGCTCTCGTACTTCTCCTGCGCTGCGACGCCTTGCGCGGCCAGCCCGAGCAGGATCGAGACAATCCTCGCGATCATGAATTTATGCATTCTGCGCTCCCGTAAGGTTCATGGGAGCCCTACTCCGGTGTCCTGCGCGCCGGATGCGCCGCTCACGCAGCCGTGACATGGGAGTCATGCGCGCGGCTGCGATCCATCGGAAAACCGCTTCGCACTCTCCTTCCCGATGCTCTAGTCTCCGGCGCCCCGCCGCGCATGGGGGCAGAAACAGGGAAACGGAGGGCCGCAATGGCGAAGGCGTATTGGGTATCGGTGTACAAGACGATCAACGATCCGGACAAGCTCGCGGCCTATGCCAAGCTTGCCGGTCCCGCGCTGACGGCCGCGGGCGGGCGCTTCCTCGCGCGCGGAGTGCCGGCGCAGGTCTACGAGCAGGGCATCAAGGAGCGCACCGTGCTCGTGGAATTCGACTCGGTCGCGGCCGCCATCGCAGCCCATGACAGCCCGGCCTATGCGGAAGCCCTGCGCGCGCTCGGCAATGGCGCGGATCGCGAGATCAGGATTCTGGAAGGGGTGTAGGGTCGTCATCCTCATGCGAGGACCTGGGCTCGCGCCCGGGCACAGCCCGAATCCGGCTTGCTACCCCGCCGGCAGCGGCCGCGGCTTGCCCATGTCGTCGATGGCGACGAAGGTGAAATTGGCATCCGTCACCTTCTCGTGGTGGTGCGTCATGAAGCGGCGCGCCCAGGCCTCGATATGGATTTTCATCGAGGTGCGGCCCGTGCTCTCGACCGCCGTGTAGACTTCCAGCACGTCGCCGACCCGCACCGGCCGGATGAAGGTCATCGCCTCGATCGCGATCGTCACGGCGCGGCCCTTGGCGCGCTCGACCGCCGCGATCCCGCCGGCCTGATCCATGCGCGACAGCACCCAGCCGCCGAAAATGTCGCCGTTCGCATTGGTGTCCGCCGGCATCGCGATCACCCGCACCGTGAGCGCGCCATGCGGCGCGCCGTTGTCGTCCGTCCGCTTCATTGCAGAATCCCGCTCCCGCCTTCCCCGATTCCTTCAATATGTAGCAGAAGGACGCGCGCCGCAGCCACCCGCCGCAATGGCGCCGCATGCGCGTGCATGAGAGCCGTCAAATACACCGCGGGCGAGATCGGGCGCATGCGGGTGGTCGAGCATTTCCTTCCCTCGCCCGACGAGCGTGTGGCGCGCGACGACCACGTGAAGGTCACGTTGTCGCTCTCCCGCCGCAGCGTGGATTCCTTCAAGCGCGCGGCGAAGCGGCAGCGCGTGCCGTATCAGCGCATGATCCGGGCGCTGATGGACCGATACGCCGAAAAAGCATGCCGACAGGAAACGATCGCTGCGCCGGTCCGCGGCTGTTGCGGGCGCGCCTCACCGCTCCTGCAGCGCAAGCCGCGCGCCGAGCGCGACAAAGGCCGCCGCAAAGGTGCGGCGCATCCAGCGCAGCACGGCGGGCCGCGAGATGACATGCGCGCGCATGGCGGCGGCGAACAGGCCGTAAAGCGCGAATACGGCGAAGGTCATCGCCATGAACACGCCCGACAGCTCCAGCATGCGAACCAGCGGCTGCGGCTCGGCGGCCGGAATGAATTGCGGAAGGAAGGCCACGAAGAAGATCGAGAGCTTCGGATTGAGGATGTTGATGAGAATGCCGTCGACGAGGACGCGGAGCGGCGGGCGCGCGTCGGGCGTCTTCTCGATCTTCAGCACGCCCTCCTCGCGCAAGCTCTGCCAGGCCATCCAGAGCAGATAGGCGACGCCGGCATATTTCACGAGGTCGTAGGCGAGCGCGCTGGTGTGCAGGAGCGCCGCGAGCCCGAGCATGGCCGCGACGAGATGAGGCACGATCCCAAGCGTGCAGGCGAAGGCCGCGAGCACCGACGCGCGGCCGCCGCGCGCGAGGCCGGCGGCGAGCGTGTAGATCACGCCGGTGCCGGGCGAGGCGACGATGATGAAGGTGATGAGGAGAAATTCGATGGTCATGCGCGCATGCTCGCGCGCGGGCCGCGCCTCGTCAAGCCGGCATTGCCCGCGGCGGGCACGGCATTGCATGATGGCGCATGGACATTCTCGCCGCGGTCTTTCGCGAGGCCGGCGCTCCCCTCTCGATCGAACGCATTACGCTCGACCCGCCCGGGCCGACGGAAGTGCGCGTGCGCATCGCGGCGGTGGGACTCTGCCGCACCGACTATCACGTCATGCGCGGGGAGCGGCGGGTCGCGATGCGCCCGATGGTGCTCGGCCACGAGGCCGCGGGCGTGGTGGAGGACGTGGGCGCGCAAGTGCGCGGCATCGCGCGCGGCGACCATGTCGTGCTGACCTTCATTCCGGGCTGCGGGCGCTGCCGCTGGTGCGCGCAAGGTCTGCATCACCTGTGCGCGGAGGGCCCGCGCATCACGCAGGGGCCGCAGCTCGACGGCAGCTATCGCAGGCGCGACGCGGCGGGCGCGGACACCGGCGCCTTCTGCCTGATCGGCGGCTTCGCCGAGCAGACCGTGGTCGATCAGGCCTCCGTCGTCGTGATCGCGCGCGACATCCCGCTCGATCTCGCAAGCCTCGTCGCCTGCGGCGTGCCGGCGGGCGTCGGCGCCGCGCGCCACCGCGCGCGCGTCAAGCCGGGGG
>JACAEG010000348.1 GCA_013388965.1 Pseudorhodoplanes sp. | reverse complement strand
ATCGTCCCTTCGGCCAGGATCAGGGTGAGTTGCTCGTCGGTCTCCACGCCTTCGATCACGACCGACATGCCGAGATCGGCGACGAGGCGCGCGATGCCGCGCAGCAGAGCCGTCGGCGCATGGCCGCCGACGCCGTCGAGGAAGGAGCGATCGATCTTGACCTTCTGCAGCGGGAATTTGTGGAGATAGCTGAGGCTCGAATAGCCGGTGCCGAAATCGTCGAGCGCGAGCGTGACGCCGATCGCCTTCAGGCGATGCATGGCGACTTCCGCGGTTTCGACATTGCCCAGCAGCGTGCTTTCGGTCAGCTCCAGCTCGAGCTGCGACGGCTTGATCCCCGTTTCCCTCAGGATGCGCTCCACAACGTCCACGAAATCGAGCCGGCGGAACTGCAGCGGCGAGACGTTGACCGCGATGGTGATGCCGGGCCAGGCGCGCGCCTCCATGCAGGCGTGCCGCAGCACCCATTCGCCGAGCTCGACAATGAGCCCGGAATGCTCGGCGATCGGGATGAACTTGGCCGGCTCGATGTTACCGCGTTCCGGATGCGGCCAGCGCGCCAGCGCCTCGACGCCCACGATCTTCTCGCCGCTGGCATTCACGATCGGCTGGTAGTTGACCTGCAGGCCGTCATTCTCGATCGCGTATCGCAGGTCGTGCTCGATCAGCTTGCGGTTGGACAGGTCGGCATCCATGACCGAGTCGTAGATGCAGGCGCGGTTGCGTCCCTCGTTCTTCGCGCGATAGAGCGCCATGTCGGCGTAGCGCATGATATCGGCCGCGCTATCCGTGCGTCCGTCGATGATCGCGATCCCGATGCTTGCGCCGATGGTGATGTTGTGCCCGCCGATGGCGTAGGGCGCGCACAGCGATGAGATGATGCGGTTCGCGACCCGCTGCAGCTGGTCGGCGTCGGCAACCCCGCTCGACAGCACCGCGAATTCGTCGCCGCCGAGGCGCGCGACGAGATCGTCCGGCCGCAGCGTGCCGGTCAGGCGCAGGGTGACGTTGCGGATCAGCTCGTCGCCGATCGGATGGCCGAGCGTGTCGTTGACGTCCTTGAAATGGTCGAGATCGATGTAATAGACGGTCGCGGGCGGTCCGCCGCGGCCAACCTCCCTGATGGCATGGTCGAGACGCTCGCTGAAATAGTTCCGGTTCGGCAGGCCGCAGAGCGGATCGTGCAAGGCGAGATGGCGAAGCCGTTGTTCGCTGGCCGCGATCGTCGCCGTCGTGCGGCGCATATATCCGTAGATCAGCCCGGCGAGCAGAAGAAATCCCGCGAATGCGACGGCGATGAAGGGGATGATGCTCTTGACGATTTCCGCGCCGGGACGCTTCGGCGTCCAGGCAAAGCCGGCGATCGGATTGCCGCTGTCGTCGGCAAGCTGATAGTGATGGTCGTCGGTGCCCGGCGGTTCGGTCGCCTCGGGGCCGGCCGTCCGCAGATTTGCGAGCTGGAGGCGGGCGGCGATCTCGGCCAGCACTTCCTCGTCGATGAAGCGCACCGCCATCACGACCGGCGCGGTCGCCGCATCCTCGGCGTCGACGGTCTCGCCGGGCGGCACCACCAGCACCGCGGCAACGATCGCCGGCCGTCCGAGAAATTGCTGGATATTGGCGACGCTGCTCGGGCGGCCCTGATCGAGACGGCGGCCGGAATCGGAGATCCGGATGGCGCGCTCGGGATTGTGGCCGGTGCGGCCGCGGACGTAGTTCAGGGTCGGCGCGAGGCTCGGCACGATGGAGTTGAACCAGCGCGGATCGACGCTCGTGGAGCCGAGCAGGGCGTAAGTGAGATTGTCGTGCTCATCGGCGGTGAACACGAAGTCGTGGTCGAAGAAGCTTTTCAGCCACAGCCCGATGCTGCCGTGAACCCAGTCGGGATCGAATGACGCGCGGACATTCCTCAGCGAATGATTCGTCGCGGCGACGCTTTCGAGCTCCCGCAACACGCGCTCGCCATGATTTGCGATGGAGCGCGTGAGCAGGCGCTTCTCGTGCTCCAGCGCAACCTCATTGGCGCGCTGGGCGGACGTCAGAACGGCGACAACGATGCAGGCGATTGCAACGGCAACGATAACGCTGATCGGCGCCACGACGCTGAGCCGTACGCGGTCCTTGGGCGCAGCGGTGGCAGCCGGCTCCGGCCGCGTGTTCGCAGGCACGCAGTGTCCCCTTGCGTAAATTTTGCGTGGCTAAAATACGCCGCAAAGTTTGCAAATGGCTTGCGCACCCGAATTGCGCGCGCAATCGCAGGTCACAACCGGGGAAATTGCCCCTTAGCGTTAACGTCAGGTTAAGCGCAGCGGGATCAGCTCGCATTCGCGTAGGGCGGCCGCGGGATGGCCATATGGGCCGCGCGCAAGGCCGAGGACCAGCGCTCGCGCAGGTCGTGGAAATAGGGCTCGCCCGGCTCGATCCGGTAGGACAATTCGGCGTCGCACACGTCGCGGCGGGCGACCACGATATCGATCGGCATCCCCACCGCGAGATTGGACCGCATGGTGGAGTCCATCGAGATCAGCCCGATCTTGAGCGCGTCGTAGAGATCGACGCCATAGGTGACGGCGCGGTCGAGCACGGGCTTTCCGTATTTGTGCTCGCCGATCTGGAGATAGGGGGTATCGGTCGTGCATTCGATGAAATTTCCCGCCGAGTAGATCATGAACAGGCGAAGGCGCTCGCCCTTGATCTGGCCCCCGAACAGGAAGGACACGTCGAACTTGACATCGGAGGCCGAGAGCGCGCGACCCTCGGTCTCGTGGATGTGGCGCACGACCCGGCCGATGCGCAGGGCGGCCTGGAACATGGTCGGCGCATTCATCAGCGTCTCGACCTCGCCGGTCTCCCTGTTCTCGATGCCCTCGGTCAGCATGCTGACGACCGACTGGCTGATCGAGAGATTGCCGGATGAGGCGATCGCCATGATGCGCTCGCCCGGCTGCTTGAAGAGATGCAGCTTGCGGAAGGTCGACACGTTGTCGAGCCCCGCATTGGTGCGCGTATCGGCAATCATGACGAGGCCTTCGCGAACCAATATCCCGCAGCAATAGGTCATGACATCCAATACTCCTGCAACCGGCGGGACCTTATAGCCGCGGCGCGGGGCGAGCGGCAATGGCGGGGAATCGTTGCGCGGGCACCTAGTTCTGCGATTGACGCATCGACTGTTCGACCCGCACCCGGACCGCGAGCGACTCGGCGCCGCCGCCATAGCGGGTGCCGCGAATGGGCGCCGCGCTGAGATAGTCGAGCCCCGCGGCGACGCGCACATGTGCGTCCGTCCCCGAAATTCCGTTGGCGGGGTCGAACGAGATCCAGCCGATCTCCGGCACATGGGCCTCCGCCCAGGCGTGGCCCGCATGCTGCTCCACCACGCCGTCCGCGCGATAGAAATATCCGCTGACATAGCGTTCCGGCACGCCGAGGCTGCGCGCAGCGGCAATGAAGACATGCGTCAGGTCCTGGCAGACGCCGCGCCTGAGCGCGAAGGCTTCCGCGGCGGTCGTCGAGGCATGGGTCGGGTCCGTGTCGAACGTCATCTCGGTGTGAACGCGCGCGAGCAGTGCATGCAGCAGGGAGAGCGGCGCAGCATCGGCCGATTCCCGCACATCGCGCGCGAAGGCGAGGATCGCCTCGTCGGCCTGGGTCAGCGAGGTCTCGCGCAGGAAAAGGCTCGGCGGAAAGCGCTCGATGGCCCCGCGCACGATGCCGTGCGCGTCCTCCGTGTCCACGGCGCCTTCGACATGGATGGTCAGTTCCTCGATCGGATTCTCGATCGAGAAGGTGTGCGTCAGGTTGCCGAACGCATCCTCGTGAGCGTCGAGCTGGCAATCGGCGGAGACGTCGATCCGCCACCAGGCGACGTACTGGCTGGCATGGTTTCGCGGCGTCAGGCGCAGCGTCTGAACGATGCCGGCGGGCGGTTCGCGATAGCGGTAGACCGTGTCGTGCGAGATCAGAATATGCATGCCAGCGCTTGGAAGGGACGGCCGTCACGAGGGATGGGCGGCCGCTATCCGTTCGGCGCCCGGCGGACCTTGGCGGAGGGCGGCCGTTGTCCTCCCAAGGCTTCGACCCCGCGAAGCCGGATGAGGATGACGTGTCGGCCGCGCGATGTCACGCAAGATATTGCTGGGTAATCGTCGTCCCGATGCGGTTGTTGTCGGCGATGAATTCCTGGATGAATTCGTGCAGCCCGCTCTGGAACAGCTCGTCCATCTTGCTGTTCTGCAGGCGCGTCCGCACGCCGCGGGCGAGCCTTTGCGCGGGGCCCTGGCGGCCATAGGCGCCCGCAATGCGATCGAGATTGCTGACGATATTCTCGTAGCAGCTCGCCAGCGAGCGCGGCATCTCCTCCTTGAGGATCAGCAGGTCGGCGATCAGCCAGGGTTTCAGACTGTCCCGGTAGACCCAGTGATAGGCGGTCAGCGCCGACACCGAGCGCAGGATCGCCGCCCACTGGAAATAGTCGAGCGGGCCGCCGACATGCTCCTGGGCGGGCAGCAGCAGATGATACTTGACGTCCAGAATGCGCGCGGTGTTGTCGGCGCGCTCCTGATAGACGCCGAGCCGCGTGAACCAATAGGCGTCGTTGCGCAGCATGGTGCGATAGGCCGAGCCGTCGAAACGCAGCGAGCATTCCTGCACCCAGCGCAGGAAGCGCGACAATTCCTCGCGCGAGGTCGGACCGTTGCCGTAGCGCTTCAGCTCCAGCCAGGTCGAGTTGATCGCGTCCCACATCTCGATCGTCAGCGCCGTGCGCACGGCGCGCGCATTGGTGCGGGCGGCTTCGAAGCAGGAGCGGATCGAGGACGGGTTGGCGGTCGAGAAGGCGAGATAGTCGGTGACATTCTCTTCCGTCGCCTCGGGAAAATTGGCGAAGAAGGCCGACGCGCAGCCGGCGGTCTGCACCGCCGATTCCCATTCGTTGCTTTCGCCGACATAGGCGAGAGGAAGCGCGGTGAGCCGCTGCGTCGTCTCCAGGATGCGCGCGAGATATTCGGCGCGCTCGACGTAGCGCGCGAGCCAGTACAGATTGTCGGCGGTGCGGGAGAGCATGGCTAGCCGATCATCCGTCGAGAATCCAGGTGTCCTTGGTGCCGCCGCCCTGGCTGGAATTGACGACCAGCGAGCCCTGCTTGAGCGCGACGCGCGTGAGCCCGCCCGGCACGATGCGAATCTTGTCGCGGCCGGTCAGCACGAAGGGACGAAGGTCGACGTGACGCGGCGCGACCCCGGAATCCACGCAGGTCGGGCAGGTGGAAAGCGCCAGCGTCGGCTGGGCGATGAAGTTGGTGGGCGCCGATTTCACCTTGGCCTTGAATGCGGCGATGGTGGACTTGTCGGAGGTCGGTCCGATCAGCATCCCGTAGCCGCCGGAACCGTGCACTTCCTTCACGACGAGATTCTCGATGTTGTCGAGCACGTAGGCAAGGTGCTGCTCCTCGCGGCATCGCCAGGTCGGCACGTTCCTGAGCAGCGGCTCCTCGCCCAGGAAGAACTTGATGATGTCGGGCATGTAGCTGTAGACGGCCTTGTCGTCGGCGACGCCGGTGCCGACCGCATTGGCGAGCGTGACATTGCCGGCCTGATAGGCCGACATCAGCCCCGGAACGCCGAGCGCGGAATCCGGGCGGAAGGCCAGCGGATCGAGGAAGTCGTCGTCGAGCCTGCGATAGATCACGTCGACGCGCTTGGGCCCCTGCGTCGTGCGCATATAGACGACCTCGCCCTTGACGAAGAGATCGCGCCCCTCCACGAGCTCGACGCCGAGCTTGTCGGCGAGGAAGGAGTGCTCGTAATACGCCGAGTTGTAGACGCCGGGCGTGAGCAGCACCACGGTCGGCTCGGTCGGCGAGGAATCGGGCGCGACCGAGGAGAGCGTCGCCAGCAGCTCGTCGGGATAATTGTCGACCGGCGCGACGCGGTGGCGCGCGAACAGCTCGGGAAACAGCCGCAGCATGATCTCGCGGTTCTCGAGCATGTAGGAGACGCCCGAGGGCGTGCGCGCATTGTCCTCCAGCACATAGAAGGTTTCGGCATCGACGCGCACCACATCGATCCCGGCGATATGGACATAGATATTGTGCGGGACCTTCTGTCCGTTCATCTCCGGACGGAAGACCGGGTTCTGGAAGACGAGGTCTTCCGGGATGATACCCGCGCGCAGACATTCCCGCTTGCCGTAGATGTCCCGGATATAGGCGTTGATCGCCTTGACGCGCTGTTCGAGCCCGCGCTGCAGCAGCCGCCATTCCTCGCCGGCGATAATGCGGGGGATGACGTCGAAGGGGATCAGGCGCTCCTGGGAATCGGCCTCGCCATAGACCGCGAAGGTGATGCCGATGCGGCGGAACAGGAGCTCGGCCTCGCGCCGCCGGTAATCGAGCACATCGGGGCGAATCTCGCCGAGCCAGGCCGCCAGCTCGCGATAGGCGGGACGGACCGCCCCGTCGATCCCCGTCATTTCGTCGAACGCAACCGCCATTCAGCCCCCGGCGTACCCCTTGGAGCGACATTTGCAAGCTTTGCGCCACTTGCGGCGCGGCGAAAGCGAAAAATGCGGCGGAACCGGCCGGACGAGGTGCCTAGCGATTGGGCGAGATGGCTAAGGGGCGGGCGGGGAGGTGCCAGGGATTCAGGGACCTCACGGGGCGATCGACGCCAGCCGGGGAAAATAGGTCCGGTACCGGCGCGCATGGCGCGTCAGAAGGCGATAGCCGGCGACCGCGGCATGCGCGCCGATGAAGACGTCGGGGAGGGGGAGAGCTCACCGGATCCTGGGTGAGGACATCCAAGAGGACGTTGCTATCGACGAGGACGGCGTTCATAGCCGCGGGTCAGGGCCATGATTTCGTCGGTCGTCATCTGGATGTCGCCGCCGTGGCCGCGCAAATGCGCGACGAGCAGCTCGCCGCGACTGGCCTTCTTTCGCTGTCTTGCAGGGCGCAACAGGACGGCTTTCCCGGACAGTTCAAGCTCGACCTCTCGCGACCTGGCCCTTGGAGGTGATGCGCAGGTCCGAATTCCTGCTCTTGCCGGGAAGAGTG
This sequence comes from Pseudorhodoplanes sp., assembly GCA_013388965.1. Lineage (GTDB taxonomy): Bacteria > Pseudomonadota > Alphaproteobacteria > Rhizobiales > Xanthobacteraceae > Pseudorhodoplanes. Next base: position 2,500 of record JACAEG010000348.1, on the reverse strand, counting down.
AGAATGGCCAGGCGCACGTCAAGGCCGACTCATCTGGGTCAGTGCGATCCCCCAGCGACCACGATCACCCCGGCATCCGGCATATCCGCGTAAAGCCGCTCCACGTCCGCGCGGCGGCGCTCCAGCGCGAGGCGCTGGTTGATATAGCCCTTGTCGGTGATTTCGTTGGCGTCGATCGAAGGCGCGTCCGGCAACAGGATGGCGCGCTCGATGCGCTGCGAGGAGCCCTTCTGCTGCGCGTTCCAGCGCGCAAGACCCTCGCGCACATGCGCGCGGATTTTCGGATGTGCGGCAAGCTCCGCCGGATTTTGCGGCGCATCCGGCCCGATGACCTGCTTGCATCCGGCCGGGTTGAGCCAGGCGAGGATGCCGAGGAATTCCCGGTTCTCGCCTGCGATCACCGCGTCCTGCAGGACCGGCGAGGCGGCCGCCAGCGCGCCGACGCGCAAGGCGCCGACGGCAACCCAGGTGCCGGTGGTCAGCTTGAAGTCCTCGGTGATGCGCCCGTCGAACACCACGCCCCGGTTCGGGTCGTCCGGGTCGGCGAGGCGGACCGCGTCTCCGATCTTGTAATAGCCCTCCTCGTCATAGGCCTCGCGCGTGAGATCGGGCCGCTTCCAGTAGCCCGGCGCCACATTCGGCCCCTTCACGCGCACTTCATGCTTTGTGCCCGACGGCACGAGCTTCAGCGTCACGCCCGGCACCGGCACGCCGATCACCCCGGCGCGGTCGATGTGGAAATGCGCGGCGGTGGCGAGCGGTGCGGTCTCGGTCGAGCCCCAGGAGGAGGTGAGCGGAATGCGCTCGCCGGTGGTGCGCACGGCGACGTCCTCGAGCCGCGTCCAGATGTCCTGCGGCAGGCCCGCCGCGGCATAGAAGATCAGGCGCAGCTTCCTGAAGAAGGAGCGCGCGAAGGCCGGATCGCTTTCGAGATGCGGCAGCAGGCCGGCATAGCCCGCCGGCACGTTGAAATAGATGGTCGGCGAAATCTCCGACAGGTTCTTCACGGTCTCCCCGATCATCGCCGGCAGCGGGCGGCCGCCGTCGATATGCAGGGTGCCGGCATGGCGCAGCACGAGATGAAAATTGTGGTTGGCGCCGAAGGTGTGGTTCCACGGCAGCCAGTCGACCAGCACCGGCGGCTCTTCCGCCACGAACGGCCAGATCTGCGCGAGCTGCTGCTGGTTGGCGCACGCCATGCCGTGCGTGTTGATGACGCCTTTCGGAAATCCGGTCGAGCCGGAGGTGAACAGGAATTTCGCGATCGTGTCGGCCGTGATGCCTGCGCATGCGCGTTCGAGCGCAGCGCCGGGCCTGGACCTGGTCAGGTCGTCGAACGCCGTCACGTTGTCGAGATTGGCCCCGTTGCGGCTCGCGACGATCTCGCACCCTTCGAGATCGAGCGCGGCCAGCGCCCTGGCGAAAGGCGCGGTATCGGCAACGTAGATCATGCCGGGCTCGAGCAGCTCGGCGATATATTTGAGCTTGGCGAAATCCTGGCTCTGCAGCGAATAGGCGACCGAGATCGGCGCGACGGGAATGCCGGCGGTGTAGCCGGCGAGCGTGAGCAGCGCATGCTCGATCGAATTGCCCGACAATATCATCACCGGCCGCTCGGCCGACAGGCCGCGCTCGATCAGCGCGGCGGCGATCGCATCGACCTTCTCCCGGGCGTCCGCGTAGGAGAGCCGTCGCCAGCCGTCGCCCGAGCGCTCGGCGACGAAGGTTCGCGTGGTTGCGCGCGCGACGGCGGCGCGGAACATGGCGGCAAGACTCGGGTCGAAGGGCTCGAGCGCGATCCGCGAGCGCAGCGTCTCGCTGCCGTCCGGCAACCGCTCGTGATGGATGTCGGGCGGCGCATAGGCGATCGGCCGCACGGGTGCGGGCGCGCCGGCGATATCCGCCGTGAGGCTCTCGGACTTGAGGGTCTCGGGCATGGGCGCTACTCCTCCTCTGGTCCCGGCTGTTGGTCGCCGGTTCGCATGCACTATAATGCAGGTCGGGTCGCCGCGATAGCGAATTCCGGCTTTCAGCAGGGAGGCGCGTGAGGTCCCGTGAATCGGCCCGAAACTGCGGTCGTGACCGCCGCCATCCTGGTCATCGGCGATGAAATCCTGTCCGGACGGACCAAGGACAAGAATATCGGCTACATCGCCGAGTATCTGACCGCGCTCGGCATCGACCTGTCCGAGGTGCGGATCGTGCCCGACATCGAGGATGAGATCGTCGCCGCGCTGAATGCGCTGCGCGCGCGTTACACCTATGTCTTTACCACCGGGGGCATCGGTCCGACCCACGACGACATCACCGCCGACGCGGTCGCCAAGGCATTCGGCGTGCCGATCGGCTACGACCCGCGCGCGGTCGCGCTGATGCGCGAGCGCTTTGCCGAGCACGAACTGAACGAGGCGCGCATGCGGATGACGCGCATTCCGCAGGGCGCGGACCTCGTGGCCAACAAGGTGTCGAAGGCGCCCGGCTTCTGGATCGGCAATGTGAT
>JACAEG010000050.1 GCA_013388965.1 Pseudorhodoplanes sp. | reverse complement strand
TGCTTGACGTGGTCCCAGATGCCCAGCGCGCCATAGCCGCCCGCGCGGGGGGAGTTGGAGAAGCCGCGCCTGCCGCCGCGATAGCGGCAGGCCGCGACGATATCGCGGGCCTTTGCCGGGGACGAGACATGCGGCACCAGCACGCCCGTTGCGCCGTCGTCGAGAACGGCCAGCAGCTTCGCCGGCGTCGGTTCGGCGACCCGCACGATGCCAGCCGTTCCGACCGCGCGCGCCGCCAGCAGACCGGCATCGATCGTCACGCGGTCGAACGGGGCATGCTCCTCGTCGATCACGATGAAGTCGAATCCGAGACTGCCGATGATTTCGATCGTGTGCGTCGTCGGCGTCTTGATGAAGGTGCCGACCAACTGCTCGCGCCCCAGAAATCTGCGCCGGAATTCGGTGAAATGCGGCTTTGCTGCCATCTAGATCGTCCTTGCTACTGAAAGAGCGAAACGCGCGGCAGCCACAGCGTGATCGCGGGGACTGTGGCGACAAGAGCGAGCAGCGCAAGGCAGATGAAGAACATCGGCAGCACCTCCCGGCTGACTTCGAGGATCGACTTTCCTGCAATAGCGCAAACCACGAACAGACAGACGCCGACCGGCGGGGTCACCATGCCGATCACGACATTCAGCGTCACCATGACTCCGAACTGCACCAGGTCCATCTCGATCACATGCGCGACCTTGATCAGGATCGGCATGGTCACGATCATGACCGAGATCGGCTCGAGAAACTTTCCGAGAATCAGCAGGATCAGGTTCAGCATCAGCAGGATGACGAACCTGTTGTCGCTGATGCTCAACAGGCTGTTGGCGAACTTGGTCGGCACCTCTTCGATCGTGAGAGCGAAGGAAACGATGCTTGCCATTGCAAGGATGAAAAGCAGCCCCGATGTCGCGATGGCGGTCGTATAGAGCGCTTCCCAGAGACGCGGCAGCGTGAGCTCGCGCTGCAGCGCGCCCACGAGGAGCGCATAGGCGACGGCGACGGCCGCGGATTCGGTCATCGTGAAGATGCCCGATTTGACGCCGCCCACGATGATGACGGGCAGCATCAACGCCGGCAGGGCGGACACGAGGGCCTTCATCCGGTCTGGCCAGGCCACGCGCGGCATGGACGGGAAATTGCTCCTGTGCGCGCGCCATCCGGCATAGACGAGCAGGCCGACGCCGAGAAGGATGCCGGGAATGATGCCGGCGATGAACATCTGCGCGATCGACGTGCCGGACAGAATGCCGAACACAATCATCGTGATGCTGGGCGGGATCAGCGGATCGATCACCGCGCTCATCGCGACCAGCGCCGCCCCGTAGGCGGCGGGAATTCCCTGGCGTGCCATCGCGGGAATCATCAGGCTGCCGATGGCCGACGATTGTGCGATGGCGCTTCCGGAAATGCCGGCAAAGAGAATGCTGGCAAGTACGGTCACGAGCGACAGGCCGCCCTTGAAATGGCCGACCAGCGCGTTGGCGAAGTTGACCATGCGGGTGCTCAGCCCGCCGAAATTCATCAGGCTCCCTGCCAGCAGGAATAGCGGGATGGTGAGGAGGATGAACTGATCGATGCCCGAGATCATCCGTTGCGGCAGCGCGGCGACCAGCATCCAGTTGTCGGTGATGTAGAGATAGGCCAGTCCCGCGACGCCGAGGGCGAGGGAGATCGGCACGCCGAGCAGCAGGAAGCCTGCAAATAGTCCGAGAAAGTTGAACATGGGTGCGCCCGGGCTATGGATTGGCCACGGGGTCGGCATTCTTCCCCGTCAGCAGCAGGAAGCCGTCATATGCGATGCTGCCGGCGTAATGAATGAGCAGAATCGCGCAGCCCACCGGCACCGAAACGTAGACCCAGAAGATCGGAACATGCGCCGGCCTGCCGGTCAGCGACGTCCAGATGAAATCGATGGCCGGTATGGTCTGGGCCTTGAATCGCCCCGCGTGAACGATGCCGTGGACGATAAGGAGATAGAGAAAGTAGCAGACAGGAATTGCGACAGTGAGCCGGATCAGGAATTTCGCGGTGGGCGAGACCCGTCCGGAGAGCACGTCGAGAACCACAAGCTCCCCCCGATGGTAGGCGATGCCGATCAGAAGAAAGCTCTGCCAGATCAGGATGTATCGGCACATCTCCTCCGCCCAGATCAGCGAGGAGTTGAGCACATAGCGCGCAAAGACCTGTACGATCATGATGACGACGATCGCCAGCATGGAGGTGCCTGCAAAGAAGCGCATCGCCGAACCATACCAGGCGAGGAATGTCGGCTCTCTGTGAGGTTCGGGAGTGACGACTTGCATGCACGCTTATCCGGCCGCCATGCAGCGGCGAGAAAAAGGGTCGCCCGGCAGGCCGGGCGCCCCGCTTCGGTTCAGGCGCTCGCTTGAGCCGCGGCGACGAACTCGGCGATGAGTGGAGATTTCTTGCTCCACTCGCCGATGATCGGCTCCACCTTCGCCTTCATTGCCGGCAGATCCTCGAGCGGCGTGAACTGCACGCCCTTCTTCTTGAGGTCGTCGCGGGCCGCGAAATCCTGTGTCTTGGTATAGTCCATTGTCGGAACGATGGAATCCTTGCCGGCCTGCCGCATCGCGGCCTGCACGTCCGGCGGCAATCCGTCGAAGAACGCCTTGTTGGCGACGATGACGTTATGCCACGGATAATGGCCGGTCAGCGTGAAATGCTTTCCGACCTCCCAAAGGTTTTCGCCCACGACCGACGAGACGTTGATCTCGACGGCGTCAATGACCTTGGTCTGCAACGCGCTATAAACTTCGCCATAGGGCAGACCGATGGGCGCGGTTCCGAGCGCTTCCCAGATCTGCTTGTGCAGCGGCACCGGGACAATGCGGGTCTTCAGACCGGCGAAATCGGCGATCGTCTTCACCGGCTTCGAGACGGAGAGGAAGTTGCGCTGTCCGATATCCGTCGTCTGCAGGCCGACCAGCCCGGCGGGCGCAAGATCGTCGAGCATCTTCTGCCCGATCTCGCTCGTGGCGAGCTTCGTGAAGTGCTCGTAGTCGCGGATCAGGAACGGAAGCTGATAGGCAGCCAGTGCAGGCCGCCCGGTGACAAGCGGATAGAGAACGCCGCTTGCGCCCGCGAGTTCGATGGTGCCCGCGATGGCGGATTCGAGCGACTGCTTGTCGTCGCCGAGCTGGCGGTTGGGGAAAATCTGCACGTTGACGCGGCCGGGCAGGAGCTTCTCAAGCGCTTCCTTGAAGCGGACGGTGGCGATGTGACCGGGATGAACTTCGTTCGCGGCATGTGCGAGCCGCATGCGAATGACTTTCTGCTGGGCGCGAGCGACCCAGGGCATGGCGATCGTCGCTGCGGCGGCACCGGCAACGGCAAGGACACGTCGTCGTGTTGTCAGCATGGCGTTTCCTCTTTGTGTTTCGTTAGTCGAAACATCGTTACGTAGTTTGATATACACTTGCTTAGCTCGTCAAGAGCCGCTTAAATCCGCACCGAAGATCGCCGCACGACCGATGTCGTATCGTTCTGAGAAGTCGTGTATCGGTGACCGATACAAGTCGGCCCCGTGGCGCGGGAGCCCGTCCGAAGTGCAAGGGAGAAAGGCCATGTACGACATTTCCGATCCGCGCTCGAAACTTGCACAGAATGCCGCGTCGCCGGCGCCGGGCCTTGCGCAGGGAGCCAAGTTCGCTCCCGCCCAATTCGGTCTCTTTTACCAGAGCGAGCCGCAGGAAAAGTCGGCGTCGGCACGGACCTGGCTTACGCGCGGGCAGAATTTCATCGTCGCCTATAGCGAAGCGAAGCCCGGAGCGATCCTGGAGCGGCACGATCAGGTGGACGAATATGTCGTGCTGATCGCGGATCGCGATACTTCGGTCATGATCGAGGCGGGCGGTGAAAAGGCGACGGTGCCTGGCTATTCGATCGCGATGGTGCCGCCCGGCGACAGCCGCGTCGTGGTCACGTCCGGTGGGCGGGTGGTGCGCATCTTCAGCACGCAGTCGAAGGACCTCGCGGACAAGTGTGAGAACGCCGCATCCTATGCCGAGCACCGTCCGAACATCCCGCCCTTCGAACCCTGGCCGATGCCGGAGGGCGGATACCGCATTCGCGTCTACAGCCTCGACGTGCCGCCCAAGCCGGGGCGCTTCGGCCGCATCTTCCGCTGCACGACGCTGATGGTGAATTTCCTCGAGCCGCAATACGGGCCGCGCGATACGACAAAGCTGTCGCCGCATCATCACGACGATTTCGAACAGGGTTCGCTTGCGCTCGAGGGAGCCTTTACGCATCATCTGCGCTGGCCGTGGACGACCGATCTGAGCGCGTGGCGCGATGACGAGCATGCCTATTGCGAATCGCCTTCGATCACGATCATCCCTCCGCCCGCGATTCACACCTCGCGCGGCATGGATCCGGGTTTGAACCAGCTCGTCGATATTTTCTCCCCGCCCCGGCACGATTTCTCGGCTCAGCCGGGTTGGGTTCTCAACGCCGACGACTATCCGGTTCCTGCAAAGGGATGAACGCCGCATAGCTCGCGCGACATTATTGTAGTGGACGGAGGCTCGCCCGGCAGATGCCACGGATATCCGGAACTCAGCGCGGAAGTGGCGTTCAGGCGGTCGTGTTCGCGCTCGATACGCTGGAATACATCGCCCAGCATCAGGCATCCGTCGGCGTCACCGAGCTTGCCCGCGCGTTCGACACCACCAAGAGCCGCATGCACCGTCACCTGCAGACGCTGATGGGAGCCGGCTATCTGGTGCGCGACCCGCAAACTGAAAGATACCGCGTGAGCGCCCGGCTGGTGGCGCTTGGCCAGGCGGTGAGCGAGGGTTTCGAATTTGTGCGCGCCGCGCGTGACGTGGCGCGCGAACGACGTGACAAGCTCGGTCATGCGGTCGTGCTGAGTCAGACGGAGCCGGACGGCGTCCGCATCGTCGCGCTCGTCCCGAGCAAGTCGAGCCTCGAAATCGCCGTGAAGCCCGGATCGGTGCTGCCGTTCCATTCCAGCGCACAAGGCAAGGCGGCGCTCGCCTTCGACGATCCGGCAATTCTGGAAGCGGCTCTCACGCGCGAATTGCCGTTGCGGACGGCCTATACCATCGGTGATCCCGGCCGCTTGCGGGCGGAAATCGAACTCACGCGCAAGCGCGGCTGGGCGGCGGCGCCCAACGAGGCGATGATCGGCATGAATGCGCTGGCCGCGCCAATCTATGACGCGCTCGGACATTATGCCGGTGCGATCGCCATCGTGGATTCGATTCAGTTCATTCCCGAGAATCCGACTACACAGCAGGTCCGCGAATTGCTGGAAGCGGCCGAGGAGATTTCCCGAAATCTCGGATATCGCGCCGGTCAGCCTGTGCATGCGGAGCAGAGCAGGGCGTTGCGCGCCGTGGGCAGCGCGCGATCGTAGCGGCTGTGCCCGCGGAAATCGGATACGGACCATGACCGCACGGCTCGAGACGACCATCGGATCGCTGCGCCTGAAGAATCCGGTAATTGCCGGACCGGCGGAACATCTAGCCGATCCCGACAATGTCCGCCGGGCGCTGCGCACCGGCGTCGGGGCCGTGGTGCTGAAATCCACAAACGAATCCGAAGCGGCGCGCGAGCAACTGGAGCGCGCCGAATATGCGGTGTTCGACGCGCAATGGCGTATGGCGGAATGGGGCCCGGATGCGCCGTTCGCTGCGACCATCGCGACGCGATCGGGAATGATGCGTATCCCGTTCGAGCAATGGCTCGAACAGGCTGTCGCGCTCGACCGGGAGGCGAAAGCGCACGACGCCTATGCCGTTCCGAGCATCATCGTCGCGGATCTCGATCGTGCCGTGGAGATGGCGCGCCTCGTGGACCAGGCCGGGCTGCGCGCGCTCGAGCTCAATATCGGCACGCCTTACGCGACCGAGGCCAGGAAGGGCGCGGTCACGACCGAGTTCGATCCGTCGCGCGCGCACGCGATGGTCGCCGCCGTCGCCGGCGCGGTGTCGCTTCCTGTCTGGGTGAAGCTGACCGGGCAAAGCGAGCGCGTGCCCGATCTTGTCGCGGCTTCCTTCGAGGGCGGCGGTTCGGCCGTGGTGATGGCCGGGCGGCTGCTGGGGCTGATTCCCGATGTGGAGACGATGCAGCCGGCGCTGGGCACGAGTCTCGGCATCGGCGGCTTCTGGAATTTGCCGCTGACCTGCCACTGGCTCGCCTTGTCGCGCGCGCGCCTGGGCCCCGACAAGCCTCTGATCGGAATCAACGGCGCGCAAAGCGGGCTCGATGTGGCGCGCATGATGCTGGCCGGCGCGCATGCGGTGGAAATGGCGTCGGCCGTGATGCTGCGCGGCTTCAACGTCTTGTCGGATGCGGTCAAGGCGCTTGATCGCTATCTTGCGGGCAAGGCCCTGACCGCGAAAGACCTGATCGGCCGGGCCGCGGACGCCCGCCGGACCTTTGCATCGCTGCCCGCGCTTGGCGAGAACTGGAAGCGATACGTACCGAAACACTAGAGAGCCGCGCGACACGATGCGGCCGACAAGGGAGGAAGTCATGACGTTGCTCCGCACCATCTCTTTCGCATTGATCGCGGCAAGCGTGTTGGCGCCGCCGCAGGCGCAGGCCCAACGGGAATGGCCGACGCGGGAGGTGAAATTCGTGGTTCCGTTCACCAGCGGAGCGACGTCGGACATCCTCGCGCGCGCGGTCGCCGAGTATGTTGCAAGCGCGATCGGAAAGCCGGTGGTCGTGGACAATCAGGGCGGCGCCGGCGGCAATCTCGGAGCGGCCGCGGTCGCGAAGGCCGAACCCGACGGTTACACGATCCTGTTTGCGACCACCGGGCCGGCGGCGACCAACAAGCTGATGTACAAGAATCTTTCTTTCGACCCGCAGCGCGATTTCGAGCCGGTCGCGCTGATCGGGAAATCGCCGGTGATCATCGTCGCCAATCCGAATGTGCAGGCAAAATCGCTCAAGGAACTGACCGATTACCTGAAGGCCAATCCCGAGAAGCTGAATGCGGGTTATCCCGGCAACGGGACGCTCGGCCACATCACGGGCGAGCTGTTCCAGCAGCGCGCAGGCGTCAAGATGGGCGGCGTGCAGTATCGCGGCAGCGCGGCCATCATCAACGATCTCCTTGGCGGGCATATCGATGTGGCGATGGATTCGATGGCGCCCTATGTCGCCAATGTGAAGGAGGGAAAATTGCGGGCGCTCGCGATTGCCGGCGCCAGCCGCTGGCCGGCCCTTCCGGACGTTCCGACCGCGTCTGAATCCGGTCTGCCGGGATTCGAGGCATCGGTCTGGTACGCCCTGCTTGCGCCCGCCGGAACGCCCACCGACGTCGTCAAGAAGCTGAACGAGGCCGTCAACGGCTTTCTCAAGACCGACAAGGCCAAGGACCTGTTCGCCAAGCTTGGTGTCCAGAGTGCGGGCGGTACCCCAGCCGATCTGAAGAAATTCGTCGCGGACGAGATCGCGAAATGGGAGCCGATCGTGAAAGCGGCAAATATCTCGTTCTGACCTCGGGACACGGGGACCGTGAGCATTCCGCCCGGGCCGCGGCAGGCCCCGAATTGAGCCAGATCAAGAGCGGCATGCCTCGGCGGGCCTAGCTTGGTGTGCCGGCGGGAGCCTGTCTGCATGTCCGTGCTCGAGCGCATCGATCGCAAAATCGGCAATATGGGTGCCATGCTGCGCCGGGTCGGCATTGACCGGGCCGCGTTGGCGCGATACCGGCGCGGGGCGTGGTTCACCGCTGCGATGCGGGCCTGCCAGGCGTGTCCGAATACCGATATCTGCAGCATGTGGCTCGACTGCGCCCCCGATCGGATCGAGCGAGTTCCCGAATTCTGTCCGAACGCGCTGCGTTTCGAAAACGCCAAGGCGGCAATGGGCGGCAATCCGCACGTCAGCTGACGACGTCGCCGGGAGCCTTCCGCTGCCAGAACAGGATGTCGGCCATTCAGCCGTCGATCAGCAAGGACGGCTGGGCGAACGCCATCAGGGCCGTTCGGTCCTCGATGATGATCTCGCGGCCGTGGTTTCGGATGCCGTGCTTGCCAAGCAATGAGAAATTGCGCGACAGATTCTCGGGTGTCATGCCGAGCTGCGAGGCGAGCGTCCGCTTGTCGCACATGAGCGTGACCTTGCCGGCCCCGCCCTGCCGCTGATCGGACATCAGGATCCAGTTTGCCAGCCGGACCGCCGTGTTCCGCAGTTTCTCGTTCTTGAGCGCGCGCACCATTCCACGGTACCGAATTGCCAGTTCATTGACGACCGCGCGCGCGAACGCGGCATCGCAGCCAAAGACTTCGCGAACCCTTTCAGCCGGCAGCATCAGAATGCGCGCATCTGTCAGCGTCCGCGCGGATTTGAGATAGACCTCATCGCGAATGACCGCCGCGAGAATGAAAGTCGCCAGCGGGTGAATGATGTCGATCGTGGTTTCCCGCTCTTCGTGCGTGGCGAACAGCTCGACGCTCCCATCCACCACGATGTGAAGGAAATCGGGCATCTCGCCTTCCTTGATCAACAGAACATGAGGCGGAAATCGCTGGAGAAGCGCGGCAGCGGTGAGATGCTCAAACTGCGTGTCTGCCATCTCGACGAAGAGAGGCAGCTTTCGGATCAGCGCAAGATCGTCGGCACGCATGGCAAAAAAATAGTGCCACGGCTTCATGAGCGTTTGATGTTTATCAAGTCATTCGCAGACATCCATCAAGTCATTGATATACATAGGTAATCTTCCGCAGTTTTGAGCTAGCGCAAAGTGGTTTTGCGATCCGGCTGCTCATGTGCGTCCGAAGATCGATGTATTCGGCGCACGGGGGATCCGATGAACGCAAGGTTACAGTCAGCTCCGGCTGGCCAGAGCACAGCGCTCTGGATGTCGACCATCGCTTTCACTGTCTGCTTTGCCGTCTGGACGATTTTCTCGATCATCGGCATCCAGATCAAAAAGGATCTCGGGCTTAACGAGACCCAGTTCGGTCTGCTTGTCGGAACGCCGATCCTGACCGGCTCCCTGATTCGCATCTTTCTCGGAATCTGGACCGATCAGTATGGCGGGCGTCTGGTCCACACGCTGACCATGCTCGCCGCCGCGGCTGCGACCTTCCTGCTCACCTATGCGACCACCTACCCGCAGATGCTTGTCGCCGCGCTCGGAGTCGGCATTGCCGGCGGATCCTTCGCGGTAGGCATCGCCTATGTCTCGCGATGGTACCCGACGTCGAAACAGGGCACCGCACTCGGCATCTTCGGGGCCGGCAATGTCGGCGCCGCCGTCACCAAGTTTCTCGCGCCTTTCGTCCTGATCGCCTATGGCTGGCATGCCGTGGCCGAAATCTGGGCCGCCGCAATCGCGATCATGGCGATCGTGTTCTGGTTCACCACCAGGGACGACCCGGTTCTGGTCGAGCGCAGGGCCAGGAACCAGAAGCCGAAAAGCACCTGGCTCGAGCTCGAGCCGCTGAAGAACGTTCAGGTCTGGCGCTTCTCGCTCTATTACTTCTTCGTATTCGGTGCCTTCGTCGCGCTCGCGCTCTGGCTGCCGCGCTATCTGATCGGAGTCTACGGCCTCGATATCACGACGGCGGGCATGATCGGCGCCGCCTATTCGGTGCCGGCCAGCATTTTCCGCGCCTATGGCGGTCATCTCTCCGACAAGTACGGCGCGCGCCGCATCATGTACTGGACCTTCATCGTATCGGTGCTGGTGACATTCATCCTGTCGTATCCGCCGACCCAGTACACGATCAAGGGCATCCAGGGCCCGATCAGCTTCCATCTCGAAACCGGTGTTGCGACCTTTACCGTGCTGGTCTTCGTGCTCGGCTTCTTCATGAGCCTCGGCAAGGCGGCGGTCTACAAGCACATCCCGGTCTATTACCCGAATAATGTCGGCGCGGTCGGCGGTCTGGTCGGCATGATCGGCGGGCTGGGCGGCTTCATTCTGCCGATTGCCTTCGGCGTTCTCAACGATCTGACCGGGATCTGGACCAGCTGCTTCATGCTGCTGTTCCTGCTCTCGAGTACCGCTCTCTTGTGGATGCATCTCGCGATCCAGCGCATGGAGAGGGAGGCGCGCGAGCCCGAGCTTCGGAAGCTTCCGCAGCTTCCGGAAATGGAATCGATCCACGAGGAAAAGCATGTCGGCAAGCTCGGACCGGCCGTCATCGAGGATTGGCGTCCGGAGGACAAGGCCTTCTGGGAGAAGACCGGGCGCGCCATCGCGCGGCGCAATCTCTGGATATCGATCCCTGCGCTGCTGCTCGCCTTTGCGGTGTGGATGGTGTGGTCGGTCGTCGTCGCCAAGTTGCCGGCGGTCGGATTCAAGTTCACGACCGATCAGCTGTTCTGGCTCGCGGCGATGCCGGGCCTCTCGGGGGCGACTCTGCGCATCTTCTATTCCTTCATGCCGCCGATCTTCGGCGGTCGGCTATGGACCTCGATTTCGACCTGGTCGCTGATGATCCCGGCGGTCGGAATCGGCCTTGCGGTGCAAAATCCCGACACGCCCTACATCATCTTCCTTGCGCTCGCACTGCTCTGCGGCTTCGGCGGCGGCAATTTCGCCTCGTCGATGGCCAATATCAGCTTCTTCTTCCCGAAGGCGGAAAAGGGCAACGCGCTGGCGCTCAATGCCGGCCTCGGCAATCTCGGCGTGAGCGTGGTCCAGTTCGTCATCCCGCTCGTCATCACCACGGGCGTTTTCGGCTGGCTCGGCGGCGATCCGCAGACCGCCACTGAAGCGACCGGGACCACAAAGCTGTGGCTGCAGAATGCCGGCTTCGTCTGGGTGCCGTTCATCGCGTTATCGGCCACGGCGGCCTGGTTCGGCATGAACGATATCGCCGCAATGAGGGCTTCTTTCGCCGATCAGGCGGTCATCTTCCAGCGCAAGCATAACTGGATCATGTGCTGGCTCTATACCGGCACCTTCGGCTCTTTCATCGGCTATTCGGCGGGCTTCCCGCTGCTGGCCAAGACCCAGTTCCCGCAGGTCGACTCGCTCAAGCTCGTCTT
>JACAEG010000364.1 GCA_013388965.1 Pseudorhodoplanes sp. | reverse complement strand
CGTAGGAGCGTATCTGGCTGCCGAAGGCGATGTCGCGCTTCGTCTTGTGCAGCTCGTCCATACGCTCGCGCTGCTTCTCCATCTCCAACTCGTGCAGGCGTGCCCGCAAGATCTTCATCGCCATCGACCGGTTCTTGTGCTGCGAACGCTCGTTCTGGCAGGTTACGAAGATTCCGGTGGGAATGTGGGTCAGGCGCACGGCCGAGTCCGTCTTGTTGACGTGCTGCCCGCCGGCGCCGCTCGAACGCATGGTGTCGATCCGGAGGTCGGATTCGTTGATCGAGACGTCGACATCCTCCACCTCCGGCAGAACGGCGACGGTCGCCGCCGACGTATGAATGCGGCCGGATGCCTCCGTCGCCGGCACGCGCTGCACGCGATGCACGCCCGATTCGAATTTCAGCTTGGCGAAGGCGCCCCGTCCCTTGATCTCGGCGATGATTTCCTTGAAACCGCCGATGGTGCCTTCGCTCATCGAGACGATCTCGACCTTCCAGCCATGCTTGGCGGCATAGCGCTCGTACATCCGGAACAGATCGCCGGCGAACAGGGACGCCTCGTCGCCTCCGGTCCCGGCGCGGATTTCGAGAATGACGTTGCGTTCGTCCATCGCATCCTTCGGGATCAGATGAAGCCGGATCTGTCTTTCGAGCTCGGCGCGCTTCTCCGCAAGCGCACGCTTCTCGTCCTCCGCGATTTTGCGCATCTCCGCATCGGTCGCGGCATCCTCGATCATCGCATCGAGATCGGCGAGCTCAGCTGCGACCGCGCGATAGGCCCGGATCGTCTCGACGATCGGGCCAAGCTCCGCCAGCTCGCGCGACAGGTTCACGAACGCGTCGGAGGTCAATTGCCCCGCGAGCTGCGTCTCGATGATGTGATGGCGCGTCAGCAGCGCGTCGAGTTTGACTTCTGGCAGCATGGCGAATTCAGAGGACCAGACCTTCGGCCGCGGCGAATTCCTCGACCTTCTTGCGGACGTGGACGGAGCCGGACGGGCTGTCGATCAGGGGCGCCAACATGGCCGCCGCCTTTCTGGTGTCAAGATCGAGCAGCAGCGCCTTGACCGGGCCGATCGCCGAAGGCGTGAGCGACAGCGAGCGGTAGCCCATCGCGACCAGCACAAGCGCGCCGATCGGCTTGGAGGCGAGTTCGCCGCACAGCGTGACCGGCTTCTTGTGCTTCCTGGCGCTGTCCGCGATCTGCCGGAACGCCCGCAAGGCGGGAGCGGAAATCGGATCGAAACGGTCGGAAACCCGCGTATTGCCCCGGTCGATCGCGTAGAAAAACTGGATCAGGTCGTTTGAGCCGACCGAGAGAAAATCGACTCGCGGCAACAATTCCTCGAGCTGGAACAGCAGCGAGGGTACCTCGACCATGGCGCCTATCTCGATCCGCTCGGGCAGCGTGTGCCCGTGACGCCGCAGATGGGTGAGCTCGTTTTCCACCAGCGCCTTGGCCTGGTCGAATTCCTCGACCGCCGCGACCATCGGGAACATCAGCTTGAGCGCGCGGCCGGATGCCGCGCGCAGCAGCGCGCGAACCTGCCCGCGCATCAGTCCGGGGCGATCGAGCCCGAGGCGGATCGCCCGCCAGCCGAGCGCGGGATTCTCCTCCTCGACATTGCGCATATAGGGCAGCACCTTGTCGCCGCCGATATCGAGCGTGCGAAAGGTGACCGGCCGCTTGCCGGCGGCATCGAGCACGGATCGATAGAGCGCCAGCTGCTCGCCGATGCGCGGCATGGTGGTCGCGACCATGAACTGCAATTCGGTCCGGAACAGGCCGATGCCGGCCGCGCCGCTTTCCTCGATCTGCGGAAGATCGACCAGCAGTCCGGCATTGATCAGGAGCGAAATCTGCTCGCCGTCCTTCGTGACACAGGGCCTGTCGCGCAGGGCGCGGTATTGCGCCTGCTTGCGTGCGCGCAGCCGCGCCCGCTCGGCATAGGCATTCTCGATGTCGGGCGCCGGCCGGATATAGACCTCGCCGCCGATGCCGTCGACGATGATGGGATCGCCGGTCTCGGCAATGCCCGTTGCATTCTCGATCTGGCCGACCGCCGCGATGCCGAGCGCGCGCGCCACAATCGCGACATGGGAGGTCGGGCCGCCTTCCTCGAGCACGAGGCCGCGCAGGCGCTTGCGGTCATAGTCGAGCAGGGCGGCCGGACCCATTGCGCGCGCCACCACGATGGCGTTTTCCGGCAACTGGTCCTTGTGGGGCGCGTGCTCGATCCCCATGAGCTGGCGCATCAGGCGGTTCGCGAGATCGTCGAGATCGTGCAGGCGCTCGCGGATATAGGGATCGGTCTGGCGCAGCATGCGCGCGCGCGTATCCGACTGCACGCGCTCGACGCCTGCTTCCGCGGTGAGGCCGCTCATCACCGCTTCCCGCATGCGGGTGAGCCAGCCGCGATCGTGCGCGAACATGCGATAGGCTTCCAGCACCTCGCGATGCTCGCCGCCGTCAGCCATCTCGCCGCGTTCCAGCAGGCTGTCAACGTCGGCGCGCAGGCTTGCGATCGCGTCGTCGAGCCGCTTCATTTCCTTCTGCACGTCGTCGGCAATGAAATTCTCGACCACGATGCGCGGCTCATGCAGCACGACGTGGCCGAGCGCGATGCCTTCGGAGAGGACGACACCGGTATCGTGACGGCGAGGATGGACGGCGGGCTCGGCGCCCGGCTGGGCGAGCGCGGTCAGCTCGCCGGACGCGATCATCTCGGCAAGCACCATCGAGGTCGTCTGCAGCGCCTCGACCTCCTCCTCGGAATAGGTGCGGTGCGCGCGGTTCTGCACGACCAGCACGCCGAGCGTGTTGCCCGCGCGCAGGATCGGGACGCCAAGGAAGGAGTGGTAGATTTCCTCGCCGGTTTCCGGCCGGTAGGAATAGGCCGGATGCGACTGCGCGTCGGGCAGGTTGATGGCGTTGGCCTGGCTCGCCACGAGGCCGACCAGGCCTTCGTCCATCCGCATCACGGTGATGTGGACGGCTTCGCGGTTCAGGCCTTCGGTCGCATATAGCTCGAGCGTGCCGTCCACGCGCAGCACGTAGACGGAGCACACCTCCGCCACCATGTTGGCGGCGATCAGCATGACTATCTTGTCAAGGCGCTCCTGCGCGCTGACCGGTTCCGCCATGACTTCGCGGAGCCGGCGCAACAGCACGCGCGGACCACCAAGCGCGCCACGCATGGCCTGAAGTCCTTAAACGTAGGGGCGAAGCCGCGAATTACAGCGGCCCGCCGGGTTTTGCCGGGGAGGGCGCCCCGGATGCCCGATCATCCGCGGCGGCTGCCCCTCTGGGCTATAGCGAATGCCGCCCGCCCGGAGCAAGACAATCGCCTTTGGGCTTAATTGCGGTGCTTACCAGGCTGAGCTGGCGGAAATCCGGCCGCAGGCGACGCGGATTGCATCCGATTCGGCAATCTTGAGATAAAGGCCGCGCAAGCTCATGCCGCTCCGCAGCAATGTCGCGGCAAGCGGTACCGGCGGCGAATCGGCGAACAGGCGTTCGACCGCCCGATCGAGGTAGGCTTGTTCAGCCCGGCGGTCGGAATCGTCGAGGTCGGCGGCCAGCAGCGAGGCCAGCGCCTCGCGGGGCAGGAGCGGCAGGCGGACCGGATCGGCGCTCGCCAGCAGCCCAGCGAGCCGGTGGTCGGGATGATCCGCATCCTGCAGCGCGGGGCCGAAATTGCGGAACTGGATCGCCTGTTCGAACGAGGGCGGCGGGCTGTCGAACAGGTCCAGGATGCGCACTTCCTCCTCCGCGACATAGTAGCGGTTGAGACTGTCGAACAGCACGTAGCGATAGCCATGCGCGAACAGCACCGGCTCGTAGGCATCCCAGGCCG
Source organism: Pseudorhodoplanes sp. (assembly GCA_013388965.1). Classification (GTDB taxonomy): domain Bacteria; phylum Pseudomonadota; class Alphaproteobacteria; order Rhizobiales; family Xanthobacteraceae; genus Pseudorhodoplanes. The sequence goes on along the minus strand of JACAEG010000364.1, from coordinate 1,654 downwards.
GATCGAGCGTGTAGGGCGCAAGCGCCTCGACCACGATCACGCGCGGACGGAAGCGGCGAAAGTCGCCGCCCGCAATCACGTCCGCCTCGGCGCCCTCGACGTCGATCTTGAGAAAGTCGAAGGCTGGGCCGGGAAGGCGTTCGCACAGATCGCGCAGCGTCGCGACCGGACGGCGCATCGTCCGCGAAGCCTTGGCGAACTGGGCGTTCGCCCGTTCCGCATGCGCGGCGTTCATGGTCGAAAGACCGTGATACTCGTCGACGAGATAGAAGTCGGCCTCGCCCGCCTCGCGGGACACCAGCGCCTCGACGATCGTGTCGCGCGGCCGCACCGCGTTTGCGAGCTGCGAGAGCCAGGGATTCGGTTCCACGGTGACGCCGGACCAGCCGCGGAGATAGAACGCGAAGGACACGTTGTCGAAGACCGGATGACCGGCGCCGATATCGATATAGATGCCGGTCGGCTGACCCTCGAAGCAGCGCAGCAGGTGCAGGTCCTCATGGCGCTGCGCGTAGGAGGTCGGGCCGGTGCCTTGCGCGATACGCATCAGCCGGCCTTGGTCGGAGGCCGCGCAAAGAATTCCCGCAGGTGCGCGATATCGGCCTGGCCGCCGCTGTTGTCGGCGGCAAGCCGCCCGAACAGGTCGGCGATGCCTTCGTACATGTCACCCTCGGCTTCGCGGCCGGTGAAAGCCGCAATCTCCTCCATCTCGGCGACCCAGCGATAGGCCTTGCCGAACATGTCCGGCACGCTGCGCGTCAGATAGGCGAGCAGGGCGGGCTGGCTCGCGGCCAGCTCCGCATGCAGGGCGTCGGCGACGCCGGCACGGCTTGCCGCCAGCGCCATCGCGGTGCCGACCGCGGTCAGCCCCTTGGTGATGCCGCCATAGGACATCTTGATTGCAGAGGCCGCGCCGATGCCGCCGTCGAGCCGACGGATCACCAGGCCGAACTCGTTCAGCGTTTCGACGCGCGCGCATTCCGTGCCCGAAATGTAGATGACGGGGCCGCCATACCCTGCGCGCGGCGGCCCGCCGATGATGCCGCCATCGACGAACGGCGTGCCGGTCTCCTCGATCACGGCTGCGATGCGGCGCGCGGTCTGCGGGCTCACGGCGTTGCAATCGACATAGACCGGTCTGGCATTCGCAGCGCGCAAGGCCGGCGCCAGCCTTTCGGCGAGCGCCAGCGCCTCGCCCGGCGGAACGATGGAGAGAATGATATCGACGGCGGCGAGATCCCGATCGCTCGCGCCGGTCATCGCCGCCTTGGCGGCGCGCGTCCTGCTGGCCTCGCTTCGCCCGTCCAGCGAGGTGAGAACCGTGACGCCGTTTTCAGCAAGCCGCGCAGCGATGCCCGCGCCCATGTGGCCCGGTGCGATGATGGCGACGACGGGTCTGGCCATGATCGTCCTCATTTCTCCGGACGAACGTGGCCCGGCAATCAGGCCTTGTCGAGGCCGTAAAGCGAATGCAGCGTGCGGACCGCAAGCTCGGTATAGGCCGCGTCGATCAGCACCGAGAACTTGATCTCGGACGTCGTGATCGCGCGGATGTTGATGTTGCGCGAGGCGAGCGCATTGAAGGCCTGGGCTGCGACGCCGGCATGGCTGCGCATGCCGATGCCGATGACGGAGACCTTTGCCACGTCCGTCG
>JACAEG010000363.1 GCA_013388965.1 Pseudorhodoplanes sp. | reverse complement strand
GGCTTGTCCCGGCCATCCACGTCTAATCTGTCGCAAAGGCGTGGATGCCCGCGCAGGCAAGTTTACGCAGCCTGCGCAAGCTTGGCTGCAAGCGCGGGCATGACAGCGGAGAGGGCTGATCGGCCGCCCCGGATTGCGCTGCGCTCCATCCGGGCTACGTGCCGAAGATCGAGCGCGCAAAATTACTGGCGCTGCCGTGCAGGCAGTGCCAGTTGTTGTTCAAGCGGCAATCAGTAATCCCAGACCGCCGGCACGCAACGGAAGTGATCGCCTTCGACCGCCACATGGCAGATGGACGGGAACGACAGGTGCGTGGCCACCAGCGGCTCGCGGGTCGCCGCCAGCTCGCGCATCAGAGCGATGCGCACACGCTCCGACTCCTCGGGGTCGTGTTCGAAGCCGTTCTGCCAGTCCGGGTGGTCGAATCCGACCTGGAACACGAGGTCGCCGGCGAAGGTCAGCCGGTCGCCGCCGGACTTGAGGCGCACCACGCTGTGCCCGGGCGTGTGGCCGCCGGTGCGCTCAGCACGCACGCCCGGCGCCACCTCGACGTCCTCCCCGAACGGCCGCAACTGCGCGCGATAATCGTTTACGAACTTTTTGGCCGCCTTTCGAAGCGCGTCGGGGAATCCCTGCGGCATCACGGCGCGAGAGAAATCGGGCAATTCCCAGAATTTTAGCTCGGCGGCCTCGACGTGGATGCGCAGGTCCGGACGCAGCCGCTCCTTCACGCCGTCGATCAGCAGCCCGCCGATATGGTCCATGTGCATGTGGGTCAGCACCACGTCGGTGACGGATGCGAGATCGATGCCGGCGGCGTCCAGGCGCGCGATCAACCGCCCGGCCTGCGGGAGGTGCAGGTCCGGGTCCGCGCCCAGCCCGGCATCGACGAGGATGGTGCGGCCGCCGCTGCGCACCACGACCACGTTCAGCGGCCAGTCGATCGTGTCCGGCGACAGGAACTCGTCCTCCAGCCAGGCGCCGCGGACGGCCGGCTCGACATTGTGCGCCAGCGTTTTCGCCGGGATCGGCAGCACGCCGTCGCTGATCACCAGCACGTCGATCTCGCCGACCTTCAGCGCGTAGCGCGACGGAACCAGCTCGTCGCGCCGGCATGCCGGGAATTGAGGCGTTGCCCGGCCTCATGTTCGTTTGCTGCTGTGCGGACGCGGTGCGGTTCGTTGCTTCGATGGTGCTCATGACATCCTCCGTGGTTGGTGTGGATGTTATGGCGGAGGGACGCGGCATGAGTCCTTGCGGACGCCTTGCAGGCCTGTCCAATTCGGCTTGAAGATTTGTCCAAGGGGGTTGGGCGGGCGCGCGCGGGGCGGGGGGAGGATGTCGCTTTTGGCGACGACGGCTGTTGCGCAGTACTGCAAGATTGATGGCGTGTAGGGCGGGTGGAGCCATGTTGACCTCCTGGATTGCGCTTCGCTCCATCCGGGCTACTTGCTCTATCGCCCAGGCTGCGTTCCCAAGCTATCGATCTCTGGCGCTCGCGTGCGATAGGAAATCGTCCGCCATATCCAAGCATCAAAGTCGCGGCGTTCCACGCCCAGAAGGTCCGCCGCGAAGGAAACAGCTCCCTTCAAGCGTTCATAGTCAGAGAGATGCACTCCAGCATCGACAGCAAATCGGACGATATGTCGATCAACCGCAACGCAATCGATGCCAACTAGACTGCACAAGTAATCGCATGTCTTTGGGCCGATTCCATTCAGGTTAAGTAGACTCGGGCGTGCGTTTTCAAGGCAGAGCCAATTCCGAAGCTCGGTAGTTGAATCGACTCCCTGCATCGCAAGGAATTTGGCGAGTGACACAAACCGGATTACTTTTGTTGGATGCTTCCACAATAGAAAAAACTCCGCCCCTTCGCGCTCGATAAGCTCGGTGACGCCGGACAGCATCGCGGCTTCAGGAAACTCTAAGCGAATCCGCTCGATGCGCACGCGGACGACCGTTTGATAATTGACCCCGGCCTGCAAAATGGCGTCTGCTAGGACCGCACCCATGTGGTTGGACGCTGGACGTGAACTCATAGGCGCACTTAGGACGCCCAGCCGAGCGGCGTGGTCGGCAATCTGGCGTGCAAAATATAGCTGTTCAAGCACGCCAGCGCCGCCCATCACGCTGCTCCTCTCGCAGCCTCAATAGCGTTCAAGCGCTCAACGCAATTGGGGCACGCTCCGCAAGGGGTATCGCTGAGCAACTGGCACGAATAAGTAGCACCAATTTCGACGTCTAGCCTTACTGCTTCTGCGACTACTTGAGCCTTTGACCATGCGCGAAACGGAATATGGAATCGAACTGGACCAACATTCGTTGCCAGCGCATCGAGTTCATTCAAAAAAGCCGCAGAGCAGTCAAGTTCTTTCGCGTGATTGCTATTGATAAAGCCGCTATAAACATCTGAAAGATTTCGCGTCTGTGCAACCGCCGCTCCGATCGAGAAGAATAAGAGGGTGCGATAGGGAATATAAAGATCTTCGTCGGCCACATGCTCATTCCATAGGTCAGGCTCAATGATCAAACGTGACCGCGACCCCCGAAAAATTCCTGAAACATCGATCCGCTCTGGCTCACGAACTCCAGCGGTCGGGAGCACTTGCCTTAGCGTTCGCCATTCTGTTTCGACACAATGCTGACCATAGTCGAAGAAGATCGGAACGATCTCAATTTCGCGCTCGCGCATCCAATATGCAAGCGTTGTAGAATCTAGCCCGCCTGAGCAGAGCAGGACCGCGGCGGTCATTGGTCGACAGCCTCGGACAAAATCCGAAACACATTGTTAAGGCACTGGTCGAGATCGATTGAATAAAAATCGGCCCCTGCCATCACCATCGTGTTGGCGTTTTCGCCCTCGGGGTCATAAACGACGACGGGAATGTCGGCCTCAATTGCAATTCCGATTTCCACTAACGTTCCAGGGTCTCGCCCCGTCGGGACCGCAAACACCAACGCACATCTCTTTAGCAGCTCGTAGTCTGATCGATATGTGTTCTGAAGCATGGCAGGTGGCGCCGCCGGTGGAAGCTCGTGGTTTTCGATGACGGGCCTCCTTACGTCAAAATTATGATAGCTGAGCGAAGCGAGCGCCTTGTCTATGGCGCGCCTATCAGCGTGGCTGAAATCTGGAGCAGCAAGATAAATCGCGTACTTACGCCGCTTCTCCCACGGCAGAAAGACTCCACCGAGTTGTTGCATCTCATCGAGGCTAAGCCTCAAGTCGCGATTGATATATGTCTTAAAAAGATTGGGATCGGTTGTCTGGGAGTACGCGGCGGCAGCAAACGTGGCTCGCCAAGCTGCTTCAACACGCTCCCGATTGCAATGTGCGACATAGGTCGCCGCGAATACATCACCAACGCCCACCGAATTTGTCGTCGTGCCGAGCTGCGCAGGTAGGGCATCGACGCTTCCTTTGCCGGCGATGGCCATTCTTGCGCCGCCGCGATTCTCTTTTAGGATTAGCGTGGCAGCAGCGCGCGCTTTGAAGGCTTCTATAAGGGCATCAAGGCCGCTATTGGCGACTGCCTTGAACAACGGCGACGACGTTGAGATCAATATTGTTTGTATTTGCTGCGGGATAGCTTCGAGAATCCCAGGATTGTCCACGTCGTAAGCTACATCTATATGTATTTGTGCTGTCTGGGGTAACGCTGTGCAGATCGCGCGAAGATCGTAACTCCCAGGGAAGATCAGAACGTCCTTGCACGCAAAATTTGACAAATTTTCTGGAAGGACTTCGACCGACTTCTCGTCGCGCAAGAGTGTTTCATATTGTTGGTCTGCGAGCTCGATTTGATCGAAGAGAACCGTAACATTAGGTGCTCCGCTTACATGGCCGACGGTACGAAAATCAATGCACCCCAAAGCATTGAAATACCTTCGCGTCGACTTCTCCAAATAATCCGGCAAAATCGCTGCAACGCGAAACGGTACGTTAAGCGCCCAGAAGCCACGTGCAGCATGAGTTATGCCACCAAGCCGGAGCTTATTTTCGCCGCCGGGTGCAGTCACCGTGAAGTCGACGAAGACTTCGCCGACCAAGAGAGGGACCGGATCCGTACCAATCATGGCGGTGGAGGAGATGCAGCGAAGTCAGCAGAAATGCTCGCCACCGGCGGAGGATTGGTGGCACTTTGGATTGTACCAATATAGCTCCAACCATCCTTCAGGCAGGCAGCTAGATAATTCAGCGAGGTTGGTAGATTGCCAACGCTTTCGCCGGCCTGAGTTTGCGCGACGAGCCGCTTACGTTGGGCCACTGTCAACTGCATTCCAACTGGCGGGACCGCATGGTGCGTCTGGTAGTAATCTGAACGTTCAACATCCTCCAAACTCGTGCTAAACGCGCGTGCGCAACGGTCCTGCTGTGAACCATCGCCAGGGCCTCCGGATTTTCCCTGCGACGATGATCCAGGATAGTCGCTAATGCTACCCGACCCACTACTCCCCATAGAGCGCCCCTGTGTTCGCGCCACAACCGCAAGGGATATAAATACAAACATTCTCCTAAAAATCTATCGTCATCCAAATTTCATCCACTGCGATATTCAGCCCCGTATATCCCAGAAAAAGCTCTGACCCCCGCCTCACGGATACCCGCGCATCACCAGCTTGTCGCCGCGCACTTCCCAGCTTTCCAGCCGGTTGAGGAAGGTCATGCCGAGCAGGCTCGTGCGCAATTGCCCGGGCTGCGCGATCAGCGCCGGCACCTGGCGCTCGACCACGCCGCCGACGCCGATGCGGTCGAGCGTGACGGAGGCCGCGCGCGTGCGCCCGTTCGCGGTCTCCACGGTGACGTTGTAGTTCAGCACTTCGAGCGGAAGGCCCGCGGCCTTCGCGGCCTCCTGCGTGAGCACGACCGCGCTCGCGCCGGTGTCGAGGATCATCCGAACGGACGCGCCGTTGATCTGCGCGGAGACGCCGAAACTGCCGCCGCGCCCGCGCGCGATCTCGACCACGTTGGCGCGCGAGGCGGCATGGCCCGGCACCAGCTCGGCCATCACGCGGTCGCCGACGCTGCGCAATTCGAAGCGGTAGGTGTAGGCGAGCACCAGCGCGAGCCCGACCACGACCCAGAGCAGCACGGCCTGCAGGGCCTGCGAGAAGGAATGGCGGAACATCACCAGCACGCTGCTTCCGATGAACACCAGCAGCGCGACCTTGACCACGAGCGAACCCAGCATGTCGCTCGACAGCCCGAAGGTCGTCTGGTCGTGGCGCACGACCAGCACGGCCGCCGCCACCCCCAGCCCGATCAGCAGAAACCAGAGCAGGCCGCGGCGCATCGCGTCAGCTCCCCGCGCCGGCCTGCGCGCGGGTCTCGCGCAGGCGCGACAGCCGCGCCGGCAAAAGCCCCATGATGCGCGCGCGCTCGCGATCGGCCAGCCCGCTCCAGGTCGCGATCTCGTCGACATTGCGGCCGCAGCCGAGGCACAGGCCCGATTGCGGGTCGAGCGTGCAGAGCTTGATGCAGGGGGTGAGGGGCGCGGTCATGGACGTCAGCCGCAACATAGGAGGGGGGCTGCCAAACGCAATGCGGCGGACAATGCGGCAAACGGGCTCACGCGCCGGTCGAGCGGGTCTTCGGGCGGCCGTTCCGTCCGCCAACGCCCGCGGAGGGATTTTCCCCCTGCGGCTGGGTCGGCGGGGCGGGCTCGGTGAGCGGCGGGAGCGCCGACATCACGCGCTCGGGCGGGAAGGCCACCACCACCTCGGTGCCCACCCGCAGCTTCGACTTGAGCGTGAAGGAGCCGCCATGCAGGTCGACCAGGCTTTTCGCGATGGGCAGGCCGAGGCCCGCGCCCTGTTCGGCCGACTTGATGGCGTTCGACCCTTGCCCGAACGAGGCGAGCACGATCGGGATCTCGTTCTCGGGAATCCCGGGCCCGGTATCCTTGACGCTGAAATACTGGCCGCCGGAGGCGGTCCAGCCCACCTTGATCCAGATTTCCCCGCCCTGCGGCGTGAACTTGATGGCGTTGGAGAGGAGGTTGAAGACGATCTGGCGGATTTTGGAGGCGTCCTGGCGGAGGAGGGGGATGGCGTCGTCGATTTCGACGTCGAGGTCGATGGACTTGCGGTCGGCCATGGGGCGAACGGTTTGGGCGAGGGATTCGAGGACATCGCGGATGGAGAAATCCTCGGCGCGGACTTCCATTTTACCGGCCTCGATTTTGGCGAGGTCGAGGATGTCGTTGATCATGGTCAGCAGCATTTTGCCGGACTGCTGGATGT
>JACAEG010000341.1 GCA_013388965.1 Pseudorhodoplanes sp. | reverse complement strand
GAGCGTGCCGGCGAGCATCGCCGCGGTAAAGCGCGGTGCGGGTCCGAACTCTCCGAGGCTGACGGCGGAGGTTTCGAGCGAGGCGATGCAGCCGGCGCCGATCAGAAGGTCGGCCTGCAGGCTCGAGGTGGGCAGCGCAACGAGATGCAGGTTCTTTACGCCGCGCCGCACAATAGCGCGCGTCGCCGCCATCGCCACGCCCGAGACTTCGCGCGGCACGGCGAGCAGGCAGCCGTCGGCGATCGCGGCCAGCGCGTCGTCGAGCGGGCGGATGGGGCTCATGCGTTCGCACAATCTCCGGTGATTCCGGGTTCGCTGCTTCGCAGCGTCCCGGGATGACTGCGTTTCCCGTTGCGAGCATAGGTCTGCCCACCCTCCGGCCACAAGCCGTCTGCATCCCGTCCGATGCAGGTCTGCCCCTTGACGCTCGCGCTTGCGGGGCGTCCGCCCTGTGTTACGAGAGGCCGGGGCGGGGACGGGCGGCTCAAGGGGAGACATGCATGGCGACCAACACGCAGAGGATCGGCTGGATCGGCATGGGCCGCATGGGCTTTCCGATGGCCGAGCGGCTGATCAAGGCCGGCTACCAGGTCTCGATCTGGAACCGCACGCGCTCCAAGGCCGAGCCGCTCGCCGCCATCGGCGGCAAGGTGGTCGACAAGCTCTCGCAGCTCGCCGACGTCGATGTGCTGTTCTCCATCGTCTCGACCGGCAAGGATCTGAAGGAGGTCTATTTCTCCAAGGACGGCGTGCTGGCTGCCGGCAAGATGCCCAAGATCGTGGTCGATTGCTCGACCATCTCGGTGGAGGATTCGGTCGATATCCGCAAGCGGCTGAAGGACACGCATTCCGATTTCGTCGCCTGTCCGGTGAGCGGCAATGCCAAGGTGATCAAGGCCGGCAAGCTCTCGGCGGTTGCGTCCGGTCCGGAAGCCGCCTTCCGGAAAGTCTCGGATATCGTCGAGGTGTTCGCGCCGTCGGGCGTGTCGTTTGGTGGCGAGGGCGAGCTCGCCCGCGTCTGCAAGATTGCGCACAATGTCATGCTCGGCGTCGTGATCGAGAACCTGATCGAGATCACCCTGCTCGCCAACAAGATGGGCGTGCCGCGCCACGCCTTCCTCGCCTTCATGAACAATTCGGTGATGGGCTCGATGTTCACGCGCTACAAGTCGCCCGCGCTCGTCAATCTCGACTGGACCACGACCTTCACGCCGGAGCTTTTGCGCAAGGACCTCGACCTCGGACTCGAGCTCGGCCGCGAATACGACGTGCCGATGCCGGTGACGGCCGCGACCCGCGAGGTGCTGCAGGGGCATTTCGGCGCGGCCATGCTCAAGCCCGACCCGGAAAAATACCTGGCCGGGGATTTCGCCGCCCTGATGGAAACGATGGCGCTCGCCGCCGGCATGAAGCTGACGAGCGAGAACAAGAACGTGCCGACAGGCCTCGAGGGCTGACCGCTCCCGGTCGTTCCGGGACGGCTGGCGTGAGCGGGCCGGACCCGGAATTCGGGCCATGCGCGGTTCTGGATTGCGGCTCTCGCCGCGCGGGCGATGCCGCAACGGCCGGGGGAGGCCTGACGCCTGCCCAATCGGCACGCTCGACAGCGCCATGAGCTTTTCGGACTTGACCGGCCTGCCCGCCCGGGTGTTCATCCCGGCCGGCCCGCAACAGGCCCAGGGAGCCCGCGCCGGCGGGCACGACACGTCCGGCATCGCAGCGCCAAGGAGCAGTTCGATGGCCCAGAATTCCGCCCGCGTCGCGGGCCGCCATTTCCTTCAGATACCGGGACCGACCCCGGTGCCGGACCGCGTGCTGCGCGCCATCGACACCCCGATCATCGACCATCGCGGTCCCGAATTCGCCAGGCTCGCCAGGCGCTGCCTCGAAGGCATCAAGTCCATCTTCAAGACCTCGAACCCGGTCATCATCTACACCGCGACCGGAACCGGCGCGTGGGAAGCGGCGCTGGTCAACACGCTCTCGCCCGGCGACCGCGTGCTGATGGTGGAGACCGGCCAGTTCGCGACGCTCTGGAAGAAGATGGCGGAGAATCTCGGCCTGAAGCCGGAATTCATCAAGACCGACTGGCGCGTCGGCGCCGATCCCAGGGCGATCGAAGCCGCGCTCCGCGAGGACAAGAACAAGGAGATCAAGGCGGTCTGCGTGCTGCACAACGAGACGTCGACCGGCTGCGCCTCTCCGATCGCGGAAATCCGCAAGGCGATCGACGCGGCCGGCCATCCCGCCCTGTTCTTTGTCGACACCATCTCCTCGCTCGCCTCGACCGATTATCGCCACGACGAGTGGGGCGTGGACGTCTCGGTCGGCGGCGCGCAGAAGGGCCTGATGCTGCCGCCCGGCATGTCGTTCAACGCGGTGAGCGACAAGGCGCTCGCGGCCTCGAAGCATGCGAAGCTGCCGAAGTCGTTCTGGTCGTGGGAGGACATGCTGAACATGAACCGCGTCGGCTTCTTTCCCTACACGCCGGCGACCAACATGCTGCAGGGCCTCGACGTCGCGATCGAGATGCTGCACGAGGAAGGGCTCGACAACGTGTTCGCGCGCCACGAGCGCTTCGCGGAAGCCGTGCGCCGGGCGGTGCGCGCCTGGGGCCTGGAGACGATGTGCCGGGACCCGAAATACTATTCGTCGACCGTGACCGCGGTCATGATGCCGCAAGGCCATGACGGCGACGCCTTCCGCAGTCTCGCGCTCGAGCATTTCAACATTTCCTACGGCGCGAGCTTCGGCCCCTATGCGGGCAAGTATTTCCGCATCGGCCATTTGGGCGACACCAACGACGGCACCATCCTCGGCGCGCTCGCCATCACCGAGATGGCGCTCTCGCTCGCCGGCGTCCCGCACAAGAAGGGCGGGGTCCAGGCCGCGCTCGACTACATCGCCCAGGCCCATGCCGGGCCGGCGCGGGCGGCGGCGGAGTAACTCCCCGAGCTAAGCGCTCAAACCGTCACCCTGAGGTGCTCAGCCGAAAGGCCGAGCCTCGAAGGGCGACGGCCCGGATGCGGCGCGAGCCGGGCCGTGCATCCTTCGAGGCTCGCGCTGCGCGCTCGCATCTCAGGATGACGGATTGGCGATTGCGCCGGCTGCCTCCGCGTCTCTTCGAAAGAATTTCAATAACCTTCCGATCGCCAGAGATCAGCGCCTCCTTCTTGGCGCGGCTCCAGCCTTTCTACTTTCTTTCGACGGCTATCGCATCTGTGATGCGGTCGACATGCTCCGTCCAGCATGTAGACAAACGCGTCCATGGGTCTACTCTCAATCCGTCACCCTGAGGTGCTCGGCCTAAAGGCCGAGCCTCGAAGGGCGACGGCCCTGCTGTGGCCGCGTCGAGGCCGATCATCCTTCGAGGCTCACTCGCTTCGCTCGTTCGCCAGGATGACGGATTGAAGGGAGCGTGTCTATGATCCAGTCGCTCGGCTATGTCGGCATCCGCACCAGGGCGCTGGAAGACTGGGAGCGCTTCGCGACCGGTCTGATCGGCCTGCAGCTTGCCGAGCGCTCGCGCACGCAGTTGCGATTCCGCATGGACGACCGACGGCAGCGCGTGATCGTCGATGCCGACGGCGCCGACGGCGCGCAATTCTTCGGCTGGGAAGCGGCGGACGCCGCCGCGCTCGATGCCGTCGCCGCCAGGGTCGAAGGCGCCGGTGTTTCCGTGGCGCGCGGCGAGCGCGCGCTCGCCGACCAGCGCCGCGTGCGCGACCTGATCGTTTTCCACGATCCCGCCGGAAACCGCGTCGAGGTTTTTCACGGCGCGGAACATGCCAGCGAGCCGTTCAAACCCGGCCGCACGCTGTCGGGCTTTCGCACCGGCCCGCTCGGCATGGGGCATGCCGTGCTCACCGTCGCGCGCATGGACGCCGTGCTGCCCTTCTATCGCGACGTGCTCGGCTTTGGCCTGAGCGACTATACGCTCAAGCCCTTCAAGGCGTATTTCATGCACGTCAATCCGCGCCACCACAGCCTCGCGCTGATCGAGACGGGCAAGGATTACATCCATCACCTGATGGTCGAACTCTACAGCCTCGACGATGTCGGCCAGGCCTATGACATCGCTCTGGGCGAGGAGGGGCGCATCGGCGTCACGCTCGGCCGCCACACCAACGATTTCATGACCTCGTTCTATGCGAACACGCCGTCGGGGTTCATGGTGGAGTGCGGCTGGGGCGGGCGCACGATCGAGCCCGCGGCCTGGAAGCCGGTCGAGATGACCACGGGCCCGAGCATCTGGGGTCACGAGCGCTACTGGCTGCCGCCCGAGAAGCGCGCCGAGGCGCGCGAGATGCGCCTGCAGAATGCGCGCGACGGGTTGCGCGAGCCGGTGCAGGTGATCGCGGGCAATTACCGCGTGATGGATGGCGTCTGCCCGTGGTGGGACAGCGCGAAGCGCGCGGCGGAGTAGCCGGTACAACGCGAAACATCTCAAGCCGCCACCCAGAGATGCTCGGCCGAAAGGCCGAGCCCCGAAGGGCGACGGCCCGTATCATGCCCATTCATCCTTCGAGGCCCGCTTCGCTCGCACCTCAGGATGACGGTTGAGCGCGCACGCCGCCAGCATTACCGCTTCGGCACCGTGATCCTGATCTGCGAGTTTCCGGCCTCGCATCTGTAGCTCATGCGCGCGAAATCGAAGCGGGAGCGCGCGAGCGCCAGGCCTTCGCCGAGACCCGCCGCGCCGGCCTCGATGCGGCCTTCGTGGTTCACGATGCGCGGCGGCCTGCCGGCGAGCGTCTCGAGCGCCTCAGGGCTGGCAGCGAGCGCGACGATGGCGGTGCCGAGCGCGTCGCAGGCGGCGGGGTCCTCCCAGACGAACGTGTCCTCTCCCGCAAACCGGACATGCGGGACGCAGAGCATCTTGCGTTGCACCGAGGTGGCTGCGCCGACGAGCAGGGCCTTTACCGCTTCGCGCACCTCGCGCAATTCCTGCGGCGTGTTGCAGAACTTGGTGACGTTGGGAAAGGCGACCGGCTCGCCGAAAACGTGATTCTCCCGGAGCATCGCGACCATGAAGCGGGTTGCGGCGCGGGCGTCGGCGTCCGGATTCTCGGCCGGTGCGGGGCGCCAGTATTTCTGCGTCAGGGCGACGATCGCGCCGGCGCAGATCAGCAGCGCGGCGAGCGCAATTCCGATCCTAGTAGGTTTCAACGTGATACCGCCCCTGCGCGCGCATGTCGGCGCGCAGCTGCTGCCAGTCGATGCCGGCGCTGCGGCAAATGTCGGCAAAGGCCTCGTCCACGCCGCTCTCCATGCCCTTCAGCCCGCACAGATAGACGTGGGTCTTGTCGCTCCCGAGAAACAGGGCCACTTCGTCGGCGGCCTGCCGCATCTTGTCCTGCACGTAGGTCTTGGGCTCGCCCGGCACGCGCGAATAGGCGAAGTGCTTGCGCAGCAATCCTTCCGGCACCTTCTGAAGCGGCCCGAAATACGGCAATTCCTCCGGACGCCGCGCGCCGAAGAACAGCATCATGCGGCCGGGCGCGTCGCGCATCGCGCGGCGCCGCCGCTCGGTGAAGCCGCGGAACGGCGCCGACCCCGTGCCGGTGCAGATCATGATGATGTTGGCGGCAGGATCGTCGGGCTTCAGGAAGGTTGCGCCGAAGGGCCCTGTCACCTGCACGGTGTCGCCCTTCCTCAGGTCGCAGATATAGTTCGAGCAGACGCCGCCCGGCTCGCGCTTGACGGTGAGCGCCAGATTGTTGGCGTTCGGCTTCTCGCCGTCGCGCGGGCTCGCGATCGAGTAGAGGCGGATGTTGTGGGGCTTGCCGTCCTTGTCGGTGCCCGGCGCGATGATGCCGATGCTCTGGCCTTCCAGCACCGGAAACACCGTGCCGCCGAAATCCAGGATGATGTGGCGCACGTCGTTGTCGGCCGCGTCGTGCGTCAGGCGGAAATTGCCGGTGACGGTCGCGATCGCCGGCGCCGCGCGGTTGAACAGATTGATTCTCGGCTTGCCGGCCGAGGCGGGCGCGACGCTCTTGCCGCCGACGCCGAGATGCGCCTCCGCGATCAGCCTTGCCGCCTCGTCGTCGGCCGCCTCGCCGTCACCGCCTTCGATCGCCGCGCCGAGCGCGATCTGCTCCTGCACGGGCAATTCGGCCCAGGAGAACTGCTCCTCCAGCGAATAGGACTTGGTGACGATCCGCCAGTTGTCGATCGAGCCGGTCGGGCAGGGCGAGATGCAGTCGAGGCAGAAATTGCACTTTTCCGCATCGACGACATAGTTGTTCTCGTCATGCGTGATCGCATCGACCGGGCAGGTCTCCTCGCAGGTGTTGCAGCGAATGCAGATCTCGGGATCGATGAGATGCTGCTTCTTCGGCGCGGTGCTGGTCGTTGCGTCCATGGTCGCTACACTACATTTAATCCGTCACCCCGAGGTGCGGTCGCGAAGCGACCGCCTCGAAGAGCGACGGCCCAGATCGTGCCCGCCATCCTTCGAGGCTCGCACTGCGCGCTCGCACCTCCGGATGACGGGATGGCGTGAGGCGAATATCACGCCGCGATCTTCACATATTCGAAGTCGCCGGGCTTGTTGTCGATGCCGACCTTGGGCGGCGCGATCCAGCCGGCGAATTTTCCGGCCTCCATTTCCGGCTGCATCAGTTCGGCGATGAAATCGCCGTCGGATTTCGAGGGCAGGTACTCGTCCCGATGCTTCGCCCAGGCCTCGTCGTCGAGCAGGACGCCTTTCGGCGTCGCGTTCACGTCCTTGAATTCCCCGATCTGGCGGTGGAAGGCGACATGCGGCAGCTCGAGCTTGAACTGCACGCCGGTCTTTTCGATCACCTTGTTCCAGCGCTCGACGCCCATGGCGCAGTCGTAGGTGTAGTCGTCGCGCAGCCGCATGTTGAGCGCGGTCAGCGCCGGCTCGTCCACGCGCCTGATCTCGCCGTCCACGAGCTTGAGGACAGGGTAGGTACTGCCGGTGAGCCGGTGGTCGTCCTCGATCTTGGTCTCCTGGAAGCGGCCCTTGATGCCGGCGTTGAAGGCGTTCGCCGCGTTGGTCGAGACCTCGGAGCCGAACAGGTCGAGCGAAAGGGAATAATGCAGGTTGAGCTTCTTCTGGACGGTCGGCAGGTCGATCACGCCGAGGGCGCGGATTCTCGCGATGTCGGTCGGGTCCTCGATGCCGGCGGCCTTCATCGCCTCGCAGGTGCGCTGGATGGTGCGCCCGATGCCGGTCTCGCCGACGAACATGTGGTGGGCTTCCTCCGTCAGCATGAAGCGGCAGGTGCGCGACAGCGGGTCGAAGCCCGACTGTGCGAGCGATTCGAGCTGCATCTTGCCGTCGCGGTCGGTGAAGAAGGTGAACATGAAGAAGGACAGCCAGTCCGGCGTCGCCTCGTTGAAGGCGCCGAGCATGCGCGGCGAATCCGCGCTGCCCGAGCGGCGGCGCAGCAATTCGTCGGCCTCCTCGCGGCCGTCGCGGCCGAAATATTTCTGCAGCAGATAGACCATCGCCCACAGATGCCGGCCTTCCTCCACGTTCACCTGGAACAGGTTGCGCATGTCGTAGAGCGAGGGCGCGGTCTTGCCGAGATGGCGCTGCTGCTCGACCGAGGCCGGCTCGGTGTCGCCCTGGATAACGACGAGGCGGCGCAGCATGGCGCGATATTCGCCGGGTACCTCCTGCCACGCCTTTTCGCCGTAATGCTGGCCAAACGGCACCTTGCGGTTCTCGTCCTGCGGGGCGAGCAGGATGCCCCAGCGGTATTCGGGCATACGCACGTAGTCGAACTTGGCCCAGCCCTTGGGATCGACTGAGACGGCGGTGCGCAGATAAACGAGCGCGTCCTGGAAGCCCTCCGGCCCCATGTCCATCCACCAGTCGATGTAGCCGGGATGCCAGCCTTCGAGCGCCTTCAAGACGCGCCGGTCGTCGGCCAGCCCGACATTGTTGGGGATTTTCGTCGTGTAGTCGACGTTTCCGATGTCCATTACTCCGCTCCTATTTGTTTCTTATCGCCTTGTCGGGTCGCCTCGGGCTCACACCCGTTTCGTATCGAACGCCGGTTTGCGGCCGGTGCCGTAGAGGCGCAATGCACCCTCCTCGCCGATCGCGTTCGGGCGCTGGAAGATCCAGTTCTGCCAGGCCGTGAGCCGGGCGAATATCTTCGACTCCATCGTCTCGGGCCCGCCGAAGCGCAAGTTGGCCTCCATGCCGGTCAGCCCGTCGGGCGAGAAGCTTGCCCGCTCCTCGAGGAAGACGCGGATTTCGTCCTCCCAGTCGACGTCGTCGAGCGCGAAGGTGACAAGGCCAAGTTCCTCCCCTTCCTCGGCATCAATCGTCGTGCCGATCTTGCCGCGCAGTTGCTCGACGGCATAAGGCTCGGCCAGGAACCGGCTCGCCAACCGGCTCAATCCGTTCGACATCGGATAGGCGCCGAAATTCGCCGGCGCGAGCGCGAGCGCTGCCGGCGGTCGGTTGTCGCCATTCATCTGGCCGATCAGCATGTAGGAACGATCGGCGGCGAGAACGAGCTCTGCGAGCGTGCCGGCGAAGCATGAGCCGGGCTCGACCAGCGTCACGAGCGAGCGTGAGGTGAGATCGACGCGCTTGAGCACCCGCTTCCATTTGTGGCGGATCTCACGCGCCAGCCAATGGCCTTTGTTCGCCTCGAGAAACGCATCATAGGCGAGGACCGCTTCGGGGTTGCCCTCGGACTTGAACACGATGGTGGCGACATCGAGCTCGTTGAGGCGGAGATCGAGGATCGCGTCATCCAGTTCGCGCGCGAGCTCGAGCGGCCAGAAATCGGCGCCCTGCGCGACCATGGCCTCGACCGACGCCGGCGGCGGGGCGTCAGGGCCGCGCAGCGTGATCGTCGCGGTGCGGTCGGCGCGCGCGATTTCCACCGAGAGGAATTTGTAATCGCGGCTGTCGGGGCCGATGCGGCGCTCAAGCGGGGTGAGCGCGATGCCTTTCGCGTCCTTAGGCCGATCCGAGCGGCCGGCGAACTCGCGCGCGCGCGCGGCAACCGCTTCGTCTAGTTTGGTGTTCGACACGACCTCGTCGACCAGGCGCCATTCGACCGCGCGGCGGCCTTTGACGCCCTCTTCGGTGGTACAGAAGACGTCGGCGAGATCGCGCCGCACCTTGCGCTTGTCGGTGACTCGGGTAAGCCCCCCGGTGCCGGGCAGCACAGCGAGCAGCGGCAGCTCCGGCAGCGAGACGGAGGAGGAGCCATCGTCCACCAGGATGATGTGGTCGGCCGCGAGCGCAAGCTCGTATCCGCCGCCGGCGCACGATCCGTTGACGACGCAGATCGTATGCTGTCCGGAGGACGCGCTCGCATCCTCGATCGCGTTGCGCGTCTCGTTGGTGAACTTGCAGAAGTTGACTTTGTGGGCGTGCGTCGCGCCGGCCAGCATGCGGATATTGGCGCCGGCGCAAAACACCCGCGGTTTGCCTGAACGCAACAGGATTACCCGCACCTGCGGATATTCGAAGCGCAGCCGCTCAAGCGCGTCGGCGAGCTCGATGTCGACGCCGAGATCATAAGAGTTGAGCTTGAGTTCATAGCCCTCGAACAGGCCGCCCTTCTCGTCGACATCCATGAGCAGGGTGGCAACGTCGCCGTCGACCGACAGCTTCCAATGCCGGTAACGCGAGGGATCGGTGGCGAAATCGATGCGCGTCGCGCCGTTGGAAAGCTTACGCTCGGATTCAGCCATGGCTTTTCCTCCTCGGACCCAGGACGGCGATATGAATTATTTTGCAGCTTTTCGCAAGGCCCTCGGCGCGCCTTGCGGCAATTATGTGCACTATAGTGCATCAAGATACAAGCCCGGCTCGGCACACTGGAATAACTTTCTTGTGATCCCGAGGCGCCGATCCGGCGGTCGATATTCCTACGCGTCGACCGCCGGCCGCGGCGTCGCCTTCGACGGTGCTGACGCTGCGGCGCCGCGCGTATATGGCTCGACCACCGCCAGCAGCTCAGCAAAACTCTCCTCAATCGTCTTGCCCGCCGTGTCCACTTCCGCCTCGGCGCGGGCATAATCGGCGCTCCGCGCGTCGAGAATGGCGATGAGGTCGGCCATCGCTTCGCGGTTCTGCGCCATCGGGCGGAAATCGCCCTGCGCGATCACGCGGCTCATATGCTCGTCCGGACGTGCCTTGAGCCAGACCGCATGGGTGCGCCGCAACAGCAGCGCATAGGTCTCCGGATTGGCAACGATGCCGCCGGCGGTCGCGATCACGGCCGCTTCGTACTCGGCGATGACCCGTTCAAGACAGGCGTGCTCGTAGCGGCGGAACGTGTTGAGACCTGACATTTCGATCAACACCGAAACGCTACCGCCGTAATCCTTTTCGATGACGCGATTGAGTTCCAGAAAGGGCACGTCAAGGTGATCGGCGAGACGGCGTCCCAAGGTCGATTTGCCCGCCCCGCGCAGGCCGACCAGGGCAATGCGCCGCGCCCGATCGCCTGCCGAGGAAGCGAGGCGGCTACCGATCATTTCCGTCAGGGCGGGCAGTTCGTCCGGTGGCATACGGGCGAGCAAATCGTGAATGTCGGTCAGCGCGGCCGGCCCGTTGCGCGGCAGCAGTTCGACGATCGACACGTCAATCGCCGTTGCGATTGCCTTCAGCACGATGATGGAAGGATTACCCTGGCCGCTCTCGATCTGAGCGAGATAGCGTTCGGAGATGCCGGAATCAGCAGCGAGTTGCCGGCGCGTGATGCCGCGCTTGGCACGGCCGAGCCGCACCAGGCGACCGACGCCGGCGGCAAAGGCGGTATCGTCGGCCGCGCCGCCGCGTTCGCGTCGTTCGCGCGTGTTCGCGGCACCGGACCGTTCAGACCGCGTTTTGAGACCAGCCACGATTTACCTCGCCACTGCCTGGGAAGCGGGCAGGCGGAACAATAATTCATGTAGCTCGTCCAGGCTCGGCCCGCAACCCTGGCCACTCGGCTTACGGCCAAATCCGAGGCTCCAAGCTTCGCCTCATAAGCGGGCGATCTTGCGCAGCG
>JACAEG010000362.1 GCA_013388965.1 Pseudorhodoplanes sp. | reverse complement strand
GTCGGCGAGCGCATGCAGGGCTGCTGCTCCGTCGCCCGAGAAGGACGGTCCGTGCATCAGCGCGATGGTGCGCGGCGCGTATTTCGCCAGCCCGCGAATGGCCGAACCCATGCCGGGTGCGAGCGCGGAATACTGGAACAGGTCTTCGGCCGCGATCGCGGGTCCGACGATGTCGCCTTGCGTCAGCGCGGGCCCGTCTCCGAGCTGCGTGAACAGGTCGCCGGACAGCAGCGTGCCGGTCGATTCCTCGAACATCACGCCGGCATCCCAGCCATGCGGCGTATGCGGCGTGTCGATATAGCGCACGCGCTTGCCGCGGCCGAGATCGATCACCTCGCCGTCCGCGAGAACGCGCGGTGCGCGGTCCGCCATGTCGTTGAGCGAGACGAGGCACCCGGTCTGTCCGTGCGCGACCTGCGCATGCGGCGCGACCGCGAGCCATTCGTTCATGGCGCCGCATTCGTCGGCCTCGTAATGGCCGAAGGCGATCCAGCGCAGCGTCTCGGGCGGGATGATCCGCCCCAGCGCGGCGCGGTTGAGCGGAAACATCTTGCGCAGGCCGGTGTGGAACATCAGCGGCTCGTCGCCGAGGACGAGGAACTGGTTGAAGGTGAAGCCGGCCGGCGCGGCGATCTCGGGGACGAAGGTCGAGAGGCGATAAATGCCGTCGGCGATTTCAGAAATCTTGGTTTCCATGACGATCTCCAGGGCTGGAACATGGGGTCAATTTCAATGCACGACTGTGTGTATGCAAATGATTCCACCTTGTCAAGTTCGATGCACGTATTCGTGCAATTAAATTTGCGGACCCCGTCGGGGGGCAGGCTTACGCGGAAGGCGTTCTCGCAGCCTCCACAAGCGCGCGCGGTGCTCATCCTGCGTCGCGGTCGGGCGCCTCTCGAACGCCAGGCCGGGGTGGACAAGACGATTATTTGATAGTACGTGTTCGTGTAATGAAAATGAGCGAGCCCGTCAACATGACTGCACGTGCAAGTGCATCGAAAAAGAAGACCCGAACCTACACCCTCAAGAAGCGCGCCGAGAGCCAGGCGCAGACGCGCCAGCGCATCGTCGAGGCGGCGGTCGATCTGCACAGCAGCGTGGGACCCGCGGCCACGACCTTCAGCATGGTGGCGGACCGCGCGGGCGTGCAGCGCCACACCCTCTACGCGCATTTTCCGGATGAGCGGAGCCTGCTGCTCGCCTGTTCGGGCTATACGGCGGAGCACCATCCCCCGCCCAACGCCGAACTCTGGCGAGGAATCGCGGACAACCGCGAGCGTCTGCGTACCGGTCTCATGGCAATCTACGGCTGGTTCGAGCGCAACGCCCCGCGCCTGGGATGCGTGCTGCGCGATGCCGAAAGTCACCCATTGGTGAGGGAAATTTCGGCGATGCGCATAGGGCCCCACATGGCGGCCTATCGGGAGGTGCTCGGCGCCAGGCTGAATGCCAGGCAACGCGCGATGCTGCAGCTCGCGCTCAGCTTCTACACATGGCGGACGCTGGTGCGCGAGGGCGGGCTGACGCAGGCGGACGCCGTCGAGGCGATGGTCCAGGCCATCGACGGCGCGGCAGGAGATTGAAGACCCGGGCGATCAGGGTCCGATCGCGATCCCGCTCAGCAGGGAAGCCAGTTCCGCCTGGCGGCTCAGACCGGTCTTGTGGAGGATCGCCTTGAGCTGCGTGCGCACGGTTTCCCGCGACAGCCCGACCGCCGCCGCAATATCGTTGACCGTCTTGCCGCTTCCGATTGCGCGGGCCACCCGTGCCTCGGCGGGCGTCAGCTCGAACAATCGCTGAAGAAGCTCCGCCGATGGAACTTTGGCCGGGACGACGGGCGTAACGATGACGACCGCGCTTGCCAGGGAGAAGATGTCGTGCGCCCTGCCGCGAATCGGCAGAACATGAAAGATCATCGGCGATCGTCCCTCCGCCGCCGCCAGCGGAACGGAACGGATGTCATTTCTGACATCGAGCGATCGCAGGGAGGCGAGCGCACCGGCAAGCGCCTTGTCGGCCTGCGGCGCGGCGAGCGTAAGCCGCCCCGGGCCATCGAGCACGACAGCGGGGATCAGCGCTTCGAACAAGGCATTCATGGCGATGGGCTGCGCGCCATGTCCCAGCACCGCCGCGGGCAGGCCGACATGCGACAGGCCGTCCGCGATATCGGTCGCACGCATCAGGCCGAGACGGGATGAGATCAGCATCGCGCGCGCCAGATGGGGCCCGAACAGGTCGAGCCTGTCCATGACTTCGCGCTCGAACGGCCCGCGGGTGCGCCTTCGCTCGACGCTTACGCACATGCTTTCTCCGATCGGCGACAGCACATGCGTCGCGGCAACCCATCCGTAGCCGCGGGGGTGCAGGAATTCCTGATAGAAGGGATCCTCGTCGATTTCCGGCAAGGTGATGTAATCGAGGTCGCCCACGAAGCCGGGATTGGGCAGCCGCCGCCTGCGCGGAATTCTGGAATTGAAGGCGACTCCCCTGAGCGAAACATATTCCGATACCAGCGCATCGGCGGCCGGGGTGCCGATCCAGTGGAGGTCGCCGCCATGATCCAGGACGAGCAGGCTGGCAAGCGCGCCCTCTCCGATCTCGGCGATTTCCTGCAGGACGGCAGGCCACGCTTCCGTCACGACCGCTGCTTCGTAGATCCGATCCACGAGCGCATTCACAAAGTCATCGCGCACCAGCAGATTCCGGCTCACAGAGGGCCAAAGCTCTATGCACGCAATTGTTTCGTATATTGGAACGGTTTGCCAGTGTTCTTTTGCCGTGGCCTTGAGGCCTGCTGCGGGGGAGTGCGGTTGAAACCGTCCATCCGCCGCCGCGTCCGGGGGGCGGCTGCGGCCCTGTTGACGGCAATGACGGGCGCGCTGTTTCGGCAGCGCCGCTTGAGGACCGCGACGTCGCGAAAAGCCCCGACCCGATTTGCAGGTTTGCTGTCTGGGGCTCTGGGCGACGTGCGGTTCCCGCGCGCCGCAGGACCCGCCGCGACCTACTGCCGCATCGTCTGCTTCTTCGCCTGTTCGGTGAAGAAGCTGGTGCCGAAGTTACTGGAGAAGCTGGGTGCCGAGAAGCTCGGTGCCGAGGATGAGGCGGCCGGCGCAGCCGACGCTGCGGACGCCGCCGGTGCCAGCCTCCGGCTGGCATTGAGATCCGCCATCCGCTCGATGAACCTCTCCGGCAAATACATGTTCGGATTGGGCGAATCGAGGCCGATATAGCGCGCGATGTCAGCCGCGAAGGCGTTGCAGTTATAGGTCCCCGCGTGCCAGGTCTTTTTCGTGGCCTGCAGGTTCTGGATATAGGCGAGCGCCCGCTTGTACTCGGCTTCCGTCAGCGTCACGCAGAAGCGGGCCGTCAGATATTGCTCGTCGAGATCGCCGTAGCTGGCGCCGGTTTCGGCTTCGACCGGCATCCAGTGGCCCTGCATGTAGGTCGACGGATCGTCGCCCTTCGGATGCAGGCCCGCGACCTTGAGGCTCGCAAAGCTGTTGCCGCCGCCCAGGCGGCCGTGGAACACGAAGGTATGACCGTAGCTCGCGGCCGTGCGCGAGCGAAATTCCACGAAATAGGGTTTGCCGGGCTGCATGGCCGGCCGGCACCCGATCGCCGTGACCGGCTTCTTGATCTTGTCCTGCCCGGGCTTGGGGAGTCCTGGGCGAACGGTCGCGTCGATTGCGGTGATGCGGACCGGCGGCAGGGTGGCGGACGGGGCGGCGGCCGTCGTGGCGGCGGCGGGCGTGCTGCCGGAGGTCGCGGACGGAGCGGCGG
>JACAEG010000345.1 GCA_013388965.1 Pseudorhodoplanes sp. | reverse complement strand
GCCCCGGGTTCTTGCGACCCGGGGCCTCCATCGGGCGAGGGGCGGTGCCGGGTAGATCGCCCCGCCGCGCGAGTCTCTTAC
Source organism: Pseudorhodoplanes sp. (assembly GCA_013388965.1). Taxonomy (GTDB): domain Bacteria; phylum Pseudomonadota; class Alphaproteobacteria; order Rhizobiales; family Xanthobacteraceae; genus Pseudorhodoplanes. The sequence continues at coordinate 23,403 of JACAEG010000345.1, read as the reverse complement.
ATGTTGTAGGCGCGCTCGCCGTGCTCGGTGAGGTCGAGCCCTTCGCGCTCCTTGTCCACCGTCACGCGCAGGCCCGTGATCACCCCGATGATGCCGAGGATCACCGCCGTGCCGACGGCGGACCAGACCAGCGTGAGAATCACGGCCTTGATCTGGGCCATGACCTGGGTGGCGAAATCGTAGTCGGCGACCTTGCCGGCCACGTAATCGTACACGCCCGAACCGCCGAGCTCCGGATTGACCAGGATGCCCGTCGCGATCGCGCCGAGGATTCCGCCGACGCAGTGCACGCCGAACACGTCGAGCGCGTCGTCGTATCCGAACATGTGCTTCACCGCGGAGCAGAAGAACAGGCAGACCACGCCGGCGAGCAGGCCGAGCACGATCGAGCCCATCGGGCCCGCGAAGCCGCAAGCCGGGGTCACCGCGACGAGGCCGGCGACGCAGCCCGTGATCGCGCCGAGCAGCGAAGGCTTACCCTTCACGACCCATTCCGCGAACATCCAGGAAAGCGCGGCGGCGGCCGTCGCGACGAAGGTGTTGGTCATGGCAAGGCCCGCCACACCGGTCGCTTCGAGGTTCGAGCCGACGTTGAAGCCGAACCAGCCGACCCACAGCAGGGAGGCGCCGACCATCGAGAGCGTCACCGAGTGGGGAGGCATCAGTTCCTTGCCGTAGCCGGTGCGCTTGCCGACCATGATGCAGGCCACGAGGCCGGCAATGCCGGAATTGATGTGCACCACGGTGCCGCCGGCAAAGTCGATCGCGCCCCAGAGGAAAATCTGACCCGCATCGGCGAGCGTCGCATCGAGCGCTTCCTGCGCGGTCTTCTTCGCGGCATCGTCGGTCGCTGCGGCAACAGCCTTGGCGGCAGCGTCGATCGCATCCGGTCCGGCCCAGTACCAGACCATGTGGGCGATCGGGAAGTAGATGAATGTGACCCAGAGCGGGATGAACAGCACCACGGCGGTGAACTTCATGCGCTCGGCGAACGCGCCGACGATCAGCGCCGGCGTGATGCAGGCGAAGGTCATCTGGAAGCAGATGTAGATGAATTCGCTGATGCTCGAGCCGACCGAGAATGTGACCGCCTTCGAATCGGTCGTCACGCCCGCGAGGAACGCCTTGTCGAAGCCGCCGAAATAGGCCGAGCCGCCGGTGAAGGCGAGGCTGTAGCCGTAGATCACCCAGATCAGGGCGACGATGCAGACCGAGTAGAATACCTGCATCAGCACGGACAGCATGTTATTGGAGCGCACCAGGCCGCCATAGAACAGCGCGAGGCCGGGGATGGTCATCAGCAGCACGAACACTGTCGCCGTCATCATCCAGGCGTTGTCGCCCTTGTTGACGGTCGGCTCCGCCAGCGCGGGAGACGCCGCGAGCAGGATCAGGGGAAGGGCGGCAAGTCCGGCCCGATAGGGAATCTTGAATGACATTGTGTGAACTCCTGTCCGAAGTCGTTTTGGGTCGGGCTTAAAGCGCGGCAGCATCGGTCTCGCCGGTGCGAATGCGCACGGCGTTGTCGATGCTGAAGACGAAGATTTTGCCGTCGCCGATCTGGCCCGTCTTGGCCGCCCCGGAGATGGCCTCGATGACCTTGTCCACCTGGTTCGATGGCACGGCCACTTCGACCTTGAGTTTCGGCAGGAAGCTGACCGCGTATTCCGTACCGCGGTAGATTTCGGTGTGCCCCTTCTGACGCCCGTACCCCTTAACCTCGGTGACGGTCATGCCGTGCACCCCGATCGCAGTGAGTGCGTCGCGGACCTCGTCGAGCTTGAATGGCTTGATGACGGCCATGACGATTTTCATTGGTTCAATCCCCGTTGGCCCCGACCCCGGCGAGCGGGAGACTGGGCATCCACAAACAGGCTCCGCCGCGCCGGAATTGCCCCCTTCGGGCAGAGCCGGTCATTACGAATCAAACCTCGTGCCAAGACCGCGGGAGGACGCTATCCGCCTGTTCTCCAAGCGCTTTTTTGCAGTGCGTCATAGGCATGCGGGTGCGCCAGCAGGTCGCAGCCCAAACCTTCGCCACCCCTGGTGATAAATTAGGCAGCACCTGCGCGCGGGCGTCCGCCGAGGGGTCCTGCAAGCGAAACCCTGAAAATCGGGCCTTCTCGCTGCAAAAAGGCCCGGAGCCGCTCGGGCAAAATCCGGCTGCCTCTCAGACTTTCGTCGAACCAGGGATCTTCGGGCGCAGCATCGCTTTCGCGGCGCGGCGTCAGAGCGCGTCGGCGTCGGTTTCACCCGTCCGGATGCGGACGGCGCGGCTGATATCGGTTACGAAAATCTTGCCGTCGCCGATCTGGCCGGTCTTGGCGGCGGAGACGATGGCATCGACCACCTTGTCCGCGCGCGATGAGTCGACGGCAATTTCAAGCCGCAGCTTGGGGAGGAAGTTCACCGCATATTCGGCGCCACGATAGATTTCGGTATGACCCTTCTGGCGGCCATAGCCCTTGACTTCCGTGACGGTCATGCCGCTCACGCCGGCCTTGAGGAGAGCGTCGCGGACCTCTTCGAGCTTGAACGGCTTGATGATCGCAGTGACCAGTTTCATGGACTTGTGCCCTTTCCCGGCTGAGCGTTGGGTCCGCGCGCCAGTCTAGACGAGCGATGCGCGCTTGTCTCAAGAGCGCCGCGCGTCGGGAGGCGCCCGACGCACAGATTTCAGCCCGATTGCCGTTCGCGGATCAGGCCCTCCTGCGCGACGGAGGCGACGAGCGTTCCATCCTGCCGGAAGATCAGCCCGCGCGCGAACCCCCGGCCGCCATGCAGGTTGGGAGAGTCCTGTGCATAGAGCAGCCATTCGTCCGCCCGGAACGGCCGGTGCAGCCATAGCGCGTGGTCGAGACTCGCCGCCATGAAATCCTTCTCGAACAGCGTTCGCCCATGCGGGACGAGCGCGGTGTCGAGCAGCGTCATGTCGCTCGCATAGGCGAGCACGCATTGGTGAATGGCGGGGTCGTCCGGCAGGCGGCCGGTGGTGCGGATCCAGACATGGAAGCGGCCATCCTCGTGCTTCTTGCCCAGATAGCGGTCGAACTCAACCGGCCGCAGCTCGATCGGACGTTCCCGTTCATAGTAGCGGCGCACCGCCTCCGGCATCATCGGCAGGATGCGCGAGCGAATTTCCGCCTCGCTCGGCAGGTCGTCGGGCTTCGGCACGTTCGGCATCTGGGCCTGATGATCGAGCCCGTTCTCGTCATTGTGGAACGATGCCGACATGGTGAAGATGGGTTCACCATGCTGGATCGCCTGCACGCGCCGCGTCGAGAAACTCTTGCCGTCGCGCGTACGCTCGACATGGTAGACGATCGGTACCTTGGGATCGCCGCCCAGAATGAAATAGGCGTGCATGGAATGCGCCCGGCGATTCTCGATGGTGCGGGAGGCTGCGACCAGTGCCTGGCCGATGACCTGGCCGCCGAAAACGCGCTGCCAGTTCGTTTGCGGAGACCGGCCGCGAAAGATGTTTACTTCCAGCGGCTCGAGATCGAGGGTATGGAGCAGGTCCTGGACCGCGGACAAGGACGACATGATCTGGCTCGCCTGATTGGGCTATCATGCTAATGGCGCGGACGGGCGCGAAAGAGTCAACTGGCGCGGACATGCCCGGCAGGGCATGGGATCGGAGCGGCATGCAGGGCACCGGACAGACAGTCGACGTGCTGGTCGGCGGCGGCGGGCTTGCCGGGCTGTCGCTCGCGGTCGCGCTCAGGCAGGCACTGGGAAGCGGCTTTCGTGTCGTGGTCGCCGACCCGGCGCTCGACAATGCCGGGCGTGACATGCGCGCTTCGGCGATCGCGGCCGCGGCGCGGCATCTGTTCGAGACCATCGGAGTCTGGCAGCGGGTGGCGCAGGAGGCGCAGCCGATCCTCGACATGATCGTCACGGATTCGAAGCTCGGGGACGTGGTGCGACCGGTCTTTCTCAATTTCGGCGGCGAGATCGAGGAGGGCGAGCCGTTTGCGCACATGATCGAGAATGCACCGCTGATTGCGGCGCTGACGGACAAGGCGCGCGAGATCGGGGTGGAGCTTCATGCGCAGGCGGTGACGGGCTTTGAACGGGACCACGGCGCGATCCGCGTGAGGCTTGGCAAGGACAATGTGATCGCGGCGCGGCTGCTGGCGGCGGCGGACGGCGCGCGCTCGCCGATCCGCGAGCAGGCCGGGATTGCGAGCCACGGCTGGTCCTACGGGCAATCCGGCATCGTCACGACCATCGCGCACGAACGCGATCACAACGGCCGCGCCGAGGAGCATTTCCTGCCTGCGGGGCCGTTCGCCATCCTGCCGCTCAAGGGCAAACGCTCCTCGATCGTGTGGACCGAGGAGTCGGGCGAGGCCGACAGGCTCGTGGCATTGTCCGACGCCGATTTTCTTGCCGAAGTCGAAAGGCGCTTCGGCTTGCATCTCGGCGCGATCGCGCTTGCGGGTCCGCGCCGCGCATACCCGCTCGGGCTGTCGATTGCGCGCAGCTTCATGGCCGAGCGCATCGCGCTGGTCGGCGACGCGGCGCATGTCATTCACCCGATTGCCGGGCAGGGCCTGAATATGGGGCTGCGGGACGTGGCGGCGCTTGCGGAATCCATCGCCGATGCAGCGCGGCTTGGGCTCGATCCCGGCAGCGCCGCGGTTCTCGATCGCTACCAGCGCTGGCGGCGCTTCGACACGATGACGATGGGAGTCGCGACCGACGGCTTGAACCGCCTGTTCTCAAACAAGTCCGACGTGCTGCGCGCGGTGCGCGACGTGGGCCTCGGCATCGTCGACCGCATGCCGAAACTGAAATCGTTCTTCATCCGCGAGGCGGCGGGATTGACCGGCGAGGTGCCGAAACTGCTGCGCGGCGAGGCGTTGTAGTTCTTCTCCCGCAGGAGAGGGCGTCGCTACGACAGCGGGATCGCCTCGACGTGCTTGCGGAAAGCCTCGCGCGACTGAAGCAGCACATACCAGCGCTGCAGGTTCGACAGTGCGGGCCGCTCCGGCACAAGATGCCAGAAGCGATAGGTCATGACGCCGACGGGAATATCGCCCATCGAGAATTCATCGCCCGCCACATAATCCGTCTTGGCAAGCTGGGCATCGAGAATCTTCATCGCCTCGATGGTCTTCGCCTGCGAGGCCGCGATGGCGGCGGGATCGCGCTTGTCCTCCGGCATGCGGATCATGCCGATGAAGGCCGGCGTGATCGCGGGTCCGAGCACCGACAATTGCCAGTCCATCCACTGGCTCGCGCGTGCGCGCTCCTTCGGATCGGGCGGCTCGAGCTTGCCGACGCCATACTCGCGCGCGAGATAGCGCACGATGGTGTTCGATTCCCAGAGGATGAAATCGCCGTCCACCAGAGTCGGCACGAGGCCGTTGGGATTCATCGCGAGATAGGCCGGCTCCTTGTTCTTTCCATAGGTGCCGCCGACATCGAAGCGCTCATGCTCGAGACCCAGCTCGCCGACCGCCCACATCGTCTTCTGGACATTGGACGACGTGTTGCGCCCCCAGATTTTCAGCATGCCATTCCCTCGTCTGTCTTATGGCTATGACCGGATGGCCGGGCCGTTCGTGGAATTCATATGTGCGGAACGTGCGCGGATGAAACTCGGATGGAAATGCTCACCCGAGCGGGCGCGCTTCTTCGGGCAGCATGATCGGAATGCCGTCGCGGATCGGATAGGCAAGCTTGGCCGATCGCGAGATCAGCTCGTGCTTCTCCGCGTCGTATTCCAGCGGCCCCCTGGTCACCGGGCAGACAAGAATTTCAAGCAGCTTCGGATCCACGGTATCGGCGGGACGGTCGGTCGAGGTCATGCCGGCTCTGTTAGCGGATTTTGGCCAACCTTGCCAACCGACTATTGCAGCGACGTGTCGCTCGGCGTCTTGCCCTTGGCCAGCTCGATTTCCGTCAACGCCACAAGGATTTCCGCGCGCGTCTTGAGGTCCGGAGCCTCCAGCAGCGCCTGCTTCTCGGCCGACCCATAGGGCGACATCATCGCGAGCGCATTGACCAGCGCCTCGTTGGGTGCGTCCTCGATGCCCTGCCAGTCGGTCTTGAGATTGTTGGCCTTGAGGAAATCGGAAAGCGCCTTCAATACCGCCTTGCGGTCGACCTTGTCCTCGCCCATGCGCGCGATGAAGTCGTCCGCGAATTGCTCATAGCTGACCCGGCATTGCCGGTAGAGCGTCGTGACGTTGAGTTCCTCGACAATGCTGAAACGCGATATGCCGGTGAGCTGCACCAGATACCGGCCATCGCCTGTTTCGGCGATCTGCGTGATGCGGCCGACGCAGCCGACCCTGTAAAGATTGGGCCGCGACTCCGGTCCGGGATGTGCGGCGTCGGGTTGGATCATGCCGATGAGCCGATGCCCCGACATCAGGGCATCGTCGACCATAGCGATGTAGCGCGGCTCGAAAATGTTGAGCGGCATCTGCCCGCGCGGCAGCAGCAGCGCGCCGGCGAGCGGGAAGACCGGGATGATGTCCGGCAGGGACGACGGCCCGTCATAAACCGCATTCATCGGCATCGCTGGCCTCCCGCGCACGCGCGGCGATATTCAGGAAAACAGGATCGATGACAGGCGCTTGCGCCCAGCGATCGTTGCCTCGTCGGTCGGGCCCCAGGCCTCGAAAAACTGGATGAGCTGCTTTCGCGCGCCGTCGTCATTCCATTTGCGGTCGCGCTTGACGATTTCGAGCAGGTTGTCCGCGGCCGCCTCGCGCTGGCTCCTGGCATTGAGCGCCACCGCGAGATCGAAGCGCGCCTGATGATCGGCGGGATTCGCCGCGACCTTCGCTTCCAGTTCGCTGATGGGCCCGATCGACTTCGCCTGCTCCGCGAGATCGAGCGCCGCCTGCGCGGCGACCACGGCCGTGTCCTTGCGCCTGGCCTCCGGCACCATGCCGAGGGTTTGCCTCGCCTGATCGAGCGCGCCGGTGCCGACATAGCAGCGCGCAAGTCCGGCGAGCGCGGGGATGTTGGTCGCGTCCTGCGCCAGAAGCCGCGCATAGATATCGGCCGCGCCGGCATGGTCATGCGCGGCGAGCGCGGCTTCCGCCGCCGCGAGCAGATCCTTGTCCTCGCCGCCGACCTTGTCCTTGATCAGCCGCTCGACAAAGGCCGTGACCTGGCCTTCCGGCAGCGCGCCCATGAAGCCGTCGACCGGCTGGCCGTTGACGAAGGCGAACACCGCCGGGATCGACTGGATGCCCAGCTGGCCTGCAATCGCAGGATGCTTGTCGATATCCATCTTGGCGAGCTTGACCTTGCCCTTGGCCGCCTTGACGACCTTTTCGATGACCGGGGTCAGCTGTTTGCAGGGCCCGCACCATTCGGCCCAGAAATCGACCAGCACGGGACGCCGGCGCGATTCCTCGATCACGTCCTTCATGAACGTCTGGGTCGTGGTGTCGACCACGAGGTTGTCGGCGGTTGCGGCGGCGCCGCCAGTATCGAACATGCTCAAATGGGTCCTCCCGGAAGGCCCGAATTTCGTGGAATTCGCCCATTAGATGGCAATCGGGTGGCCGAATGCAATCCGCCTCAGGGCGCGGTTTCCGCCTCCGCCGCCACCGGGACGATGCGGGGCGGGTGCCCGGCGGCTTCCAGGAACCGGACCAGATCGGCCGACGCGAGCGAGGTCGTCATCGTGTTGACGAGCGGGTGAAAGTTCAGAATGTCGTGGGTCATCAGCCCGGCATCGAGAACGACCGTGACCCGACGCGCCGCGTCGTTGATCGCGGCAAGGGGCGTCACCGAGCCTGGCTCGACGCCCAGCACCTCGCGCAGCAGGTCGGCCGAGCCGAACGAGAAGCGCCCGGCCTCCAGCTTGCGATGCAGGGACTTCAGTTCGATCGTCGCTTCCTCCGGCGCGACGACCAGAAAGAGCGCGCCCTTCTTGTCCTTGAGAAAAAGGTTCTTGGTATGCCCGCCGGAAATCTGTCCGCGCAGGGCCTGCGACTGCTCGACCGTGAACAGGGGCGGATGCGTCACGGTCGCATGCGCGATGCCGAGCTTGTCGAGGGCGGCGAAGAGATCGTCGGGCGTGAAGGGCACGGACGGCGCGCCGGTGAAGATCGCGTTATGAATTGACTTCGCGGCGGACTCAACACGCGCACCCTCATTGCAAGTGTGAACGAGCGTCGCGAGCGCATCTCGCAGGATCACGGCCGTCGCCATTCGAGGCCTGCCGCCCTGCGCAAGGCGGTCCGGGGTGGGGCGCCAGGCCCGGCACCGTATGCGGCCCCATGCGCGGCGACGATCCGCCGCAAGCCGCTTCGCCCCCGGCGCCGGCGGCCCGAGATTGACGTTGCTGCCGGGAACTCCGGAGCACCGGAGAATGAAATACGGGTCAATGCGAAGCGAAAACCCCCCACTTCCGGCCGCTGACCGTCGTCGTGCGCGGCCGGTTGCGGTCATGCCGGGGCGGAATTAACTCTTTGTGGCGACTGGAGCTTGTCGTCATGTGCGGACACCGGTTGCTTTCCCGGACGGCATTTGGCATAGCAACGCGCCAGCGGGCCTGAAGGCCCGCTTACCCAACGGATGCGGGTGTAGCTCAGGGGTAGAGCACGACCTTGCCAAGGTCGGGGTCGAGGGTTCGAATCCCTTCGCCCGCTCCAGTTTTCCCTTCCTTTCTCGTCGTCTTCGATCCGGCGCGGCAAGACGGTGTAAACTTTCGAAGCGCTGTCGCGTTGCGGTTGCACGTCCGATCCCGCAATCTGTCCGCATGGCTACGCTCCGGATCTGCGGGCTGGTTCTGGCGATCGCTCTCGCCGCGATGGTGGCCGCGGAGGCCCGCGCCGCCGAGCCGCGCGAGGAATCGGGCTTCGGCTCCAATCCCGGCAATCTGCGGATGTTCAGCTACGTGCCGGAGGGATTGCCGGCGTCCGCGCCGCTGGTCGTGTTGCTGCATGGCTGCAAGCAGAAGGCCGCGACCTTCGCGCGCGATACCGGGTTCATGGCGCTTGCCGATGTCGGCAGATTCGCGCTGCTGATGCCCGAGCAGAAGGGCCTGCCGCCGCTCTGGTACGATACGGCCTGGCCCGGGCTGATGATCTTCTTCGGCGCCAACAATCCGAATGCCTGCTTCAACTGGTTCGAGCCGGGCGACATCGCGCGCGACCAGGGCGAGGCGCTTTCCATCCGCCAGATGATCGACGCGATGATCGCGCGCCATGCGCTCGATCCCGCGCGCGTCTATATCGCCGGACTCTCGGCCGGCGGGGCGATGACCGCCGTGATGCTCTCGCTCTATCCCGAGCGCTTTGCCGGCGGCGCCATCGTCGCCGGCATTCCCGCAGGCTGCGCCGACACGGTGAGCGAAGCATTCCGGTGCATGAAGCCGGGGCTCGATCTGACGCCGGAGGAATGGAAGCGCCGCGCCAATGTGGCCGTCGCGCCGCGCCTGCCATCTGTGGCGATCTGGCATGGCGATGCCGACCAGACGGTCGCTGTCCGCAACCGCCAGGAACTCGTCGATCAATGGACGGCCCTGCACGGACTGCTCGCCACGCCGACGCGCAGCGACATGCTCGGGCCTGCGCGCCGCGACATTTTCGCGGATGCCGGCGATGCGAAGCGCCTGGAGAGCGTGACGATCCCGAACTTCGCGCATGCCTTTCCCATTGCCGAGGAGGCGGGGGAAAGCTGCGGCAAACGCGGCGACTACGTTCTGCCCGCCGGAATTTGCGGCGCGCGGGAGATCGTACGGTTCTGGGGATTGATCGGAAACTGAAGCTGCATTGTGGTTCCTGCGTACGAGGAAGTCCGCTCTCGACGCGACGATGCAGCTTGCAGGCGCGCGAGGCCGGCGATTCTGCAATCACATTTGCACAATGTTTGCCGCTGCTCCCGATTTGACGCTCGACATTGCGCGCGCAACGGCGAAGCGAGCTTTGTTTCAACGCCACTGCGCTAGAGTTCGATTGCAGGCAAGAAAACCGGCTCGAGGAACGGTCGCCGCGAACCTTCAACGCCAGCGGGGCCGCTTCGCTAATGCCCGACCGCCAGCGCCCCGCGCGTGCGCGGGTCGGCCGCGCCGGCGAGGCCCTTCGGCGTCACCAGAATGGAATTGGCCGAGCCGCGCGGCAGCGGCGTCACGACATTGTGGCCGCGCGCCTTCAGCGCGTCCGAAATGGCTGCGGGCAGATCGTTCTCGACGCGCAGCTCGTCCGGCATCCACTGGTGATGAATGCGCGGTTCCGACACGGCCTCAGCGATACCCATCCGGAAATCGATCGTGTTGACGATCACCTGCAGCACGGTGGTGATGATGCGGCTGCCGCCCGGGGTGCCGGTGACGAGAAACGGTTTGCCGTTCTTCAGCACGATGGTCGGCGTCATCGACGACAGCGGGCGCTTGCCGGGCGCGGGCGCGTTGGCGTCGCCGCCGATCAGGCCGAAGGCATTGGGCGCGTCGGGCTTGGCTGCAAAGTCGTCGAGTTCGTTGTTGAGCAGAATTCCGGTGCCTTCCGCGACGAGGCCGACGCCATAGCTGAGATTGAGCGTGTAGGTGTTCGAGACGGCATTGCCGTGGCGGTCCACGACCGAATAATGCGTGGTGTTGTCGCCCTCGCGCCGCGCGAGGCCGCTGCGAATTTCCTGCGACGGCGTCGCATGCGCCGGGTCGATGCCCGCGCGCAATGTCGCGGCGTAGCTTTTTGAGATCAGCCGTTCGACCGGTACCTGCACGAAATCGGGGTCGCCGAGATGCACCGCGCGATCGGCATAGGCGCGCTTCATCGCCTCCGCCATGACGTGCAGCGTATCGGCGCCCTGCGCGCCCATCCTGCCGAGCGGATAGCCTTCGAGAATGTTCAGCATCTCGATCAGATGCACGCCGCCGGACGAAGGCGGCGGCATCGAGACGATGTCATAGCCGCGATAGGTGCCGCGCACCGGCGCCCGCTCCCTGGCGCGGTAGTTTTTCAGGTCGTCCGCCGTCATCACGCCCCCGGCGCCGCGCACGGCTGCCGCAATCTTCTCGGCGACGGCACCATGATAGAAGCCGCGCGGCCCCTCTCGAGCGATGGTTTCGAGCGTGGCCGCCAGGTCGCGCTGCACCAGCGTCTCCCCGGCGCGCCACGATGAGCCGTCGGGTTTCAGGAATACCGCCGCGGACGAGGGCCAGCGCGCGAAGAGGCGGCGCGCGCCGTCGATCGTGTCGGCCAGGTCGCCGCCGAGCACGAAGCCGTCGCGCGCCAGCGCGATCGACGGCGCAATCAATTGCGCGAGCGTGAAGCGGCCGGAGCCGTATTTCCGGTGTGCGAGCGCAAGACCCGCGACCGTGCCCGGCACGCCGATCGCAAGCCCGCTGTTGCGCGATTTCTCCGGGTCGGCGTTGCCCTGCGCATCGAGAAAGCTGTCGCGGGTGATTGCGGCCGGCGCCGTCTCGCGATAGTCGATGGCGATATCGCGCTTGCCCTTCGCGAGGTGGATCACCATGAACCCGCCGCCGCCAATATTGCCGGCGCGCGGATAGGTGACGGCGAGCGCGAAGCCGGTCGCGACCGCGGCATCGACCGCATTGCCGCCGCGCTCCAGGATGTCCCTGCCGATTCGGGCGGCCTGCGCCTCCTGCGCGACCACCATGCCGTGACGGGCAAAGACAGCCTGCGCCGGCGCGATCTCGCGCGCCTGGGCGGGCAGGGTGCAAGCGGCGAGGGCCAGGACAAAGCGAAGAATGCGCCGCAAAGCTGTCATGGTTGCTTCAGGCTTCATCGAACCAGTTTGCGCAAACGGCCGACGAATGCCAGCGCGCTTTCAATGGGCCTCCCCGTCGGATAGGTTCCGCCCGACGCAGCCGCCTTCAGGCTGCCCTTTGATGGAGGCATCGAGATGGCTGCCCGATCGGTTCCCGCTTCGCGCGTTCGCGCCCTGCCGTTTGTCGCCGTGCTGCTCGGACTTGTCCTGTCGGGCTGCGGCTACAACACCATTCCGACGCTCGAGGAGCAGGCCAAGGCGAAATGGTCCGATGTGCAGAACCAGTATCAGCGGCGCGCGGACCTGATCCCGAACCTTGTGGAGACCGTGAAGGGCTTCGCCGCGCAGGAGCGGCAGGTGCTGGAAGCCGTCACCAATGCGCGCGCCCGCGCGACGCAGGTGCAGATTTCCCCCGAGATGATCACCGACCCCGACGCCTTCAAGCGCTTCCAGGACGCGCAGCAGAACCTGTCCGGCGCGCTGGGCCGCCTGATCGCGACGGTCGAGAATTACCCCGATCTCAAGTCGAACCAGAACTTCCTCGCCCTGCAATCCCAGCTTGAAGGCACCGAGAACCGCATTGCGGTCGCGCGGCGCGACTATATCGAGGCGGCGCGCGCCTACAATACCGAGCTGCGCACCTTCCCGGGCATCATCTGGGCCTCGACCGTGTTCCGCGGCAACAAGCCGATGCAGACCTTCACCGCCACGGAAGGCGCGGACCGGCCGCCTCAGGTCAAGTTCTGATCGCAGACATGGTGCGAAGGGCCTGCCATAGCCTCGCGGCGTTGCTCGCGCTCGTCTGCGTCGCGGCGGCGGCGCTGACATTTCCGCCATTGTCGGGGCGCGTGGTGGACGAGGCCGGAATCCTCGATGCCGCGACCCGCGCCGAGCTCACGCAAAAGCTCGCCGATCTCGAAGCCAGGTCCACCGACCAGCTCGTGGTCGTGACGCTGCGCTCGCTGCAGGGCACCTCGATCGAGGATTGCGGCTATCAGCTCGGACGCGCCTGGGGCATCGGCCAGCAGGGCAAGAACAACGGCGTGCTGCTGATCGTCGCGCCGAACGAGCGCAAGGTGCGGATCGAGGTCGGCTACGGACTCGAAGGCACGCTCACCGACGCCATCGCGAGCTTTATCGTTCAAACGTCGATCCTGCCTCGCTTCAAGGCGAACGACTATCCCGGCGGAATCAGGCGGGGCGTGGAAGACATCATCCAGGTCCTGACCGGAGATGCGGAGGAATACAGGCAGCGCGCGGCCAGAACGTCTCCGCGCACGGATTCTCCGGACGACCTGTTCCTGACGATCGTGATCGTCATCTTCATCCTGGTCATGTTGTGGAATGTCTATCGGTCGATCCAGTCGAGGGACATGACCCCGAATCGCCGTGGCAGCGGCTGGTCCGTTCCGTCCGGCGGCGGCTCGTGGAGTTCGGGAAGCTCCGGCGGCGGCGGTTTTTCCGGCGGCGGCGGCTCGTTCGGCGGCGGCGGGTCTTCGGGGAGCTGGTAGCATGCTGATTTCGGAAGCCGACCGCGAACGTATCGTCGCCGCGATCCATGCGGCGGAACAGCGGACGTCGGGCGAGATATTCTGCGTGATCGCAAGCCAATCGAGCGATTACCGCCTGGTGCCCGTCGCCTGGGCCGCGGCGCTCGCCCTGCTCGTCCCGCTCCCCCTGATCCACATGACCGTGTGGGCGGCCGAGACCATCTACGCGATCCAGCTTGCGATCTTCGTGATCGCGTCGATCCTGCTCTCTCAGCGGTCCGTCCGCTTTGCCATCGTGCCCCGGCGGCGCAAGAACGAGCGCGCGCATGCGGAAGCGATGAACCAGTTCTTCGCGCACGAACTCGACCAGACCGAGCAGCGCACCGGCGTTCTCATCTATGCCTCCGTCGCCGAACGCTATGCGGAGATCGTCGCGGATGCCGGAATCCATGCCAGGGTGCCGCAAGATGTCTGGGACGGCGCTGTTGCCTCGATGATTGCGGCGATCAAGGACGGCCGTCCGGCAGACGGATTCGTGGCGGCTGTCGAGCAATGCGGTGCGGTGCTGGCGCAGCATTTTCCGCCCGGGACGCTCAACCGCGACGAACTGCCGAACAAGCTGGTCCAGATCTGAACGAACGGGCCCTGGCGGGGCGGCGGCTAACGCGCAATCCCGTGATAGACGCTGTTCGGCCGCATGTCGGTCGCCGAGGCGACGCGGTTCGACATGTTGAAGAAGCCCGCCACCGCCGAAATATCCCAGATGTCGCGGTCGGAAAAGCCCGCGCGGCGCAGGGCCTCGCGGTCCGGCTCGTCCACCTCCCACGGCTCGCGCGTCAGCTTGACGGCAAAATCGAGCATCGCGCGCTCGCGCTTCGACAGACGGGCGGCGCGATAATTCATGGCCATCAGTTCGCCGAGCGCGGCATCGCCGGAAATCTGCCGCACCGCCGCGCCATGCGCGACCAAGCAGTAATAGCAGCGGTTGTTGGACGACACCGCGACCGCGATCATCTCCCGTTCGAGCTTGCTCAGTCCCGAGGGCCCCAGCATGAGGTCGTTATACATGGCGACGAAGCTTTCGAGCTTGGCCATGTCGAAGGCATAGGCCTTCAGCACATTGGGCACGAAGCCGAGCTTCTCTTCGCACTTGCGAAAATACGCCGCCATCGATTCGTTCAATTGCGGCTTCGGCAGGCGCAGAGCCACGAACCGGGTGTCGTCCCCCGCCGTCGCGGACGCGCGCGCAGGCGGAGACAATTTGGCCGCGCTTCGACCGGATGACGCCGGAGCGGGCGCGGTCCGGGGCGATGTGCTATACTGTGCTTGTGGTTTGCCGGTTTGTTTTTTCAACGTCTTTCCTCCGTCATATTGCTGGACAAGCCTAACCTTCAGCGGGGCGGTGTGAAACTCGCTTCTGACCTCGACGCAGGGTCAAGGTTGGGAAACACTGGCGCAGGGCAGCCCGGGACATCTGTCATGAATATTCAAGGCGTCGTCGGCAGGGTCGAGGAACAGGCCGCGAGCCGGCTGATCGCGCACGCCGACGAGCATCTCAAGGGCGAACCGGCGGAAGGCTTCGTCGGCCAATTGCTGGCAGGCACGTCACCGGAGGATCTCGTCGGCTACGGTTCCGACGAGCTTGCCGCGCTCGGCCGCGAAGCCTTCGCATTCCTGTCCGAGCGCAGGCCCGGCCCCCCGAAGATTCGGATCACCAATCCCGACGCTCCCGACTCATGGCCGCGCAGCCAGGGCATCAGTGTCATCGAGATCGTCAATGACGACATGCCGTTTCTGGTCGATTCGGTGATGGCGGAACTGACCGGGCGGCAGGTCGCGATCCGGCTTGTCGCGCACCCGGTCTTCACCGTGCTGCGTTCGCCATCGGGCACCCTTCAGAAAATTCTTCCCGGGATGGCGGAGGGCGGAGCCCGCGAAAGCTTCATCTACATCCACGTCGAGCGCATCGAAGACGAGGCGGCGCGCGCAAGGATCGTGCAGGAGCTCGAGCGCACGCTCGCGGATGTCCGCGCCGCCACATCGGACTGGCGGCCGATGCTGGCGCGGGTCGGTGACCTCATCGCGAGCCTGCAGGCCAATCCGCCGCCCTATCCGGGGGATGAGATTTCCGAGGCGACCCAGTTCCTGGAATGGCTGGTCGGGGAGAATTTCACCTTTCTCGGCCTGCGCGAGCACCGGCTCAATCCCGCAAAGGGCCTGCTCGAAGCCCTGCCGCAGACCGGGCTCGGCGTGCTGCGCGACATCGACGTGGAAGAGCTGACCTCGATCGCGGGACGCGAGGTGATCGCCCGCGAGATCGAGGCCTTCTACCGCGAGCCGAAAGTGCTGATGATCAGCAAGGCCAGCATCCGCTCCCGCGTGCACCGCCGCGTGTTCATGGATTATGTGGCGGTCAAGATTTTCGACACGTCGGGCAACCCCATTGGCGAGTTGCGCATTGTCGGGCTGTTCACCTCGACGGCATTCACGCGCTCGACCCGCACCATTCCCTATGTGCGGCGGAAGGTCGAGCGCATCATGACGCGCTCCGGGTTCAGCGCGACGGGGCATTCGGGCAAGGCGCTCGCCAATGTGCTGGAAACCTATCCGCGCGAGGAATTGTTCCGGATCGACGACGAGACGCTCTATTCGTTTGCGACCGCGATCGTGCAGCTCGAGGATCGTCCGCGCGTGCGCGTGCTGGCGCGGCGCGACCGCTTCGGGCGTTTCGTTTCCCTGCTCGTCTACGTTCCGCGCGACCGCGCCTCGAGCGCGGTGCTGGAAGCGATCGGGCAGGGACTCGCGGCGATCTACAAGGGCCGCATCGGCGGCGTGAATCTGTTCTTCCCGGAAGGGCCGCTGGTCCGCGTGCATTTCATCATCACGCGCTCGCCGAGCGAGGAGCCGGATCCCGATCGCGGGACGCTCGAATACGCGGTCTCGAGCATCATCCGCACCTGGCAGGACGCCTTGTCCGAGCAGCTTGCGCTCGCCAACGAGCCGGGCCGGGCGGGCACCCTTTACCAGCGCTACAAGGATGCCTTTCCCGCCGGCTATCGCGAGCGCTACGCGCCCGCGGTCGCGATGGAGGATATCCGGACGATCGAGGGCTTGTCGGCAGAGCGGCCGCTGGCGGTCGAATTCTACGCGCCGGTTCATGGCGACCGGTCCGCTGCGGGCCTGAAAGTGTGGAGCTTCGGCCGCCCGATCCCGCTGTCCGAGCGTGTCCCGGTGCTGGAAAACATGGGTTTTCGGGTGGTGGACGAGAGCACCTTCGACATCGCCGTGTCGGTGGGCGACGTCAGCGGCGTCTGGCTGCACGACATGATGCTGGAACGCGCCGATGGCGGTGCGCTCGACCTGCGCCAGCTCAAGCGCGCGCTCGAAAGCTGCTTCCTGGTCGTCATGCGAGGCGTCGCGGAAAACGACGGCTACAATGCGCTGGTGCTGGGCGCCGGGCTGGGGTGGCGCGACATCGCGCTCGTGCGGGCAATCTCGCGCTATCTGCGCCAGATTCGCGTGCCGTTCTCCCAGGGCTATCTGTGGAGCACGATGCGCCGGCATGCCGGTCTCGCCGCGCAGATTGTGGCGCTGTTCCATGCCCGCTTCGATCCGCGGATCGAGATGTCGAAGGAGGCGAGGGCCGCAAAGGAGGAAGAGCTAGTCGCGCAGATCGAGACCGCGCTCGACGCCGTCGACAGCCTCGACGAGGACCGCATCGTCCGGCATTTCGTCAATGCGGTGCGCTCGGCGATCCGCACCAATTTCTTCCAGATCGACGACAGCGGCCAGCCAAAGGCGCTGATCGCGATCAAGTTCGACAGCCGCAGGCTCGAGGGCCTGCCGCTGCCGCGCCCGCTCTACGAGATATTCGTGTATTCGCCCCGCGTCGAAGGCGTGCATCTGCGCTTCGGCAAGGTCGCGCGAGGCGGCATCCGCTGGTCCGACCGGCCGCAGGATTTCCGCACCGAGATTCTCGGGCTGGTGAAGGCGCAGCAGGTCAAGAATGCCGTCATCGTTCCGGTCGGCGCCAAGGGCGGCTTCGTGCCGAAGCAAATGCCGGCGGGGGCCACGCGCGAGGTGATAGCGGCCGAGGGAGTCGCCACCTACAGATTGTTCATCGGCAGCCTGCTCGATCTCACCGACAACATCGTCAACGATAACATCGTGCCCCCGGACAATGTCGTGCGCCACGACGGCGACGATCCGTATTTCGTCGTCGCCGCCGACAAGGGCACGGCGACCTTTTCGGACATCGCCAACGCGATCTCGCTGGAGCGCGATTTCTGGCTGGGCGACGCCTTTGCCTCCGGCGGCTCCGCCGGCTACGACCACAAGAAGATGGGCATCACCGCGCGCGGCGCGTGGGAGGCGGTGAAGCGGCATTTCCGCGAGATGGACGTGGACATCGCACGCACCCCGTTCACGGTGGCCGGCGTTGGCGACATGTCGGGCGACGTGTTCGGCAACGGCATGCTGCTCGAGAAGAAAACGATCAAGCTCGTCGCGGCCTTCGATCACCGCGACATCTTCATCGATCCCAACCCGGATCCGGAAAGGAGCTGGGCCGAGCGCGCGCGCCTGTTCGCGCTGCCGCGTTCGAGCTGGCAGGATTATGACCGCGGCCTGATCTCCCCCGGCGGCGGCGTGTTTCCGCGCTCATCCAAGGAGATCGCGCTGTCGGCGGAAATGCGCGCGCTGCTCGACCTCACGGCCGCGACCGCGACCCCGCAGCAGATCATCAAGGCCATCCTGAAGGGCCCGATCGACCTGCTCTGGTTCGGCGGTATTGGCACCTATATCCGCGCTTCCGACGAGACCGACGAATCGGTCGGAGACCGCGCCAACGACGCGATCCGCATCACAGCGGCCGACCTCAAATGCCGGGTGATCGGGGAGGGCGCCAATCTCGGCGTGACGCAGCTCGGCCGCATCGAGGCCGGGATGCGCGGCGTGCGGCTCAACACCGATGCCATCGACAATTCCGCCGGCGTCAACACCTCCGACGTCGAGGTCAACATCAAGATCGCGCTCAGCCCGCTGATGCGCAGCGGCGCGCTGCCGCTCGCCGACCGCGACAAGCTGCTGGTTGCGATGACCGACGAGGTCGCACGGCTCGTGCTGCGCAACAACTATCTCCAGCCGCTCGCGATCTCGCTCACGCAGCAGCGCGGCCTGGAGGATATGGGCTTCCAGCAGCGCCTGATGCAGGTGCTGGAAAAGCGCGGCCTGCTCGACCGCGCGGTCGAATTCCTGCCCGACGACATGGCGCTCGCCGAGCGCCGCCGCCGCGGCCAGCCGCTCACGCGGCCGGAACTGGCGGTGCTGCTCGCCTATGCCAAGCTCACGCTCTACAGCGACCTGCTCGAATCGAAAGTGCCGGACGATCCCTATCTGGCGCGCGAGCTCCTGCGCTATTTCCCGAAGCTGATGGTGGAGCGCTACCCGGATGCGATCGAAAGGCATCGCCTGCGCCGCGAGATCATCGCGACGCAGCTGGCCAATTCGCTCATCAACCGCGGCGGGCCCTCGCTGATCGTTCGCATGGCCGACGAGACCGGCGCCGCCGCGGATGCGATCGCGATTGCCTTCAGCGCCGTGCGCGACAGCTACGAGATGACCGCGCTGAACGGCGAGATCGACGACCTCGACAACAGGATCGACGGCGGCCTGCAGCTCGAGCTCTATGGCGCGGTGCAGGACCTGCTGCTCGACCGGCTGGTCTGGTTCCTGCGCAATGCCGATCTCGCGCAGGGTCTCGCAGCCATTGTCGCGCATTACGGCAAGGGCATTGCCGAGATCGAGGGCATCCTTGAGGAGGCGCTGCCGCTTGCCTCGGTCGAGGCGATGGCGGCGCGCGCCGGCACGCTTGCCGAGGGCGGCGTGCCCGAGCCGCTGGCGCGCAAGATCGCCGCTCTGCCCGCCCTGTCGGCTGCAACCGACATCATCATGGTCGCCGACCGCTGCAGCAAGCCGGTTGCGGACGCCGCGATGACCTATTTCGCCGCACGCGATTTCTTCCGGCTCGATCGCATCGAGGCCGCGGCGCGCGAGATCCCGACCTCGGATTATTTCGACCGGCTCGCGCTCGATCGCGCGCGCGATGCGCTGGGTGCGGCCATGCGCCGGCTGACCATCGACATGCTGCCCGGGGACAGACGGGGCAAGGAGGCGGTGGACGCCTGGGTTGCGACGCGCCAGAGCGAGGTCGAGCGCATCCGCGCCGCGATGCACGAGATCGCAGCGTCCGGTCTCACGCTGTCGAAGCTGTCGGTGGCGGCGAGCCTGCTGGGCGATCTGGCGCGGCAGTGAAAGTCTCCCCGTTCAGGGGAGAGATTTCATCAATGCCGGAAATGCCGCGTGCCGGTGAACACCATCGCGATGCCGGCATCGTCGGCGGCCTTGATCACCTCGTCGTCGCGCATCGAGCCGCCCGGCTGGATCACCGCGGTCGCGCCGGCCTCGATCGCGACCAATAATCCGTCTGCGAAGGGGAAGAAGGCGTCGGAGGCGACGACCGAGCCCCTGGTCAGCGGCTCTGGCAGGCCCGCTTCCTTCGCCGCATCCTGGGCCTTGCGCGCGGCGATGCGCGCGGAATCGATCCGGCTCATCTGCCCCGCGCCGATGCCGACGGTCGTGCGGTCCTTGGCATAGACGATGGTGTTCGACTTCACGTGCTTGGCGACCCGGAAGGCGAAGGCGAGATCGCGCAATTCGGCGTTGGTGGGTGCACGCCTCGTGACGGTCTTCAGCTCCATGTCGTCGACCACCGCATTGTCGCGCGACTGCACCAGCAGGCCGCCGGCGACCGTCCTGGCGGTGAGCCCGCTTGCGCGCGGATCGGGCAGGCCGCCGGTCAGAAGGAGCCGCAGGTTCTTCTTCGCGCCGACGATTGCAATGGCCTCCGCGCTCGCGGCCGGCGCGATGATGACCTCGGTGAAAATCTCGGTGATGGCGCGCGCCGCGTCCGCGTCGAGCGGCCGGTTGAGCGCGACGATCCCGCCGAAGGCCGACACGGGATCGCAGGACAGCGCCTTCCTGTAGGCATCGAGCAGGGACTCGCCCTCCGCCACGCCGCAGGGATTGGCGTGCTTGACGATCACGCAGGCGGCGGTGCGCGCCGGATCGAATTCGGCGACGCATTCGAAGGCCGCGTCGGTGTCGTTGATATTGTTGTAGGAGAGCTGCTTGCCCTGCACCTGCCGCGCCGTCGCGACCCCGAAGCGCGTCTCGGCGGTCCTGTAGAAGGCCGCGCTCTGGTGCGGGTTCTCGCCGTAGCGCAACGCCTCGGCCAGCCGCCCGCCGATCGCCCGGAAGTCCGGCGCGGTGTCGTGCAACGCGTCGGCGAACCAGTTCGAGATCGCGGCATCGTAGGCCGCCGTGCGCGCATAGGCCTTGGCGGCGAGCGCCTTGCGCAGCGGCAGCGTGGTCGCGCCGCCATGCGCCGTCATCTCGTCGAGCACCCGCGCGTAATCGGCCGCCTCGACCACGACCGTCACATCGGCGTGGTTCTTGGCCGCGGCGCGGATCATGGCCGGTCCGCCGATGTCGATATTCTCGATGCAGTCGTCGAAGCCGGCACCCTTGGCGACCGTTGCCTCGAACGGATAGAGATTGACGACGAGCAGGTCGATCGGCGCGATGGAATGGTCGCGCATTGCCGCCCGGTGCTCGGCATTGTCGCGGATCGCGAGCAGCCCGCCATGCACCTTCGGATGCAGCGTCTTGACCCGACCATCCATCATTTCGGGAAAGCCGGTGAGCGCCGACACATCGACCGGCTGCAGGCCGGCCTCGGCAAGCGTCCTGGCAGTCCCGCCGGTGGAAACGATCTCGACGCCGAAACCGGCGAGCGCCCTGGCGAAGTCGATCAGCCCGGTCTTGTCGGAGACGGAAATCAGCGCGCGGGCGATGCGGCGGGGCTCGGTCATGACGTGAGTCTTCTCGATTGCGATATGTTCGGGTCGAAGCGGTGTCCCTCCGCGGGGACGAACGGGTTCCATCGCGCCATGCTGTAGACGATGGCGGGCGGGAGCTAAAGCCCGCGGTCTCGGCTTATCCCCGCTGCCTGATGGATTTTCGACGTTATTACAGCGGCAATTCCGGCTCGCTGCTGCGGGCGCGGCGGCCCGAGCTTTCCTCGCCCTTGCTGCGGCGCTGCGCCGGCTGCGTGGGCGTCGTGAGCGAAAAGGTCCAGCGCACATGCTGGATCTGGCGGGCGATTCCGTGGATGACGATCTGCACCGTGCGGCGGGGGCCCTCATTGCCGGCGAGATAGACGCTTTCCTCGATTTCGACGCGATCCTCGTAGGCATTGAAATTCCAGACATCGCGATTGGGCAGGATCAGCATCACGCCGTGCATGTCGTTCAGCCGGCTCGCCTTGATGGCGGGATGCAGATGAAAGCGCAGCGCGAATTCGTCGGGCTGGCCGCGCGACGCGCCCCGTCGCGCGGTGAAGATGAACTCGTCCTCGCCCTCCAGTCGTCCCCCGCTCCGCGCCAGCAGCAGCGTGCGCTGATGGATGATGCCGAAGCGCTCGTTGTAGCCGTCGTGCGACATGCGCAGCAGCGTGCCGTCCTCGATCTCCTCCCGATCGACCGGGATATTCGTGGGGCCCGCCGTGATCGGCATCCCCTGCAGCTTGCGGGATGAGGCGGCATCCACAAACCGGCACGAGGACACGTCGTTGATCGCCGCCGTCGAATGCGAGGTCGTGGCGCGCGCCACCTGCCGCCAGCTCTCGCGGCTGGTCGCCGGCATCCCGCAATTGACGACGATGCGCTGGCTGCCCTTCGACAATTCGAACGAGAGGCAGCCGGCATGCGCCTCATGACTCAGGGAGAAGGGCGGCGGCGCGCCGGTATCGACGATCAGCGTCATGTCGTCGGAGACGACGCGCTGATATCCCGAATAAGGCGCATTCGCGAACGGCTCGCCGCGTGCGTCGTCGTAGGCGAGAATGGTCGCGAGGTGATCGGCCTCGGTCGGGCCCATGCCGTTGAACAGCGCGAAATTTCCATCGCCGTGCCGGAAGAAGCGCAGCATCGGCATCATGCGATCGATGGCGTTCAGCAACGCCTGCGGCGGCGGCATGTTGCGCGCGGCGAAGGCCTGCCGCAGCGGCAGGAGATCGAGCAGGAGATCGATCAGCATGCCGGGGTTGCGGCTGACATGGCCTCCGTCCGGCAGGATCTGATTGTCGAGCTCGTCCGACAGTCGCTTGGTGGCGGACCGCAAATGCCGCGCCTGTCCGGCCATGCACAGCGCCGCGTAGGTCAGCGCGATCAGCACCTGCAGCCGCTGGGCACCGTCGCGCGCCTCGGCGACGGTGCGGCGCAGATAGCGCACCTGCCTGGTCATGCTGCGCATGAAGCGGCGATAGAAGGCAAGGTCGGCGTCGTGCAGGATCAGCGGCGCCTGGCTGAGCCATGACATGATTCGGCGCGACAGATTGTCCGATCGCCAGCCGATCGGGTGCCAGCCGCCCTGGAACGCCATCCACTCGTCGACCAGCGCGCGGGCATTGGCGCGGGTGATGCCCGATTCGGCCGCGCGCAGGTGTCGCAGCCAGCTGAAGCCGAGCAGCGCCTGGGCCCATTCGTCCGACGGCGGGACCATCTCGAAGGCGGAGCGGCCGTCGCAAATCACCACCTTGCCGGCGAAGGCGAATCGCCCGCCATAAATCTCTCCCGCCCTTGTGGCGTCCGCGGTACGCAGATCCTGCGGTGCGATCAGCAGCCGGTCGGGCCGGGCGGCGATGAAACGCCAGCGCAGCAGGGGATGAGCATTCAATCGCGCCAGACGCGCGCGAGCCCCGCGGCGCGCAAGCTGCCACGAGAGCCTCGTTCGCTCTCCGATCGACCCCCCCGGCATTCCTGCCCTAGCCTCGCTGCGGCAGCGGCACGCTGCGCCGCTCCCTTCCCCCGACCCCCATATAGTTAGTGAAGCGGCGGATAACGGCCAACTTGCGGTATTGCCAGAAAAAAACGCAATTGCGCGATTTCAGGCCCGTTCCAGGCGGCTGGCGAAGAAGCCGTCGAGCCCGGCCATGCGCGATTCCGAATCAGGCCAGTGCGAGGGCAGGGTCCGCAGATCCCCGTCGGGGGTGACGAACTCCCGGAACCCGCCGACTTCCGCAGCCGCAACCGGCCGACGCTTCCAACGCGAATCGCGGGCCAGCAGGCCGGCGATCTGCTTC
>JACAEG010000347.1 GCA_013388965.1 Pseudorhodoplanes sp. | reverse complement strand
GGGCAGGCCCGGCCCCGATGAAGAAGCGAGATTTGGTCTTGATCGCACCCCGCACAGCCGACGACATCGACCGCGACATCGACCAGGGGCTCGGACGCACCGCAGCCGACCTCGTAGTCAAGAATGTGCGGCTGCTCGACGTCATCACCGGCGCGCTCGCGGAGACCGACATCGCGATCTGCGGCGACCGCATCGTCGGCACGCACGACCAATATCGCGGTACGCGCGAGATCGACGGGCGGGGCCTGTTCGCGGTGCCGGGCTTCATCGACACGCATCTGCATGTCGAATCCTCGCTCGTCACCCCGCTCGAATTCGACGCCTGCGTGCTGCCGCATGGCGTGACGACCGCGATCTGCGATCCGCACGAAATCGCCAATGTGCTGGGCGCCCCGGGGCTGCGCTACCTGCTCGATTGCGCGGAGGCCACCGCAATGGATTTGCGCGTGCAGCTTTCCTCCTGCGTGCCGGCGACCGCGTTCGAGACCTCGGGCGCCGTGCTGGAGACGAAGGACCTTCTGCCGCTGGCGAAACATCCCAAGGTGATCGGGCTGGCCGAGTTCATGAATTTTCCCGGCGTGCTGGCGAAGGAGCGGGAGGTGCTGGACAAGCTCGCGGCCTTCTCGCACCGGCATATCGACGGGCATGCGCCGCTCCTGTCGGGCCGCGAGCTCAACGCCTATCTCGCCGCCGGCATCCGCACCGACCACGAGGCGACCGGCCTCGCCGAGGCACGGGAGAAGCTGGCGAAGGGCATGGCGGTGCTGATCCGCGAAGGCTCGGTCTGCAAGGACCTGCATGCGCTGATCCCGCTGATCTCGGCGGATACCTCCTCGTTCCTCGCCTTCTGCACCGACGACCGCAATCCGCTGGAAATCGCCGAGGAAGGCCATATCGATTTCATGATCCGCACCGCGATCGCCGCCGGCGCGCCGCTGCATCACGTCTACCGGCTGGCGAGCTGGTCTGCCGCCAACGCCTTCGGCCTGCGCGACCGCGGGCTGATCGCGCCCGGCTGGCGCGCCGACATCGCGCTGGTGGAGGACCTCGACGCCTGCGCGGTGAAGCAGGTGATCGCCGGCGGGCATGCGGTGGACGAGGCGCTGTTCGCGGCGCGGCCGAAAGTCGCGCCGGTCGGGCTCGATTCGATGAAGGCGGAGAAGGTGAGCGCGGAGGATTTTCGCGTGCCGGCGTCGGGGCCCTCAACACAAATCATCGGCATCGTGCCGGGCCAGATCATCACCGAGCGCGTCATCCGCGATCTGCCGATCCGCGGCGGCTTCAAGGAGCGCGATCTCGCCAGCGACGTCATCAAGGTCGCGGTCGTCGCGCGCCACGGCAAGAACCGCAATATCGGGCGCGGCTTCGTCACCGGCTTCGGGCTCAAGCGCGGCGCCATCGCCTCCTCGGTCGGGCATGACAGCCACAATATCTGCGTGGTCGGCGCGGACGATGCCGACATGGCGGTGGCGGTCAATCGGCTCATCGACCTGAAGGGCGGGTTTGTCGTCGCGGAGGGCGGGCAGGTGCGCGCGGAGCTGGCGCTGCCGGTCGGCGGGCTGATGTCGCTTGCGCCGTTCGGCGAGGTGGCGAAGGCGCTGGTGCCGCTGCGTGCAGCGGCGAAAGCGCTCGGCTGCACCCTGCCGGACCCGCTGCTGCAGGTCGCGTTCCTGCCGCTGCCGGTGATCCCGCATCTGAAGATCACCGATTTCGGCGTCTTCGACGTGGACAGGTTCGCGCTCGTCGCGGCGTGACGCCTCAGGTGTCCTTCGCATTGTTGCGCAGCACCGCGCAGGCGCCGCCGATCTTGCGCAGGCGACCGCACAAGGCATTCGCCTCCTCGCGCGTCTCCGTGCCGACGCGGACGCGATAATAGGTCCGCATCCCGCGCGTATTGCCGGCGAGCAGGGCCGGATCGTGCCCGGCGAGCACGCTCTCGTAGCGCGACAGCGCGCGCGCGTAGCTCGCCATCGCAATCTCGCGCGAGTAATGGCCGGAAATCTGCACGCCCCAGGGCTTCGCCTCGCCGAGCACGATGCGCTGCGTGAGGCTCTCGACGAACGGATTGGGCGCCTGCCGCAGCATCGCCATCAGCGTGGCACAGCCGGGGGCTGCGCGCGGCGGCGTCTCCTCCGGCCTGCCGCGCGCCTTCGACCATTCGTCCACGCTGCGGCCGGTGATCGCGGAGACGTAGTTGCGCGTCTCCGACGGCATGTGGCCGGTCCCCTCCAGCCATTCGCGCACGCGGCGCGGCCCGGCATTGTAGGCGGCGGCCGCAAGCCCGAGATTGCCGAATTCCTGGCGCAGCTCCTGCAGGAATTCGGCGGATTTCGGCAGGGCCTGAACGGGATCGAGCGGGTTGAGCAGGCCGCGTTCCTCGGCGGTGCCGGGCATGAATTGCGCGATGCCCTGTGCGCGCCGGCCCGAGCGCGTGAGCGGACCGATGGCGTCGGGGCGGAAGCGGCTCTCCTGCCAGATCACGCGCGCGAAGAATTCCACCGGCAGGGCATGCGCGCGCGCGGCCGCCTCGATCATCAGGCACATGGCCTCGCCGGTCTCGGGCCGCGGACGCGGCAGCGGCGTCCGCTCCTGCGCCTCCGCAAGGGCGCAAAGCAGGAAGGCAGGGGCGAGGACGGCTGCCCGCAGCAATGGCCCGCGGATCGGCGCGCGGGCCGCAACAAGGTTCATGCCGGTCGATGGGGCGGGCCGCAGCATGTCGGGATCCTGTCCGGCAGAATAGGATTGCGGCCGTGAATGCGCCGTTTACAAGTGGACCAAAGATCGCGCCTCCGCGATTTTCCTTCAGCCGGCTTTCAGCCAAAATACATCGCGCGGCGCTCGCGAGAGCGACCGAGGTCGAGTAAGAGTGAGCGATGATCCAGCCCCCGCCGTCCTACCGCAATCCCAAGCAGGCCGCCGAGCACCGCGCCTACATGATCCGCACCGTGCTGTGGCTCGCAGCCGTCCCGCCGCTCCTGTTCGCGCTGATGGTCTATGGCTATTCCGACCAGGCGCCGGGCTTTCTGCGGGATTTCACGGCCTCCCTCGACGGGGCGCTGGGCCGCCCGGTCTGGAACTTTCTGCGGCCCCCCGGCTCCTGAGACCCTCCTTCCATATGCTCAGCGCGTGAATTTGCTGCAGGGCGGCAACACTCACCTTACAATGGCCCGATCCCGCTTTTGCGGCGAGTGTCAGTGGCGTGGGGGTTTTCCATGGACCAGCGAATGTCCTTGTTCACGCGGGCGGCCTGTCTCGCCGCTCTTTTTGCAATCGCTTGTGCCGTCATGCTCCCGCCGCGGCCGGCGCTCGCGCAGGGCACGGCCGCCGAGCGCGACGCCTGCGAAGGAGACGCCTTGCGGCTGTGCAGCGAGTTCGTGCCCAATGTCGCGCAGATCGAAGCCTGCCTGACGCACAACCTGAAGAGTCTGACGCCGGCCTGCCGCGTCGCGATAGGCGGCACGATCCGCAAGAAGAAGCGCTCGACAGCCGCGGCAGGTCAGTAAGCGTCGCTCGGTCCTCGCATTTGGGTGCGCGCCGAAAGGCGGGCGTATCCACATCCTTCTTCTTCTCGAACGAGGAGGCCGATGAATGCACGCTGCCAATTCCTCAGGTCACACAATCCGCCTGTGGCGCAACCCGGATGTGACAATTGTGACAATCGGCTGGAGCGATTGACTCAAACACGTCGCGACATTGCTCGATGTTCTGACCGACAATCGTTCGGTTGCATCAAGACGCGGTCAACGATCAATTCAAAAGAACACCGCCCGATACCTCCGCCCCTTCGGTTTGACGGCTATGCTTGCTGCACTTCAGTTGCAGAGCACACGCGACTTGCAGAGCATATGCGCCTCGACATTTAACTGAAATCCTACACACCTCGCCCCGACTGCCCGAGGAGAGTGCTTATGGCATTCCATCCCATTAGTTCGGCGGGAAGCATTTTCTTCGATCCGGAAACATTGCGGATATTCGCCGACGCCGCCGTTTCTGATCTGTCTCAAGAGACTCTCGAAACAAGCGATCCGGCCGGGCACAGGGAGATCTGCCGGACGGGCGACGCGACGGCCTATCTTCCGGCAACCGGACGCCCGCGGCTGTCGCGGCTGACGCTTCACATCAGCAACAGCTGCAATCTGGCCTGCAGCTACTGCTATGCGTCCGGCGGCGATTACGGGCTCGGCCGCAAGCTGATGAAAAGCGACAACGCGATCGAGCTGTTGTCGGACGCCTTCAACGCCTTCGACATCGACTCGCTCATGTTCTTCGGCGGCGAGCCGTCGCTGAATGTGGATGCCATCCTCGATTGCTGCATCTTTGTGAAGGAATTGCATGCGCGCGGGCTGATCCGGGAGATGCCACGATTCGGGGTCATCAGTAACCTTGCAGGCTCCGGCGAGAAATTCGATCTGTTCCTGGCCGTCTGCCGGGCGTTCGATTTCTCGATCACGGTCAGCATCGACGGGCCGCCGGACATTCACGACGCGAATCGTCCGAGACTGAAGGGCGGGGGCAGCTTCGAGCAGGTCAGGAAAAACTATTTCCGCGCCCGAAAGATCGGCATTCCGGTCGATATCCAGTGCACCTATACGAGCAATCACGTCGAGCGCGGCATCAGCATCCTCGACCTCATGAAGTTCTTCAAAAGCGAATTCGAGACGGCGCATTCCCACATCGCGCCTGCGAGCTGCTCCCCGATCTCGGACGAGCAGCCCGCGCAGAAGGCGATCATCGAGTCGTATTGCGAAGCGATCAAGTACATGGTCGCAACGCTCAACACGCCGGATCATCTGACCATCGATATCGGGCAGAGGCTGATCCAGGCCTTCGTTCACAAGGAAAATATCGCGCATTACTGTCCGGCGGGAAATTCGGAACTGACCATCGGTCCCGATGGCCAGCTGTCGCCCTGCTTCATGTTCGTCGGACACGAGTCCTTCGACATGGGAAAGATCGAGAAGGGCGACCGATGGCTTTCGTCCCACGGTGAGGCGATTCTCGAATCGATCCGCAAGAACGGGAAGGACCAGCATCCCGTCTGCCGCACCTGCTGGGCCAGGAATGTGTGCACCGGCTGCATCGGGTCGGATTATCTGGCGACGAAAACGCTGTCCGCGAAGCCGCAATGCGCGTTCACCAAGGCGACCGCGGCCGAGACGATCGTGCGGCTTGTCGAGGTGGTGCAGGGCCTGCCCGTCGGCATCTACGGGGACGAGCAGCGCGACGTCTTTGCCGAGGCCGGCAGCGCGGACGAATTTGCGATGAGTGCGGAGCTTTGCGCTCCGGCGACATAGCCGGCGCGCGATCGTTGAAACGATACCGGGCTACCCACAGGAGGAGAGCATGGGAGCTTTCGAGAAACTGTCGAGAATTCTGGTCACGGAAGTCCCAGTCGGAAAGGTGCAGACCATTCTCGAAAGGAGGGGTGACGGCATCGATCGCAGCGGGAGCCTGTGCGGTGGCGGCTGCAACGGCGGAGACTCTCCCGTGAACGGTCTTTTGTGCGGATTGGGTTGCAGACCCAAGTTTGCGGCTGCGGATGTGATCGATCCGCAAGGGGATTTCGGCGTGACGCCCGAGGACTTGATCGAGGTGCGCGCCGACTTGCCGAAACTGAGACAGGCCGTCGTTCAACAGCTTGAGGTCTACCTCAATCAGTTCAAATAATCCCAGGAGCAGTCCGGCCGCGCTCATTGATCTGTCCAACCGGAGGAGGACAACGTGGAAGCTTTCGGAAATCTGGCGAAGTATCTCATCGCCGAAATGCCGGTCGCCAAACTGCAGGAGCAGCTCGGGGGCGGCGAGCGCTTTGATGGCGCGCTCTGCGGGGGAAGTTGTGGGGGGCCCATCGACGGGCTGCTTTGCGGCGCCGGCTGCCGCCCGAAGAGCGGTGCACCCGACGTCATCGACCCCGAGGGACGCCTCGGATTGACAGCCAAGGATCTGGCCGCGATTCGCAGCGATATGCCGCAATTGCGCAAGGCCGTGCTGTATCAGCTTCGAACGCATATCCATCAGCTGAAACCGGGCGCACGACCGGCCTAGGGCGGCGCGCGGTCGGCAGGCGAAACGCCGGCCCGGACATCCCGAACCGGCATCGGGAAGGCGCGGGCCGCATCGATTCCCTGTGCGCCGGCGGCCGCGGTGCGCTTCAACCGGACGGGATCATCGTCTAGACTCTTTCCGAGTCGGATTTTCGACCAAGGAGGGGCCTATGACTTTCGGAATCGGTGCGCGTATCGTTCTTTCCGCAGCAATGGGCGCCGCGATGCTCGGCGTCCTGGCCGCGACGCCGGCGGCGGCGCAGGGCACGGTGGCGCAGCGCCAGGGCTGCGAGGGCGACGCCTTCAAGTTCTGCAGCCAGTACATCCCCTGGGTGCACCAGATCGAGAATTGTCTTTACAAGAACATGAAGAAGCTGTCGCCCGCCTGCCAGGTGCAGATGCGCGGCGGGAAGTAGTCCGCACGGGGCGCGCGTGCGCCGAACATGACCGCACCGCGCCACCCTTATCTTCCGGATATTCGGCAGCTGCGCGCCCTGCTCGGGCTCGTCGTCGCCTATGCGGTGGCGCTGCAGTTCGTGCTGGCGGCGCTCGTGGCCGCGCAGCATGCGGCGGCCGCGGCCTCCGGCGAAACGGCGCCATTCACGATCTGCGCGTCGTCGGGCGCCGAGCCGGCGGGCGATGCCATCCCGCCTGCCCACCTCGCCTCCGCCTGCGCGCTGTGCAC
Source organism: Pseudorhodoplanes sp. (assembly GCA_013388965.1). Taxonomy (GTDB): domain Bacteria; phylum Pseudomonadota; class Alphaproteobacteria; order Rhizobiales; family Xanthobacteraceae; genus Pseudorhodoplanes. The sequence goes on along the minus strand of JACAEG010000347.1, from coordinate 20,997 downwards.
GCTCGCGCTGTCCGCATCGAACGATGCGCCGCAGGTCGCGGCCATCCCCGTCCTTTACCGCTTGCCGTCAGCGCGGAGCGGGACGGCATTCCGCCTTCCGTCCTTCCATCACCAGGGCACGAAATCGTCGCAGGGGCCGCCCGCATCCGCGTGATCTGAACGCCATCATCTGTTCAATCATGTTTTGCGGAGACCTATCCCATGACCTGGACCATGACCGGGACGATTCCTTCTGCCCGACCTGACCGTGCGGCCCTTCACACTGCCATTCGCATTGGCACCGCGCTCGCTGCGCTCGCCTTGTCCGCCGCCGCGGCGAATGCGCATGTCACGCTCGAGACCCGGGAAGCGCCGGTCGGCGCGCCCTACAAGGCGGTGTTCCGCGTGCCGCATGGCTGCGGAACGTCCGATACCGTCAGGATTCGCGTGCGGATTCCCGACGGCGTCATCGCGGTCAAGCCGATGCCGAAACCGGGCTGGTCGCTCGAAACGACGAGAGGCAAATACGACAAGCCCTATTCCTATTTTCACGACACGACGCTGACCGAAGGCGTGCGGGAAGTGTCGTGGACGGGGCGTTTGCCCGACGCCTATTATGACGAGTTCGTGCTGTCGGGCTTTCTCGCGGCCGACCTGCCCGCGGGCAGCTCGGTCTATTTTCCGGTGGTGCAGGAATGCCAGGACGGCGTCCATCGCTGGATCGAGATCCCGGAGGCTGGCAAGACGCCGGCCGACTACAAGGAGCCGGCGCCGGGCGTGAAGCTGCTGCCGAAGCGGTGACGATCGCAGCCCGCGCCGGGCGGACAGCGGCCGCGCGTTGCGCGGGCCTTCTGCTCGGCGCGCTGCCCGCATTCTGGAGCGCCGCGGCCTTCGGGCATGCGAGCCTCGTGTCGTCGGACCCGCCCGGCGGCGCGATGGTTGCGGCCATGCCGGAGCGGGCGGTGCTCTCCTTCAACGAGCCGGTCGCGCCGCTGGCGCTCAAGCTTGTGACGCCGGGCGGCGCGATCTCGCTGCTCGCGGGGGCGCAGGCGCATGACCGGACGATCGCGGTCGCGCTGCCGCGCTCGGCCGAGGCCGGCACCTGGCTCCTGAGCTGGCGGGTGATATCCGCCGACGGGCATCCGGTCGGGGGCACCGTCGCGTTTTCCGTCGGCGAGCCGGGCGGGCGCGCTGCGCTGAGCGAGGAATCGTCACGCCCGCTTTTCCGGCTGGCCTTCATCGTTGCGAAGGTCGCGCTTTACATCGCCCTGTTCATCGGCATCGGCGGCGCCTTCGCGCGCGCCTGGATCGCGGCGCGGCGCGCGGCCGTCGGGCTCGATGCGCTGCCGCTCGGCGCACTCCTGCTGGGCTTTCCCGCGCTCGCGGCGACGGTCGGGCTGCAGGGGCTCGATGCGCTCGACGTGCCGGCCGACGCGCTCGCTCAGGCCGCAGTGTGGCGGGCGGGGCTCGAGACATCCTGGGGGATCACCGCGATTGTCGCGGCCTTCGCGCTGTTCGCGGGACTGTTTGCGGCTGTGTCCGCGCAGCGCGGGAAAGCGCGCCTGTGGTCCGCCCTCGCGCTTGCGGGCGCCGCGGCGGCCCTGTCGGCCAGCGGCCATGCGAGCGCCGCGAGCCCGCAAGCGCTGATGCGCCCCGCTGTGTTCGTTCACGCAACCGCCGTTGCGCTGTGGATCGGCGCGCTCATTCCGCTGTCGCAGGCGCTGACGGGCGACGAGGCGGGGGCAACGCTGCGCCGCTTCTCGCGCTTGGCGCCGGCCGCGCTGGCGATGCTGCTCGTATCGGGCTTTCTGCTGGCCGTCGTGCAACTCGGCCGGGGGGATGCGCCGTGGGCGACCGGCTACGGCATCGTGCTGCTGGTGAAGCTGTCGCTCGTTCTCATGCTGCTCCTGATCGCTGCGTATAACCGTCTTGTGCTGACGCCGCGCATCGCGGCAGGCGAGAGCGCCGCGCGCGCGGCCTTGCGGCGATCCATCCTCGCGGAGCTTGTCGTGGTGCTTGCGATCCTTGCAGCGGCGGCGTCCTGGCGATTCACCCCGCCGCCGCGCGCGCTGGCCGCCGCGGCGCAGAGCGCGGAGTTCGTGCATATCCACGGCGCGCGCGCGATGGCGGATGTCACGTTCCGGCCGGCCGGACCGGGACGGCGCGACGCCGCAATCGTCCTGCAGAGCGGCGATTTCAGGCCGCTCGACGCCAAGGAGATCTCGCTCGTCCTGTCGAACGAGGCGGCACAGATCGAGCCGATCGCTTATGGCGCGCGCCGGCGCGCGGCCGGCGTGTGGATCGCGGACGGCGTGCTGGTGCCGCTGCCGGGCCTGTGGACGATCCGGGTCGATGTGCTGATCGACGATTTCGAGAAGGTCATGCTGCAGGACACGGTCGATTTGCGCCGCTGAATGCGGACGCGCTCAGAACGTCGTCTTCAGCTTCAGGTGGTCCATGCGATTCATCGATTTCACATCGACATGCGAGGTTGCCCCGCCGCGCTCGATTTCGAGCGGCACATTCGTGCCGGCCTTTCCGAGCGCGCGGACGCTGCGATAGAAATCGGCGAGATTGCGCGGGGTCTTGCCTCCGATCTCGGCAATGATGTCGCCCTTGCGGATGCCGGCTTTCTCGCCCGGCCCCTGCGCGGCGACCTGCCCCACCACAAGCTGGCCGCCGGCCTCGTTGATGGTCAGCCCGAGCCACGGCTTCGGCTCGGCCGATGTGCGCCCGTCCGCGATCAGGTCCGCGAGGATCGGCGGCAGGAGATCGATCGGCACGAACATGTTGCCGGGGATGCCGGATCCGTCACCCTTTGCGTCGCCCACGATCAGCGAGCCGACGCCGACCAGCTTGCCCTCGCGGTTGACCAGCGCGGCGCCGCTCCAGTCGCGATAGGGCGGCGAGGTGAAGAAGGCCTCGTCGAGCAGATATTCCCAGGAGCCGGCGAATTCGCGCTTGTCGAGGATGCGCGCGGGCGCGACGCGATCGACTCCGCCGGAGCCCGCGATCAGCATGATGTCGCCGGTCTTCACGGCCGACGATTTGCCGAGCCCCATCGCGGCAACCTTCAGCGGCGCGACCGCCTGGAGGAGGCCGAAGCCGCTCTCATGGTCGTAGCCGACGATATTGGCGGGCAAGGTGCGGCCGTCGCTGGTCGTCACCTCGGCGGCATAGGCCTCGACCATGAGATAGCCGATGGTGAGCACGAGGCCGTTGGCATCGATGACGATGCCCGATCCTTCCCGCTCGCGCCCGAGATTCTGCATCGTGCGGGCATCGGGATTGATGAAGGTCTTGACCGCGACGACGGAGGCGGCGACCTGCTCCGCCAGCGCCGCGGGCCGCTCCTGCGCACCCGCCGCGGTCGCGAAGGCGAGCGCGGCTGCCAGGCCGAGCGTCGAAAGGATGCATCCCGCCCGCGCGCATGGCGCGGCTGGAACAGGGTTTCCGAACGACACGGCGCGCACCTCACGGGCCTCCCAGACGCAAAACTATAGCGCGCTTTGTCGGCTTTGCACGCCCGTCGCTCTCACAGCTTCGTCATCTTTTGGCCGCGATCAGTGTCGGGCGGATGAAGAAAAAGCCCGAAAATGGCAGTTTGCCGAATGGTCGCGGGACGATTGTTCGTCCGGCGCCGGTATGATTTACAGGCACCATTCCAGGACGCCGGAGGAGGGTTTCTTGTTCAAGTCCGTTCCGCTTGTTGTGTTGTTCCTGTTCGCCACGATGCTGCCCGCGTCGGCGAACATGCAGGCCGCCTGCACCGAGGACGCAATTCGGCTCTGCAATGCGTATATTCCGGACGAGCGGCGGGTGAAATCCTGCCTCGCCCGCAACAAGGCCAAGCTCAGCCCGGGCTGCAAGCCCGCCTTCGGCGGCAAGCGCTGAGGCGCGATCGGTCGCAGACCTAAATCGGTCATCCAGAGGCGCCCGGCAAGGCCGGGGCTCCAAGGATGCGCGGCCCCGATACTGGCAAGACCGGGCCTTCGCCCTTCGGGGCTTGCGCTGCGCGCAAGCGACTCACGGTGCCGGCTCCGGAAACGCGATGCCCCTTTCAGGGCACGCGCCTCTGGCAGAGGCCACCGCCGGCATGGCACAACATCGGTCCTGCGCCGGACCGTCCGGCGCGCCGGGACCGGAGCCTCATCCCGCATGACGCAACGCATGATGCCAGGCCTCGAGCGGCGGCTCCTCCGCGACGTGTCGGGCGACGTGCATTTCGACCCCTTCACGCGGGGGCGCTACGCCACCGACGCCTCGCATTACCAGATGATGCCGGTGGGCGTGGTTGCCCCGCGCACGACGGAGGCTGCGACGCGCGCCATCGCGCTGGCGCGCGAGGAACATGTCAGCGTGCTGCCGCGCGGGGGAGGGACCTCGCAAGGCGGGCAGACGGTCAATCATTCGCTGGTCGTCGATTGCTCGAAATATCTCAACCGCGTGCTTGAAGTCGATGTCGAGGGCCGCCGCTGCATTGTCGAGCCCGGCATCGTGCTCGACGAACTCAATCGCGCCTTGCGGCCGCACGGGCTCTGGTTTCCGGTCGACATTTCTACCGCCTCGCGCGCGACCATCGGCGGCATGGTCGGCAACAATTCCTGCGGGGCGCGCTCGCTGCGCTACGGCAACACGCGCGAGAATGTCCTGTCGGTGGATGCGGTGCTGGCCGACGGCACGCTCGCGCATTTCGGGCGCGTGAGCGCGGACCTGTCAGAAATCCCCGCAAGCTCGCCGCTGCGCGGCATCGCGCGGGACCTGCTGGCGATCGGGGCGCGCGAGGCGTCCGAGATCGAGACGAATTTCCCGAAGGTGCAGCGGCGGGTGGGCGGCTACAATCTCGACGCCGTCCTGCCCGGCCACAACGATCTCAATCTCGCGCAGATTCTCGTCGGCTCCGAGGGCACGCTCGGCTTCACGACGCAGGTGGAACTGAAGCTCGCGCCACTGCTCGGCCGGCGTGCGGTCGGCGCATGCCATTTCGGCAAGTTCTACGAGGCGATGGACGCCGCGCAGCATCTGGTGAAACTGAAGCCCATTGCCGTCGAGCTTGTGGACCGCACCATGATCGCGCTGGCGCGCGAGATCGCGATGTTCCGCCCGACGCTGGAGAAATTCGTGCGCGGCGAGCCGGACGCGATCCTGCTGGTCGAGTTCGGCGAGGAGGACCAGGACGAGAACATCCGCCGGCTCAGGCAGCTCGGCGAGACGATGGGCGATCTCGGCTTCGGCTGGGACAGGAGCGGGGCAAGATGGGGCGGCGTGGTCGAGGTGCTCGATCCCGCCTTGCAGGCCGCCATCACCGACGTGCGCACCTCCGGCCTCAACATCATGATGTCGATGAAGGAGGAGGGGAAGCCGATTTCCTTCGTCGAGGATTGCGCGGTGCCGCTTGAGCACCTCGCGGAATATACCGACCGGCTCACGCAGGTATTCGAGAAGCACGGCACCCGCGGCACCTGGTACGCGCATGCCAGCGTCGGCTGTCTGCATGTGCGGCCGATCCTCAATCTGCGACAGGACAAGGACGTGCAGGCGATGCGCGCCATCGCCGAGGAGGCCTTCGCGATGGTGAAGGCCTACAAGGGCTCGCATTCGGGCGAGCACGGCGACGGCATCGTGCGATCGGAGTTTCACGAATTCATGTTCGGGCCGCGGCTGGTGCGCGCCTTCGAGGAGGTGAAGGAGCGCTTCGATCCGGACGGCCTGTTCAATCCCGGCAAGATCGTGCATGCGCCGAAATTCGACGACCGGCAAAATTTCCGCTTCGGGCCCGGCTATCGCGGCGAGGCGATGAGCGCGCGGCTCGACTGGTCGGCCTGGCCGGGCGCGGGCGGCGGATTTCAGGGCGCGGTCGAGATGTGCAACAACAACGGCGCCTGCCGCAAGCTCGAGGGCGGGGTGATGTGCCCGAGCTATCGCGTCACGCGCGACGAGCGCGACGTGACGCGCGGGCGCGCCAACACGCTGCGGCTCGCGGTGACCGGACAGCTTGGCGCGGACGCGCTGACGTCCGACGAGATGGCGGAGACGCTGAAGCTGTGCGTCTCCTGCAAGGCCTGCCGGCGCGAATGTCCCACCGGCGTCGACATGGCGCGCATGAAGATCGAGGTGCAGGCGGCGCGCGCGGCACGGCACGGGCTTTCGCTGCGCGACCGCCTGGTCGGATGGCTGCCGCGCTACGCGCGCTATGCGGCGATGGCGCCTTGGCTGCTCAATCTGCGCGACACGCTGCCGGGCGCGGCGGCGTTGTCCGAAAGGGTGGCGGGGTTTTCGGCGCGGCGGAGTTTGCCGAAGTGGCGGTGGGATTATTTCCGGGACATGAGAGGCGTGTCATGGCCGGGCTTGTCCCGGCCATCCACGATCTTCAAGCAGGACGTGGATGCCCGGCACAAGGCCGGGCATGACGGGAGAGAGGCTGGAGACAAGCCCGACGTCCTCCTGCTCGCCGATACCTTCAACCGCTATTTCGAGCCGGAGAATGTCGCGGCGGCGCTCGCCGTGCTGGAAGCCGGCGGCTATCGCGTGCGGATGGCGACGCCGCTGAAGGGCTCGCGCCCGCTCTGCTGCAGGCGCACCTTTCTCTCGGTCGGCGCGGTCGCGCAGGCGCGCGAGGAGGCGCTGCGCGTGCTGGAGGCGGTCGAGCCCTATGTCCGCCAGGGCATCCCGGTGGTCGGGCTGGAGCCGAGCTGCATCCTCAGCTTCCGCGACGAGGTGCCCGCGATGATGCCGGGCGAGGCCAGCGCGCGGCTCGCCGCCCAGGCGCTGACCTTCGAGTAATTCGTCGCGCGCGAATCGAAATCCGGGCGCATGCGGCTGCCGCTCGCGCCGGTCGCCGCGCGCGCGCTGGTGCATGGCCATTGCCACCAGAAATCATTCGACGCCTTCGCGCCGGTGCAGCAGGTGCTCAAGCTCGTGCCCGGGCTCTCCGTTGAGACGATCGAATCGAGCTGCTGCGGCATGGCCGGGGCCTTCGGCTATGGCCGCGAGACGATCGATGTCTCGCTCGCGATGGGCGAACTCTCGCTGCTGCCGGCCGTGCGCAAGGCGCCGGCCGAGGCGCTCATCGTCGCCGACGGAACCTCCTGCCGGCATCAGATTCACGACGGCACCGGGCGCGCCGCGCTGCATGTTGTGCGCGTGCTGGAAATGAGCCTCAATCCCGCCGCCGCGACCTGACCCGCCGACCCGATTCCACAAAAAGCGTGCTGGAGGAAATGCCATGCCGCTTTCCTTGCTGCCGACCTCGCTCGTGGGCTCCTACGCGCAGCCGGACTCGCTGATCGACCGCAAGAAGCTCGCCGGCGGCGGCGTCTCGGTGCTGTCAATCCTGCGCGTAGGCGATCGTGGACAGAAGCGCGATCTCCGCGCGGCGCGAATCGAGCCGCGTGTGCTGCACCACGATCGGCACGTCGGATTCGAACACCGAGGCATAGTCCGTGTCGAGCGGGATCGGCGGGTTCTTCAGATCGTTGAAGCGCAGATGCAGCGTGCGGCGCGCCGGCACGGTCACGTCGTAGGTGACAGGTTCCTGGTTGGCAAAGAATACCGTCAGCTTCACATGCGCGTCGGACGCGCCCGCATTCAGAATGCAGGCGGTCTCGTGCGAGAGCAGCGCGCGCTCCTGCGACACGCTCTGCGAGGGAATGTAGCCCTCCGGGATTGCCCAGATTTTTCGACCGATATCGCTCATTGCGGCAGCTTTCCGAGATAGAGGGGCGGCCGGCGCGCCGCTTCGCCTTCCGGCCATGCCGGCTCGGACAACAACGGACTCGCTTCGTCGGTTCCGTGCTGGCGGCCGGCGAGCGGCTCGGTGAGCTTCTCGAGAAACTTCTCGGGCCAGTCCCGGATGTCGTTCTTCGCCAGAATCTGCATGAGCGCGGCCTGCCGGGCGCGCCGCTCCGCGAGCGGCATGGACAGCGCGCGGAAGATCGCGGCGCCCACCGCGTCGGGATCGTAGGGATTGACCAGCAAGGCCGGCTTGAACTCGAGCGCAGCGCCGGCGAAACGCGACAGGATCAGCACGCCGGGATCGTCCGGGTCCTGCGCGGCGACATATTCCTTGGCGACGAGATTCATGCCGTCGCGCAGCGGCGTCACCAGCGCCGCGCGGGCCGCGCGGTAGAGTCCCGCAAGCGCGGTGCGGGTATGGGCGCGATTGACGTAGCGGATCGGCGTCCAGGCGGCCTCGCCCAGGCTGCCGTTGATGCGCCCGACGATGCCGGAGACGAGCTTTTCCATCTCCGCATAACCCTCGATCAGCGAGCGGCTTTTGGGGGTGATCTGCAGGAAGGTGACGTTGTTGTGCCATTCCGGATTGGCGCGCAGGAAGCGCTCGAAGGCCTCGAGCCGGTGATTGATGCCCTTGGAATAGTCGAGCCGGTCGACGCCGATGATGAGCGCGCGCTGCGACAGGCTTTCGAGCACGCCGGTGACGAAGGAGGAGCGCGCGGCGCGGCGCGCCATGCGGCTGAAGGACTCCACCTCGATGCCCACGGGGAATGCGCCGATCCTCAGGATGTGCTGGCCGGTGTCGTAGCCGCGCTCGCGGTCGCCGGGGAAGCGGCACTCGGTTTCGACATAGCGCGCGAAATTGGCGGCGTCGATCTCGGTCTGGAAGCCCGCGAGGTCGTAATGCGAGAGCGCGTAGACGATGCGCTCATGCTGCGGCAGGGCCGTGATGATTTCCGGCGGCGGGAACGGCGTGTGCAGGAAGAAGCCGATCTTGTTGCGGTGCCCGCGCTCGCGCAAGGCCTTTGCCAGCGGAAACAGGTGATAGTCGTGCACCCAGACAATGTCGTCGGGCTGCAGGATTTTGTGCAACTCGTCGGCGAAGCGCTCGTTGACGCGCATGTAGCCGGACAGGTCGCGCCGCGAATATTGCGCGAGATCGAGCCGGTAATGCAGGATCGGCCACAGCACGGCGTTGGCGAAGCCGTTGTAATATTCGTCGTAGTCCTCCTTCGGCAGGTCGGTGACGACATACGATATCCTGTCGTCCTCGCCGCCGTGGATGCGCGTCTCGATCTCCTTGCCGTGCGAGATGCGGCCGCTCCAGCCGAACCACAGCCCGGGGTAGCGCTTGAGCGCGGCCATCACGGCCACCTCGAGCCCGCCGGCGCGCGTCCCCGATTTCGGGACGGCGACGCGATTGGAGACGACGACTAGCCGCGCCAATACCGGTCCTCCCAGTTTCGCGACAGGCGCATGGCGGTCAGGATCAGCCCCGCCATCGAATAGGTCTGGGGAAAGTTACCCCACAGGGCGCCGGTCTGCAGGTGGATATCCTCGGCCAGAAGGCCGTAGCGGTTGCGGTATTGCAGTGCGTCGACGAAGAGATCGCGCGCGTCCTGCTTGCGCCCGAGCGCCCAGTAGACGTCGATCAGCCAGAAGCGGCAGATCAGGAACGCCGCTTCCGGCGTGCCGAAATCGTCCGGGCTTGCGTAGCGCAGCACATGCTTGCCGCGCATCAGCTCGGCTTCGATCGCCGATACGGTGCTGAGAAAGCGCGGGTCGTCCGCTTCGCACACACCGAGCTCGGGCAGCAGCAGCACGCTCGCATCGAGATCGTCGGAACCGAAGGCGGCCGTATAGGCCTTGCGCTTCTCGTTCCACGCGCCCTCGAGCAGGCGCTGATGCAGGCGGTCGGCGGTGTCGTTCCAGTAGACGGCGCGCTCCACGAATCCGAGCGTCTGCGCGATCGCCGCGAGGCGGTTGCAGCCGGCCCAGCACATCGCGACCGAATGCGTATGGACACGGTTGCGGCCGCGATATTCCCAGATGCTGGCATCGGGCTCGAGTCCGAAACGCCGGGCGGCTTCGCCCATCGTCTCGAGCAGCCTGAACAGGGGCTCGCCGCCCATCGTCGGCAGCCGCCGGTCGAAAAACATCGGCATGGTCGCGAGAATGATGCTGCCATAGGTATCGTGCTGGGCCTGCAAGGCGGCCGCGTTGCCGACGCGCACAGGACCGTCGCCCTGGAAGCCCTTCAGGTTGGGCGCGATCCATTCGTCCATCGGATCGGTCGGCACGACGCTGTAGACCGGGCGCAGCGAGCGGCCTTCGCCCGACGCGATGTTGAGGATGAAGAAAATGAAATCCTCCATCGTATGCGTCGCGCCGATGCGGTTGAGCGCCTTCACCACGAAATAGGCGTCGCGCAGCCAGCAGAACCGGTAGTCCCAGGTCCGTCCCGACAGCGGCGCCTCGGGAATCGACGTCGTATGCGCGGCGATGATGCCGCCGGTCTCCTCGAAATTGGACAGCTTGAGCGAGATGGCGGCGCGGATCATCGCGTCCTGCCAGTCGTAGGACAGGTTCAGCCGGCGCACCCATTCGCGCCAGTGGCGCAGCGTGCGGTCGCGAAAATCGCGGCAGGTCTGCGGGATGCCGGAGGGGAACGGCTCGTCGGCCCCGAAAATCATGTGGACGGGATGCGACAGGACGAACGACGCCTCGCGATCGATATAGGACAGCGGCGCATCGGTGGTGAGGCGGATATGCGTGTTGCCGTCCCAGTAGCGGATATGGCTCGAGCCGGTCGTGCGGTTGGCGATCGGCGTGCCGTAATCGTGCGCGGGCCGGAAGCGGATGGTGATGCGCGGCATGCCCGCGATCGGCTCGATCATCCGCACCAGTTGCGGCGGGCGGAACATGCGATCCAGATTCATGAAGCGCGGCGCGAAATCGGTGATGCGGACTGCCGCGCCGTGCTTGTCGGTCAGGATCGTCTCCACGATCGCGGTGTTGCGCATGTAGGAGGACTGGACGTCCGCAAGGTCCTCGAGAACGACGTCGGTGAAACCCTTGTCCTCGTCGCCCGCGAGCAGCCGGCAGAAGACCGGATCGGAATCGAAGCGCGGAAAGCACCACCACACGATGCGCGAGCCGGGCTCGACCAGCGCGGCGGTTCGTCCGTTGCCGATGATGGCGAGATCCAGTCCGTAATCCGTCACCTGACCTCCTCGTTGACGTCTTTGATCGTGCCATGCGGTCGCGCGCCCTTGCTCATCCGTTCGAGCCAGAGCCGCACGTCCTTGGGGCCGTCGAAATTGTAGGATGCGCCCGGCACGATTCCGCCGACCGAGAAGCCGATGCCGTCATAATCGGGCAGCACTGCGAAGGCCGCCCGGTCGGTGGTGTCGTCGCCGATGAAGATCGGCCGCCTTCCGGCGAAAGGCGCGTATCCCATCATCTCGCGCAGGCCGGTGCCCTTGTCGAAGCCGCGCGGCTTCACCTCCAGCACGAATTTTCCCGGCAGGATTTCGAACGAGCGCTTGCCGGACTTGGCCCAGATATCGGTGATAGCGGCGGCGACAAGGCTGCCGAGATCGGGCGCGAGGCGGTAATGGACGGCAATGGAATAGCCCTTGTCCTCGATGACGATGCCGGCGCCGAGTTGCGTCAGATCGTAGAACTGCTTCTTGAGCGTGCGGTCGAAGGGCACCGAGCCGTGATGGTTGAGCCCGTCGCTTTCCGGCACGCGGATTTCGGCTCCGTGACCGCCTACGGCCGGAAAGCGCAGCGGCGCGAAGATGCGGTCGATGTCGGCGAGCGGCCGGCCGCTGATAAAGGCGACGGCGCCGTCGAGCTTTCTGGCCAGGCGTTCCAGCGTCTGCTGCAGGGATTTCGGGACGATCACCTCATCCGGGCGCGCGGCGAAGTCGAGCAGCGTGCCGTCGACATCGAGAAACACCGCCACGTTGTCGAGCGACACGAGCGGCACGGCGTGGGTGTCGTCTGATGGGGTGACATCTGTTTTCATCGCGCGGGGTCGGCCGGCATCCCGTGTCTGCTTTGTCCGTTCTTAAAGGCCCGCCGCCGCCATAACTCAACCCTGTGGGCTGCTGGCGCAACCGCAAGCAAGATCAAGGCGCTGGACAGCCCCGTGGTAATGTTGCAACGCACCCGTGCCGCCAAAAGTTCCACGATCGGCGGTCTTGAACGATCAACAGCTTGCGATTCCTTAAAAAAACCCAAAAAAATCAAGCTGCTGCGAAGCCGGACCCGCCCGGCCTCGACCCCCGACAATGCCTCGAATAACGTCGAAATCCCGAGAGGCGACGAGAATGGCCCGCAAACCGCAGACGCGCTGGCAGCGTGACCCGGAAGGGATGCGAAAACGCATCCTTGCCGCCGCGCGGGCCGAATTCGCGCGGTTCGGGATCGACGGCGCGCGGGTCGACCGCATCGCGGCCGCGGCCGGCGCCAACAAGCGCATGCTGTACTATCACGTCGGCAAGAAGGACGATCTATACCTCGCGGTGCTGGAAGCCGAATACGAGCACATTCGCGCGGGCGAGCGCGAGCTCAACCTCGAGGCGCTGGCGCCTGCAGATGCCATCGCCGCGCTGGTTGCCTTCACCTGGCAGCATTATCTCGACAATCCGGAATTCATCGCGCTGCTGAACAACGAGAACCTGCATCGCGCGAGGCATCTCAAGCAGTCGAGCAAGGTCAAGCAATTGCACTCGCCCTTCGTGGCGCTGGTGGCCGATATCCTCCGCCGTGGCGTCGCCTCCGGCGACTTCCGGCCGGGGATCGACCCGGTGCAGCTCTATATCTCCATCGCCAGCCTGTCGTATTTCTACCAGTCCAACAACGCGACCCTCTCGACCATTTTCGGGCGCGACCTCCTCACCGAAGAGGCCAAAGCCGCGCGTCTCGCGCATATGACCGATCTCGTGCTCGCAGCGCTCCGGCGCAGCGCGCCGGCCACGGCGCTTGACCGCCTGCGGGAAGCCTCCTAGAATTTAACCATCCGGTTAAAATCATAAGGCCGGAGCTTCCGGGAGCGAGGGCATGGCCTTTGGCATGCGCCGGGCCGCAAGGGCCGCGGAACTGAAGATGGGCGGATACCGGGCCCTTCGGGGCAAGGCCGATTGATTCATGCCCGCGCCGAAACTGAGCGTCCGTCATATCGAGGTGTCCGAGCGGCCTGTGCGCTTCACGCACCCGTTCCGTTTCGGCGCGGCGACGGTCGAGGGGGCGCCGCAGCTTTTCGTGCACGCCGACATCGCGCTGGAGGACGGACGCCGGGCGCTCGGCGCGGCCGCCGAGCTGATGGTGCCCAAATGGTTCAACAAGGACCCGTTGCTCTCGCCGGAGCAGACCGTGGACCAGCTGCGCGAGGCTGTCGTCCTGGCCAGCAATCTCTATCTCGACGCCGGGACCGACACGGCCTTTGCCCTGCATGCGGCGGTTCACGATCGGCAGATCACGGCCTGCGGGCGGGAAGGAATTCCGCCGCTCGCCGCGGCCTTCGGTCCGGCGGAGATCGACAAGGCGATCGTGGACGCGCTGTTCCGCGCGCTCGGCGTGGACGTGTTCGAGGGCCTCAAGGCCAATGCGATGGGCCTCGATGCGCGGCTCACGCCCGATCTCGATGACGCGGACATCGCTGCGTATCTGGGCTCACGCAAGCCGGTGACGAGCGTGGCGGTGCGCCACACGGTCGGGCTCGTCGATCCGGTCGAGTCGCTTGCGGCAGTGTATGCGCAGAGCGGCTGCCGCTTCTTCAAGCTGAAGCTTTCGGGCGATCCTGCGGCAGATTGCGCGCGGCTGTCGCAGATCGTGGATGCGCTGGAAAGCGCGGGCATCGACTTTCGCGCGACCGTGGACGCCAACGAGCAATATCCCTCGCAATCCGCCCTGAAGGCGCTGGTCGAAGGTCTCCAGGACCAGCGGAGCCTCGCGCCGCTGCGCGAGAAGCTCCTGTATGTCGAGCAGCCGCTGCCGCGCGAGCTGACCTTCGACACGCCGCTCGACGAGCTCGGCACGCGCTTCGCCTTCATCATCGACGAGGCCGATTCCGGTTACGACGCCTTCCCGCGCGCGCTGGCGCTCGGCTATCGCGGCGTTTCCTCCAAGGCCTGCAAGGGCCTCTACAAGTCGCTGCTGAACGGCGCCCGCGCGGCAAGGTCATCGGCGGGCGGCGCGCCGGCTTTCCTCTCGGCGGAAGACCTTACCTGCCAGGCCGGCCTCGCGGTCCAGCAGGACACGGCGCTCATCGCCTTTCACGGTCTCGCGCATGCGGAGCGCAACGGGCACCACTACGGCAACGGCTTTGCCGCCGACGGCGAGGCCGAGGGCCGCGCCTTCCTCGCGGCGCATCCCGATCTCTATCGCGCGGCCGGCGACACCATCGAGCTCGCCGTGGCAGACGGCGCGATCCGCTTTGCCTCCTTTGCCGGCAAGCCCGGCTTCGCCTCCGCCGTCGATCCGGCAGCAGTCGGACGGGCAGAATCCAAACAAGAGCAGAAAAGGGAATACGGAACGTGACGAAGCGTCTTGGAATCATCATGCATGGCGTTACCGGCCGCATGGGCATGAACCAGCATCTCATCCGCTCGGTGCTGGCGATCCGCCGCGCCGGCGGCGTGGTCCTCTCCGACGGCAGCCGCGTCATGCCGGACCCGATCCTGATCGGCCGCAATGCGGAGAAGATCGAGGCGCTCGCCCGCCGCCACGGCGTGGAGCGCTGGAGCACGGACCTCGATGCCGCGCTCGCCAACAAGGACGATGCAATCTTCTTCGATTCCGGCACGACGCAGATGCGCCCCGAATTGCTGGAGCGCGCGATCAAGGCCGGCAAGCACATCTATTGCGAGAAGCCGATCGCGACCGACCTGCCCGCCGCCATGAAGGCCTGCAAGCTCGCGAAGGAATCCGGGCTCAAGAACGGCGTGGTGCAGGACAAGCTGTTCCTGCCGGGCCTGCTCAAGATCAAGATGCTGCGCGATTCCGGTTTCTTCGGCCGCATGATCGCGGTGCGCGGCGAGTTTGGTTACTGGGTGTTCGAGGGCGACTGGCAGCCGGCACAGCGGCCGTCGTGGAATTACCGCGCCGAGGATGGCGGCGGCATGATCCTCGACATGGTCTGCCACTGGCGCTACGTGCTCGACAATCTCTTCGGTGAGGTAAAGAGCGTCTCCTGCATCGGCGCCAAGCACATCCCGGCGCGCTGGGACGAGAACGGCAAGCGCTACGAGGCGACCGCGGACGACGCGGCCTATGCGACCTTCGAGCTTGAGGGCGGCGTGATCGCCCACATCAACATGTCCTGGGCGGTGCGGGTCTATCGCGACGATCTGGTCACTTTCCAGGTCGATGGCGTCAACGGATCGGCGGTCGCGGGACTGACCGACTGTGTCATCCAGCCGAGGCAGGCGACACCGCGCCCGGTCTGGAACCCCGACGAGAAGAACACGATCGATTTCTACAGCCAGTGGCAGCCGGTGCCGGACAACACGGTCTATGACAACGGCTTCAAGGCACAGTGGGAAATGTTCATTCGCCATGTCTGCGAGAATGCCCCCTACAAGTACACGCTGATCGAGGGCGCCAAGGGCGTGCAGCTTGTCGAATGCGCGCTGCAGAGCTGGAAGGAGCGGCGCGTGGTGGATGTGCCGCCGCTGACGGTGTGACGAATATGTGCGCTGGCGTTGTTGTATTGTCGTCATGGCCGGGCTTGGCCCGGCCATCCAGAGGAAGGACGCGGATGCCGGGCACAGAGCCGGGCAGGCCGTCCTGAGAGAGGTCGATCATGAACCGCTACGAACGCCCGCTTGAGGCCCTGTCGATCAGGCTGCCGCGCGCCGACCGCACGCTGGAGGATTACCGGCTGTCCGCTCCGGGAGATTTCCCGGCCCGGGTATCGGGCCCCTTCAATCGCATCGCGTTTGCGGCCGCGCATGTGGTCGCGGATCCCTTGCGCGAAAGCGATCCCTGGATCGACGCGCCGATCGACTGGGAGCGCACGATCGCCTTCCGCGAGCATTTGTGGGATCTCGGCTTCGGCGTCGCCGAGGCGATGGACACCGCGCAGCGCGGCATGGGTCTGAGCTGGCCGGATTCGCTTGAGCTGATCCGCCGCTCGGTCGCGGCGGCGAAGCCGCGCGGCGGCGTGGTGTTTTCCGGCGCGGGCACCGACCATCTGCCGCCCGAGAACGCAAAATCGCTCGACGACGTGATCCGGGCCTACGAGGAGCAGATCGGCGCAATCGAAAGCTTCGGCGGCCGCATTATTCTCATGGCCTCGCGCGCGCTGGCCAGGGTCGCGCGCTCCGCCGAAGATTACGCGACCGTCTATAATCGCGTTCTCTCGCAGGTGCGCGAGCCGGTCATCATCCACTGGCTGGGCGACATGTTCGACCCGGCGTTGAAGGGCTACTGGGGAACGACGGACCTTGCCGCGGCGACCGAGACCGCGACCGCGATCATCAATGCCAACAAGGCCAAAGTCGATGGTGTGAAGGTCTCGCTGCTCGACAAGGACCGCGAAATAGCGATGCGGCGCAAGCTCGCGCAGGGCGTCCGCATGTATACCGGCGACGACTTCAACTATGCCGAACTGATCGCGGGCGACGACAAGGGCTATTCGGACGCTTTGCTCGGCATTTTCGACGCCATCGCGCCGGCCGCGTCGGCGGCGCTTGCCTCGTTCGCGCAGGGCGATCGCAAGACCTTCGACGCGATTCTCGCGCCGACCGTTCCGCTGTCGCGCCACATCTTCAGGGCGCCGACCCGCTTCTACAAGACCGGCGTGGTGTTCATGGCCTATCTCAACGGCCACCAGGATCACTTCACGATGATCGGCGGGCAGGAGAGCGCGCGCTCGACCCTGCATCTCGCCGAGCTTTTCCGCCTCGCCGACGCCGCCGGCCTGCTGCGCGATCCCGCACTGGCCGCGCACCGCATGCAGGTGGTGATGGAGGCGCGGGGGGTGGCCGTCTAGGTTGCTCACTCGTCATGGCCGGGCTTGTCCCGGCCATCCACGAACATTCTTTCCTTAACGAGGCCGTGGATGGCCGGCACAAGGTTTGCGCCCGGGCCGGCCTTCGGCCGGAGCCGGGTGCCGGGCATGACGGCGGAGGTTGAAATGCGCGACTTCTCCAACGACCATCGCTGGCTTTCCATCAACACCGCGACCGTGCGCAAGCAGGGCAATCTCGTCGAGATCGTCGATGCGCTCGCGCGTCACGGCATCCGGGGCATCTCGCCCTGGCGGGATCAGGTCGCCGATGTCGGACTCGACCGCGCGGTGAAGGCGGTGCGCGATGCCGGCCTCGAACTGTCCGGCTATTGCCGCGGCGGCATGTTCACGGCCGACGCCGCGCATCTTGAGGAGGCACGCGACGATAATCGCCGCGCCGTGGACGAGGCGGCCGCGCTCGGCGCGCCCTGCCTCGTGCTCGTCGTCGGAGGATTGCCGCAATATTCAAGGCCCGGCTCGACGCCGAGCAAGGACCTCGCCGCCGCGCAGACAATGGTCGAGGAGGAGATCGGCGTGCTGCTGGACCACGCGCGCAAGGCCAAAATGCCGCTTGCGATCGAGCCGCTGCATCCGGGCTATGCCGCCGACCGCGCCTGCGTCAACACGATGCGGCATGCGCTCGACATCTGCGACCGGCTCGACCCCGCCAAGAGCGGCGATGTCGGGCTTGCGGTCGACCTCTATCACGTCTGGTGGGATTACGAATTGTTCGATCAGATCAGGCGCGCCGGCCGCTCGCGCATCCTCGCCTTTCATGTCTGCGACTGGCTGGTGCCGACCAATCATCTTTTGCTCGACCGCGGCATGATGGGCGACGGCGTCATCGACATCCGGAAATGCCGCGCCGCCGTCGAGGCGGAAGGCTTTGCCGGCTATTCGGAGGTCGAGATTTTCTCGCAGGACAATTGGTGGCAGCGTCCGATGGACGAGGTGCTGTCGACCTGCATCGCGCGCCACAAGACAGTGGTGTAGAGATTCCGTGCCGGGCCGAGGTCCGGCAATCCATCTCGATGACCGACGGTCAAAGGGCGGCGATGCCGTCCTCGACGGCTATCCGGCGCATGTCATTCGAATGTCACGGCTCGGCGCATTCGCGCGAACCCGCCGGCGGACTGTCCGGCGCCTCTTCCGCAACCGAAGGATCGCTGCTTTCGCGGCTCGGCTGCTCGTAGGTTTCGAGCGCCGCATCGGTGTCGCGCGGCCTCACCTGCTCGACCGGCTCGCCGGTTTTGCGCGTTCCGGTGGGAGACGGTCCCGACGGCGGATGCGTGGGCTTCTTCGGCTCTGTCATCGGTTGCTCCTTGCCGTCCACAACGCGCTTGGGCCAGGCGCGTTCCGCGCGGGAACAAGACGCCCGTCTGTGCGTTTCATGAACTCCCGATTCTTGACACACACAGAGGAGGAGCCAGATGGACTGGAACCGTGTCGAAGGAAACTGGAAGCAGCTCAAGGGCAAGGTGAAGGAGCAGTGGGGCCGTCTGACCGACGATGACCTCGACGTGATCAATGGCCGCCGCGACCAGCTCGAGGGCAAGATCCAGGAGCGGTACGGCCTGGCCAAGGACCAGGTCCGGAAAGACATCGACGACTGGTACGGCACTCAGCGCTGGTAACCCGGTTGCCGAAAGAGGGGGGCCCCATGCGGGGCCCCTTTTTTGTGCACAGGCTTGCGCGACACGGGATTGCAAACAATTAACAGTAATTGGTTGCTCTCCGCTTACGATGCCGGGAAAGTAAGGCTGACGAGGCCAGCGTCCTTAACTCCCCGGCAGAGGCGAATGCCTTACTCGGGGTGGCACAGAAACCGGGACAGGACCGGCATTCAAGCCGGCCGATGCCCGGGCAGGGGTGTCATGGGTCAGCGTCTCGTATCCTGCGTCTTTGTCGCCGCCGCGTGCCTGGCGGCCTCGGCCGGTCAGGCCGCCGAGCAGGCCACCGCGCCGCGCGACTTCGTCAGGTCGACGGCGACAGCGCTGGCGTCGCGGGCGCCGACCGAACTGCCCTTCCGCCGCAATTTCAGCCTGTTCGATCCGACGCAACTCAATCGCACACCCGCACCGGCCTTGCTGCGCGCTCCGCTATCGGCCAGGTGGCGCGAGGTGCAGAACGGCATTCGCGAGGACCTGATGGCGCTGGCACGCTGCCGCGTGTCCCCCGGCGATTGCGCCATGCCGGCCGCGCAGCATCTCAACGCCATCGTCGACATTGCGCTGACACGCACGGGTCGCGCGCGCATCGGCGAGATCAATCGCGCGGTCAATCTTTCGATCAAGCCCGAAAGCGACCTGAAGCAGCACGGCGCCTGGGATCGATGGAGCGCGCCGCTCGCCACGCTCGCCGCCGGCCGCGGCGATTGCGAGGATTACGCCATCGCCAAGCTGGTCGCTCTCCGGCAGGCGGGATTTGAGGACGACGAGCTGCGCCTCCTGATCGTGCGCGAAAAGGCTTCGCAGCCCGACCATGCCTTGGCGGCCGTGCGGCACGACGGCCGCTGGCTGGTGCTCGACAACCGCACGTTCGTGATGCTCGACGCGGCCGAGCTCGACTCGGAAATCCTGTTTGTGCTGCGCGGCGGCGACCTGCGCCTCATGGCGGACACGCCGATGCAGGGCGACGCGCCGGGCGTCGGAGCCGCATCGGACGACATGGCGGTCGCGACCGATCAGCCGCCGGTGATCTGACGCGCCGATCTGCTCGGAGCGAGTCGCAGTCTCCGCTCATTCGCCAGGAATCCGAAATCCAAAATCGGGATTCCGGATTCGCGGGAACGGAGGGCAGCGCGCGCCTCAGCCCGGCTTGCCTGCCGAGGTGAGCCGCATCCGGTCCATCTGGATCTTGTTCTCCTCGACGATCTTCTCCAGCCTCGCCACGTTCTGCATCAACCGCTCGGTGGTCAGGCGCAGGAAGTAGAAGCCGAATTCGGGGTCCTGGAAATAGAGTTCCAGCACGCGATCATAGGTGATCGCCAGCACCTCGCCATTCTCGATGCACTCGACGCTCTGGGTGCGTCGGTTGCCCGGCGTCAGCAGGCCGAGTTCGCCCATCAGGCGGCCGGGCAAGATCTCGACGCCGATCTCCGACACGAGATAGCGGCCGCTGACGGTGTAGAGCATCTCATTCGCCTGCTCGCCCTTCTTGAACAGGATGTCGCCCTTCTTGTATTTGCGCTGGGTCATGAACGGCTTCAGCCAGTCCATCGACAGGTCGCTTTCGGTGGCGGTCTTCACCTTCCGGATGAGCGCGAGCATCTGGTAGAGGCGCACGCAATTGATCGGCAGCAGCACGGCATAGAGCATGAAGGTGGGCAGCGAGCGGGCGAGAATGCCGTAGGCAAGGAAGGCGAAGTTGCTGAAAATGCCGATCACGCGCAGCGGGACCATCGTGCGCATCCACAGCGTCGCGACATAGACGAGCCCTCCGATCAGGCCCATCGTGTTGGTCAGGTCGAGCTTCGACCATGCGTAGGCGGCAAGCTCGCGCGCGAGAAGGCCGGGGTCCGACCAGCTCAAGTGAGCGAGATGTTCCGGGAGGAATTGCTGGATCCATCCCCACAGAATATACGGGTCCATCGTCTTGCCTCTTGCTTACCAAATGCCGCTGACAGCTCTTTCTACAGGTCGATCGTGACACCTTCGGTCGCGACGAGGGTGCCGGGCCGCACGGCCTCCGCCTCGCGGCCGACCGCAGCCATGAACGCATCGTCGTGTTCGGGGGCGTGATGGAACAGGCAGAAGGTCTTCACCCCCGCCGCATCGGCGAGCCGCAGGCCCTGCCGCCAGGTCGAATGCCCCCAGCCGCGCTTCGCCTCGATCTCGTCGTCCGTGTAGGTGCAATCGAAAATCGCGAGATCGGCATTGCGGGCCAGATCGAGCAGGGCAGGCTCGACCGAATCCCCCATTTCGTGATCGGTCAGATAGGCCAGCACGCGCCCTCCATATTCCAGCCGATAGCCGGTCGCGCCGTCGGGATGATTGAGCGGCGCCGTGCGCAGGACCGCGCCGGGAAAGGGTCTTAGCGTCTCGCCCGCGCGAAAATCCCTGAATGTGAGTTCGGCGGAGAATTGCTCGATCCCGACCGGAAACACCGGATAGCTCATCTGCATGCGCACCGCGCGCTCGACCGGAAAATCCGGCGGCAGATGGCCCGCCCAGACGCGAAACCTGTTTGCCCCGGAATAGAGCGGCACGAAGAAGGGCAGCCCGGCGATATGATCGGTGTGGCAATGGCTGAGATAGATGTCG
>JACAEG010000336.1 GCA_013388965.1 Pseudorhodoplanes sp. | reverse complement strand
CGACAAAGCTCGTCTCGCGCGCGGAGGTCTTGCCCGACTTCCCACCGCCATCGCGTTGAGCGAGGAAGGAATTCGGCGTGTTTTCGACGTTTCCCCGAAAATCGTGCTGCTTCCGGCCGGTTCGCTGGCAAAAGAGTTCGAATTCGCCGTCAAAGCCCCCGAATCCTTGACCTGTGCCCGGGAATGGGTATTGCTGCGCCGCACAAAACCGCCTGAATGCCCGGCCGCCTCCGCGCGACCCAAGAACGACCCAGAGAACGACCCGGACCCTCAAGAGCAAGAGACGACCCGCGCATGAGCAACTTCAATCAGGAACGCGTCCTGAGCGTTCGCCACTGGACCGACACGCTGTTCTCCTTCACCACCACGCGCGACCAGTCCTTCCGCTTCCGCAACGGCGAGTTCACGATGATCGGCCTCGAGGTCAACGGCCGGCCGCTGGTGCGCGCCTACAGCATGGCGAGCGCGAATTACGAGGAGCAGCTCGAGTTCTTCTCGATCAAGGTGCCGGACGGGCCGCTGACCTCGCGCCTTCAGCACCTGAAGGAGGGCGATCCGATCCTGGTCAGCCGCAAGGCGACCGGCACGCTGGTTCACGACAATCTGCACCCCGGCAAGCGGTTGTTCATGATCGGCACCGGCACCGGGCTGGCGCCGTTCCTGTCCATCATCAAGGACCCGGAAACCTATGAACGTTACGAGCGCGTCGTGCTCGTGCATGGCTGCCGGCTCGTCTCCGAACTCGCCTATGGCGAGATGATCACCCGCGACCTGCCGGAGCACGAATTTCTCGGCGAGATGGTGCGCGCTCAGCTGCTCTATTATCCGACCGTTACGCGTGAGCCGTTCCAGAATCGCGGCCGCATCACCGACCTGATCACGTCGGGCAAGATTTTCGACGATCTCGACATTGCGGACCTCGACCGCGAAACCGACCGCGTGATGCTCTGCGGCTCGCCCGCCATGATCGCCGAGACGCGCGACATTCTCGAGGCGCGCGAGTTCGAGGAGGGCAGCCACGGCGAGCCCGGGCATTTCGTGATCGAGAAGGCCTTTGTCGAGAAATAGGCCGCTCCGCCGGAAAGGGCGGAATCCGAGGCTGGCCTTGGATCGGGGAGTATTTTGGGATCGGTCCCGGGCTTGAATGCGTGCGAGAGGCGACCGTGGAATGCCGGCGCCCGCGCGGACCGCTCAGGAGAAGCAGGAGCGCCAGGCCAAGCCGCAGGCGAAGGCCCAGCGCCGCGGGTATTGCCGGTATTGGATCGCAGGACCGCGTCGTCTGCCCCCTGAGCTCAACGTGCCGCAGTCAGTTCCGCGTGGGATGACCTTGCAGGTGCGAGCGCGCGATAAGGCTCATTCATCAGGCGGCGGCGGTGGCGGATCGATGTCGGGCACCGCGCGCGTGCGATCGCGGAGCAGCAACTTCTGCAGCACGCTCTCCCGGGGCGGGCCCTGCGTGTCGATCTGGCATTGTCCGCCGACACCCGAGATGGTTCTCTCGCATTCCTCCCAGGTCGGGATACCGCAGGCATAGGTGCCGTCGGTGTATTCGGCGCAATATTGGGTCGGCACCTGCGGCGGGGGCGGAAGACTCACTTGCGCCCAGGCGGCTGCGGCGCTGGCAGCAAGACCCGCCGCGAGCGCGGCCAAGGCGGCGAGCCTGGCGATGCGACGGGATTGCGGCACGGGCGGCCTCCTGCGGACTGGGCTCGGATGCCGTCACGCATAGCCAATCTGCCGGCCCGATGCCATGCGGCGCCCGCAGCGACGACATTCGTGACGCCGTTCGGCACAAGGGGGCGTGAAGGACAGGAACCAAAGGCGCGGCGCGTCGTTTGGAGTTCATGTCGTCTCCTTCCGCACGTTCCTTTCGGTTCAATGGCGTCTTGCTGCTTGCGTGCGCGATCATCGCCGGTGCCGCGGCATCGCTGAGCTACGGATCGTACTGGACGTTCGTCCAGCACCAGGAGCGTGAAGACAGGGAGGACATGGCAGCCACGCAGACCAAGGTCGCGCAGGCCATCGTGCTGGAAAAACTGCGGGACGAATATGTCGCGATCCACGGAAATGTCTCACCCGCCGTCACCGCAAAATTGACGATGCCGCCGGCGGACTGGATCAACAGGCGGCTGGAGGAAATGGGGGCGGACTGGCGCTATCCCTAGCGCCGGGCGGCGACGGGCCGGCAAACCGCCAATTTTCCGGAAATTCTGGAATGAACTGGCTCCCCGGGCCGGATTCGAACCAGCGACCAACCGGTTAACAGCCGGTTGCTCTACCACTGAGCTACCGGGGACCATGCGGGCAAATCGCCGCCGGGGCGGCGTATAACAAAGCCCTTCCCGAATTGCAAAGAATGGAGGCCACGACCGGAATTGAACCGGTGTACACGGTTTTGCAGACCGTTGCGTAACCACTCCGCCACGTGGCCCTCGCGGTTCGCTATATAGGAGGCTGCCCGGAGCGGCAACACGGGCGTCCCGGTCCCGGTCGCGTGCCGAATTCGGCGCCCGACATGTCCCGCGGCGATGTGCGGCCCGCTTGCGTTTTCGGCGGGCTTGCCGCAGAACGCCGGCTTCCGAGGGGTCCTGATCCGCGTTCGAGCCATGTCCGATTTCACGACTGCCCGCCGGATGATGGTCGATGGCCAGATCCGGACCAACGATGTCACCGATCTGCGGGTCATATCGGCCTTTCTGGAGGTACCGCGCGAGCGCTTCGTCCCCGCCTCGAAGGCCGCCATTGCCTATCTCGACATGGACATTCCGGTCAGCGACGACGGTACGCGCTGCCTCTTGAAACCGATGGTTCTGGCCAAGCTGCTCCAGGCCGCCGACATCGGGGACGCCGACAAGGTTCTTATCGTCGGCTGCGCGACCGGCTATTCGGCGGCCATCGCTGCGAAGCTCGCGGCGTCGGTGTTGGCGCTTGAGGAGGATCACGCGCTGGCCCGGCAGGCGCGCCGGAATCTGGCCGATCTGGATGTTTCCAATGTGGACGTGGTCGAAGGGCCGCTGACCGCAGGCTGGCCGGCAGCTGCGCCCTACCAGGTGGTCCTTATGGACGGGTCGATCGAGGTGCTGCCTCCCGCTTTCGCCCGCCAGGTGGCGTCCGGCGGTAGATTGGTAACGATCGAGGCGAGCGGACCGGCCCCCAAGGCCAGGCTCTATGTGGCCGGCGAGGGGGACCTTGCCGGACGGCCGATCTTCGACGCCGCCGCTCCCAGGCTCCCCGGATTCGAGCGCGCTCCCGCCTTCGTTTTCTGAGGTCTCGGGGCAGTGTGCCCTGAAAGACCCAACCCCCGGTCATTATTAGGGAAACTTCGGCTTGGGATGTTCCGGGCCAGAACCCTTGGCTATAGGCTAGGGTCCGTGCCCTGCCTCGAATCGGCGCAGTTGCCGGTTTGCTTTGGCATGGGCAGGTGTTGGAGTTTATTGCGGATGCCGAGAAGGGGTTGGGGGCTTCCGGCCTTGATGCTCGCGGTTTTGGCCGCGGGGCATACGGCTGCGTTCGCAGACACCCTCGAAACGGCACTCGTTCAGGCCTACCAGAACAACCCTCAACTGAATGCCCAGCGCGCGTCCTTGCGCGCGACCGACGAAGGCGTTCCGCAGGCCTTGTCCGGCTACCGTCCGACATTGAGCGTCAGCGGCAGCGGGGGCATCCAGTATACCGACACCAAGACCACCTCCACGGGCATCGCCGGCCAGATCGTCAATCGCAACAACGGCAAGTCCTATCCGCGCACGGTCGGCATAACCGGAACGCAGACGCTGTATGACGGCTTCCAGACGGGAAACCGTACGCGGCAAGCGGAAAGTCAGGTCGGGGCCGCGCGCGAAACATTGCGCGTCGTGGAACAGACTGTGTTGCTCGACGCCGTCACCGCCTACATGAATCTCCTGCGCGACGGCGCAATCCTCGATCTGCAGAAGCGCAACGTCGAAGTGATCCAGGAGCAGCTGCGCCAGACGCGCGACCGCTTCAATGTCGGCGAAGTGACTCGCACGGACGTGGCGCAGGCCGAATCGCGCGTGGCCGCGGCGCAGTCGCAGATGCTGCAGGCGCAATCGAACTATGTGACTGCGCGGGCGATCTACCGGCGCGTGATCGGAGTCGATCCCGGAAATCTTGCCCCCGGCACGCCGGTGGACCGCCTTTCCCCGCGCACGCTCGCCGAGGCTGTGGCGCGGGGGCAGGCGGAGAATCCCTCCGTCAGCGCGGCTGAGTACGGCGTCGACGTGGCGGCGCTGCAGGTCAAGGTCTCGGAAGGGGCGCTGTATCCGGTCATCACCGTGCAAGGCAATGTGCAGCAATCCTGGGGATCGACGGAGACGACCGTGCGCAACCTGTCTGCGAGTGCGATCGGGCAGATCCAGGTGCCGATCTATCAGGGCGGAAGTGAATACTCGCTGATCCGGCAGGCCAAGGAAACAGTCGGCCAGCGGCGTCTTGAGCTTGCCGTCAATCGCGATCAGGCCCGCGCCAATGTCGTGCAGGCCTGGGGTCAGCTCGATGCGGCGAAAGCGCAGATCGAGGCGACGCGCGCGCAGGTAACGGCCGCCGAAATCGCGCTTAACGGCGTGCGCGAGGAAGCGCGTGTCGGCCAGCGCACCACGCTCGATGTGCTGAATGCCCAGCAGGAGCTCGTGAATGCGCGGGTGGCTCTCGTCACCGCCCAGCGCGACCGTGTCGTTGCATCCTATACCTTGCTGTCGGCAACGGGGCGCCTCTCGGCCGCGGTGCTCGGCCTGCAGGTCCCCGTCTATGACGTGATCACGCATTATCAGCAGATCAGGGACAGCTGGTTCGGCGTTCGGACGCCGGACGGGCGTTAACCTATCGACAGGTTCGCCGCAGGCCGAAAGGGCCGTCGCCGGGCCGTCCCTTGCGTTCAATATTCGCCATGCGATACTTGACTGCCCCCGGTGGCGGCAGCGGGTGCAGAGTTTCTCTCCATCTTGTGCTTTATTGGGGCGGAGCGGGGGCGACGGGGACGAGGCATGAGTCAGGCAGCAAAGATGCAAGAACCGTCGATGGAAGAGATTCTCGCTTCCATCCGGCGCATTATCTCGGACGAGGAAACCCCGCCAAAGCCTGCCCCCAAGGCCGAAATTCCGGCGGCGGCGCCGCGTCCGGCCATTGTGCCGCCCCCTCAGGCTGCCGAGCCGGCGCCGTCATCGGCGGCTCGGGAACAGGACATCCAGCGTGAGTTCGATGCGATTTTCGAAGGCGTGAGTTCGAATTCCAGCCTGGAAAGCGAGCCAGACATCCTTGATCTCACCGAAGACATGAAGGCGGAGCCGGCGCAGGCTGCCCCCGCAAAGGAACCCGAGGAGCCGCCCGTTTTCCGGACCATCGACGGCCAGCCAGATGTGTTTTTCTCCGAGACCCAGGTCGTGGTGGAGCCCGAGCCGGAGCCCCAGCAGGCACCGCAGGCGCGGGCGCCCGACGTCCTTCCGCAGCCTCAGCCACAGGCCGCGGCTCCCGCCTACGTCAACGGCATGCATCATCATGAGCCGCTGATGTCGCCTTCAACCTACGCCTCGGTCGATTCCGCGTTCACGTCCCTGGCTCACGCCGTCATGGTGCAGAACGGCCGCACCATCGAGGATCTCGTCTGCGACATGCTGCGGCCGATGCTCAAGACCTGGCTCGACGACAATCTGCCGGGACTCGTGGAGCGGCTCGTGCGCGCGGAGATCGAGCGCGTTTCGCGCGGTCGCTGAAACGCTAGATCATTGACCGCGCTCTCAGGCGCGTAATGATCCACCAGGCCAGCAGCGGCCAAGCGGCAGCGGCAAGCATGAAGACCGGCACGGCGCCGTGGCTGTCGACCGCGGGCGCCGCCGCGGCAACGCCGAACGCCTGTCCGGCATAGAGCGCGAAGGAGAAGATGCCGAGCGCCATCGCGCGCGCCTCCGGCGCCATCTGGGTGGCGTTCACCTGCAACGTGTTGTGAATCATTTGGAAGGCGAGGCCGATCACGGTGATCATGGCGAAGGCCGTCCACCAGGACGGCAACAGCGCAAGCGCGAGAAAGGCAAGCGCGAGCAGCACGCCGCCGAGGCGGACGAGGCCGATCTGCCCGAGCCGGTCGACCAGCCAGCGCACCAGCACGACATAGGTCAGCCCGCCAATGCCGAAGGCGGCCAGCACAAGACCGATTCCGGTGAAGCTCAAATTCTGCCGCGTGTGAAGGTCGGCGCCGATATAGGCGAAGGCGCCGAACATGATGGCCCATTCGAGAAAGCCCGCGATGCAAAGCGTGCGCGCCCAGGAGCTTCCGAGCACGGCTGCGTAATCCGCGAGCACGCTGCGCGACTGCGATGGCCGCGGCCAGACGCGAGTCACCGGGTTGCGCAGGATCTCGGAGCCGAGCATCAGCGCGACGAACACGAACAGGGCCGCGATGAAAAGGAACACGCTGCGCCATCCGAAATAGTCGCCGACGACACCGCCGATGACCTGGCCGCTCACAAGCCCCATGATCGTGCCGGCAAGGAAGCGGCCGAGCACGGCCTGCCGACGCTCGTAGGGGACCGTGTCGCCGATAAACGCCATGCAGAGCGGGATGAGCGTGCCCGCCGTCATGCCACAGGCCAGCCGGGCGATCCCGAGCGAGGCGAGCGACTGGCTCAGGCCGCAGGCCGCCGTGGCCACCGCGCAGGCGAGGCACAACACCGCGACCATCACGTATTTTGGCAGCCGGTCGCCGAGCGGCGTGCCGAAAAGCTGCGTCAGCCCGTGCGAGACCGCATAGGCGCTGGTGACGATCGAGGCGGTGCCGACGGTGGTGCCGATATCGGCGGCAATCTGCGGCAGGAGGGGGTCGGTCACGCGCACCATCGCCTGGCTCGCGAAGGCGGCGAAGGCGAGGAAAACGATTGCGCGGGTGGGAGGCAGCGCGGGGTTAATGGCAGTGGACAAGCGTTAATGTCCGGACGTTGACAGGGCGGAGCGCGGTGGGCTTTCTACCGCGCCGATTGCCCAGACCGAAAAGACGATGATCGACAAGACCTATCAGCCCCGCGAAGTGGAAGGCCGAATCGCGAAAGCGTGGGAGGACGCGGGCGCGTTCCGCGCCGGCCGTCCGGATCGCGCGGATGCCAAGCCTTACACCATCGTGATCCCGCCGCCCAACGTCACCGGCTCGTTGCATATGGGCCATGCGCTGAACAACACGCTGCAGGACATTCTCTGCCGCTTCGAGCGCATGCGCGGGCGCGACGTGCTCTGGCAGCCGGGCACCGACCATGCCGGCATCGCGACCCAGATGGTGGTCGAGCGGCAATTGATGGAGCGCCAGCTTCCCGGCCGCCGGCAGATGGGACGCGGGAAATTCCTCGAGCGCGTGTGGGAATGGAAGGCGGAATCGGGCGGCACCATCGTCAACCAGCTCAAGCGGCTCGGCGCCTCCTGCGACTGGTCGCGCGAGCGCTTCACGATGGGACGCAACGGCGCCCCCGACGATCAGATGG
>JACAEG010000065.1 GCA_013388965.1 Pseudorhodoplanes sp. | reverse complement strand
GCTTCGCCGTCGCGATCATCGGCGGTATCACCAGCGCCCCCGGCGTGGTCATTGCCGGTCTCGCATTTGGCGTGATCGAGAAGTTCGTCGAGGGCTATATCTCGACGGCGGCGCGCGAGATCATCGGCTTCAGCCTCACCATTCTGGTCCTGCTCATCTTTCCGCAAGGCCTCTTCGGCAAGCGCGAGGTCTTCAAGGTATGAGCAAGTACCAGTCGCTGATCGGCTTTGCCCTGCTTGCCGTCGTACTGGCCGTCGTTCCGCTCACCGCAGCCAATGAGTACGAGCTGCGGCTGTTCATGCTGTTCCTGATCTATGCCGTTGTCGCGCTGGGACTGAACATCCTGGTCGGACTCGCCGGACTGATTTCGCTCGGCCAGGCCGGACTCTTCGCACTGGGAGCCTACACGGCTGCAATTCTCTCGACCCGGCTCGGCTTCGAGCTGGTTTCGTCGAGCATAGCCGCCATCATCGTCGCCAGCCTGTTTGGCGCGCTGCTCGCCTATCCAACGGTGCGCGTGCGGGGCGTCTACCTCGCCGTCATCACCATTGCCTTCGGCCTGATCGTCGAGAACGCGGCAATCGAATGGCAGGGGCTGACGGGCGGGCCGATGGGGATCACCGGCATCCCCAAGCCCTCCATCCTTGGCATCGCGCTGACCGGCTACGCCTATTACGCGGTGCTTGCAGGTGTGCTGGTTCTGGTCGTGATCGTGACCCACAACCTGAAGCGTTCGAAGTATGGCAGAGCCATGCTAGCGGTCTCGCAAAGCGAGACCGCAGCGCGCAGCCTCGGAATCAACGCGACGGGAATCAGGACCCTCGCCTTTGTCATTTCGGCGGCCACCGCGGGACTTGCCGGCGTCCTCTACGCCTTTCTCAACTCGTATATCTCGCCCGACATCTTCACCTTCTCGGATTCGATCCGCTTTCTCCTGATGGTGATTTTCGGCGGCGCCGGCACCACGACCGGCACCCTCATCGGCGCCTATATCCTGACCTATCTTCCGGAATACCTGCAGCAGTTCCAGTACTGGCAGAAATTCGCCTATGGCCTGCTGCTGGCCGTCGTGATGTTCGTCCTTCCCCTGGGCGTGTTCGGCACGCTTTCAGAACTCTGGCGCAAATGGCGCCCGCAGCCACGCAGGATCGAAGCAGCCGGTCTGCCACTCGAAGAAGCACTCGCCATCGGCAAGGTTGCGGACCGGCGGCCGACCGAGCTCAAGGCGGAGGGCCTGACGGTTCGGTTCGGCGGACTGACAGCACTGAGCGACGTGTCCCTGTGCGTGCGACCGGCGGAAATCCATGCATTGATCGGGCCCAACGGCGCCGGAAAATCGACCTTCGTCAACACGATCAGCGGATTCTATCGACCCGACAGCGGCCGATACGCGCTCAATGGCGTCGATATCACGGGTCAGCCGCCGCATCTCGTTGCGCGCAGCGGTCTGGCGCGCACCTTCCAGAACACCGAGCTGTTCGGCGACCTGACCGTCCTCGATAATGTCATGGTCGGATATCAGAACCGCTTCTCCTACAATTTCCTCGACGCCTGTATTCGCACGCCGCGCTTCCGGCGCGAGGAAGAGCAATGCCGGGCCGCCGCGCTCGGATTGCTCAAGTTCGTCGATCTCGAGGGCTACGCAAACGAAAGAGCGCGATTCCTGCCCTTTGGGCTCCAGCGCCGCCTGGAAATAGCGCGTGCGCTTGCGACCAGCGCTCGATTGCTGCTCCTGGACGAGCCTGCCGCCGGGCTGACCACGCATGAGATCGAAGAACTCGACAAGATGATCCGCCGCATCGCCGCGCTGGGCATTTCCGTTCTTCTGATCGAGCACCACGTTGAACTGATCATGGCTGTCGCAGATCAGGTCACCGTCCTGGATTACGGCGTGGTCATCGCAAGCGCTCCGCCCGATATCGTGCAGGAGGATCCGAAGGTCATCGAGGCCTATTTCGGCACGCATGGCGCATCGGCGGAGGCTGCGTCATGAGCGACCGCCCTCTTCTGAAAGTGTCCGGGCTGCAGGTGAGATACGGCGGCGCGACCGCCGTCCGCGGCGTCGACATGGAGGTGCGACCGGGCGAGCTCGTCGCGGTGATCGGCAACAATGGAGCGGGAAAGACCTCGATCCTGAGAGGCATATCCGGTCTCGTCCGCCCCAGTGCCGGAAAGGTCGAGTTCAACGGCGCCGACACGACCACGCTCGCCGCACATCAGAAGGTCAATCTCGGAATGGCGCTGATCCCCGAGGGCCGCCTGATTTTCGCGGATCAGACGGTCGAGGATAATCTGATCCTTGGCGCCTACACGCGCTGGAATCGCGACCGCGCCGGCGTTCTCGCCCAGTTCGAGGAGATATTCGAGCTGTTTCCGCGGCTGAGGGAACGCCTGCATCAGCGTGCCGGCAGCCTGTCCGGCGGCGAGCAGCAGATGCTGGCGATCAGCCGCGGCCTGCTCTCGAAGCCTGCCCTGCTCATGATCGATGAGCTCTCGCTCGGCCTTGCACCCAAGGTCGTCGAGCAGCTCATGACCCTGCTGCGCAATCTCAATGCGCGCGGACAATCCATCCTCCTTGTGGAACAGCTGGCGTCGCATGCGCTCGCGATCGCGCAACGGGCCTATGTCATCGGCCAGGGTCGGGTCGAGCTTGAAGGCACCTCAGCCCAGCTCGCGGGATCGCCGGAGGTCATGGAAACCTTCCTGGGAAAAAAACGAAAAGCTGTCTAGCGCACAACCAAGGAGAAAGCACATGGGTCAGCGCGTCATCGACTTGAGCCTCTTGATCGAGGACAACATGCCGGCGCACAAGCTGTTTCAGCGGCCGGTCATCACCACTCATCTCAGCCATGAATCGACCAAGGCCATGAATCTTGGCATCCCCGGGGATGCCATGACGTTCCAGACCAATTTCGTTGCCATGCTCGATCACGTCGGCACGCATGTTGACGCCTTCCGCCACGTCAACCCCAATGGCAAGCCGGTCGATGAGATGCCGCTCGAAATGTTCATGGGCAAGGCCGTGTGCTTCGATCTGCGCCACATCCCCGATCTTGGCGACATCACCGTCAAGGACATGGAAGAGGCCGAGCGGAAATGCGGTGTGAAGGTGAACGGGCATATCGTGCTGCTGTGCACGGGCTTCCACAAGCGCACCTATCCGACGCTCGACTCGGTCTGGAAGAATCCCCTGCTGACGGTCGAGGCGACCAAATGGCTTCATGACCGCGGTTCGAAGATGCACGGCGTCGAAGGCCCATCCACCGACAAGCCGACCGACAACATCTTTGCCCAGCACCGTCTCTGCCGCGATCTCGGCATCAGTCACTGGGAATGGCTGGTCAATCTCGAAGAGCTGGTCGACAAGAAGGAGTTCCAGTTCTTTGGAGTTCCCCTCAAGTTCAAGGGCGGATCCGGCTCGCCTGTGCGCGCCTTTGCGATCGTGAGCGAGTAGGCAACCACGCGCGCATCTGCGGACAGCCGTTTCGTCCGCAGATGCCTTTGGGCGGGAGAGCGCGCATGTCCACAGAATTTGACCGGATGTCTGCAGTCGAATTGCGGCGGAGGATCGCGAGGAAGGATATCTCGCCCGTCGAATTGACGAAGCGCGCCCTGCAGGCGGCCGAGGCAAGCCAGAAGACGCTGAACGCCTTCTTCCTGATCACGCCAGAGATCGCGCTCTCAGCCGCGCAAGCGGCCGAAGATGCCGTGATGAAGGGGCATCCGCTGGGGCTCCTTCACGGCATCCCGTTCTCGGCCAAGGACCTGATGGCCGCAGGCGGCCTGCCCTATGCTTCCGGCTCGAAGACCATGTCCAAAAACGTCGCCGCAGCCGATGCGCCCGCGGTCGAGCGCGCAAAGGCAGCCGGCGCCGTCTTCATCGGCAAGACGACCACGAGCGAATTCGGCTGCAAGCCCGTCGGCGACAGCCCACTGACCGGGATCACCCGAAACCCCTGGAACCTCGCCAAGACGCCCGGGGGATCGAGTGCGGGCGCCGTTGCATCCGTCGCCGCGGGCATCACGCCGTTTGCGCTTGGCACGGACGGCGGCGGCTCAATTCGCATCCCCTGCTCGTTTACCGGCCTCGCCGGGCTCAAGGGCCATTTCGGCCGGGTGCCGGTCTGGCCGACATCGGCCACTCCGACCCTGGCGCATGTCGGCCCGATCGCCCGCTCGGTCGAGGATGCGGCCTTGCTGTTCTCTGCGATCGCCGGCCATGACGCGCGCGATCCGTTCGGCGTCGCAGGCCCGGTCCCGGATGTCCTGGGCGCCACACGGGCCTCGGTCGCCGGCATGCGCGTCGCCTACAGCCCTACGCTCGGATACGCGCGTCCGGACGCGGACGTTTTGCGCGTCGTCGATGCCGCCGCCAAGACGATCGAACAGCTAGGCTGCCACGTCGAGCAAATCGACAATGTCTTCGAAAGGGATCCGGCAGACCTGTGGACCGCGGAATTCTATGCAGGGGTTGGCACCCGGCTCCGCCCCTTTGTCGAGAACCAGCGGGACTTGCTGGACCCGGCGGTCGCCGAGGTGCTGGAGGCCGCACTCGCGCAGGACATGCGCTCATATTACGAGAAGGTGTTCGAGCGCTACGCCTTTCGGGAAAAGCTGCGACTTTTCTTCGAGAAATACGATGCCCTCATTTCACCGGTGCTTCCGGTCAGCGAGCTGGACATCGGCACGGACATACCGCCTCATCTGACGGACCGAAACCTCGTGTCCTGGGTCTACTACACCTACCCGTTCAACCTGACCGGCCAGCCGGCGGGGACGGTGTGCGCGGGCCTCTCCGACAAAGGCATGCCAATCGGCTTGCAGATCGTCGCCCGCTCGCTCGGGGAATACGATGTCGTGCGGCTGGCCGCGGCTTACGAGCGTGCGCAGCCGGCAGGCTACAACGATCCGCGAGGCGGGCCCCCCGGCAAGCCAAAAGGAGCCTGAAGTCGCAAGTTTTGGGGGCGTGCACGGGACATACAAGTGATTGAAGCAGCTCGCTTGGTGGTCGAACAATCGCGCCCCGCGGCAGAGGGCTGAAATGGCTCCCGGGCCGCCGGCTTCTCGTCCTTCCTCCTCCAGCCCGTCGGCGCAAACCGGCGGGTTAATTCTTGATTCCGATTTTTGGTGCAATCTCTCGCCACTTGGTCCCGGCAGGAACAGCGGCGTCATCGCTCGAAGCCTGCCTTTCGAACAGGTTCCATGAACGACGGCGGAATTGGCACGATGTTGAAGCGAGTCATGCTCGGCGGCTTCCTGGCGGCGTTCGCGGCGACGCTGGCGGGCGCGCAGTCGCCGCGCGATTTCACACCCGGCCTCGGATTTGTCGGTTCGACAGCATCCGTCACGGCGCAGGACGTCTACGTCTTCACCTGGCTCCAGAGCGGCACGGAAGTGCGCGTCTGCCGCGTGCATGGACCGCTTGGAAATCCGCTTCCGGCCGACCTGAAATGCGCGTCGGTCACCGGGACTTTTGCCCCCATCGCAGCCGTCGCGGCGGTTCCCGATTCTCCGTTCCTGCCGCACGTCGCATTGTCGACCGCAACCGCCTATACGTCCCTACCGTCGGCAAAGGGCACGCTGAAGACTTGCGTCGCGCGCGCGACGGCCGACGACATCACCGTCACATGCAACGAAACGCCGCTTCCCTAGACCCGCAACGCGGCTGGCGCCGGACCTTTGCGATCATGTCCGGGCTCGACGTCCGTAAGATCTAGGCTTTCTCACCGCGCGCGAGCTCGAACTCGCTCGATCGTGCCCGGTCTTGTTGAACAATCTGGCGCTTGTCGTCGCGGGTCTCGTCCGACATGGCGAGATAGTCCCGGTGCGACAGCTCGAGATGCTGGGCCGACATCCTGTCGAGCTCGTCGCGCAACCGTTTGAGAACGAGCTGCGCCTCCGGGGTCTCGGCCCGCCGGCTCTCGATCGAGAGGACCGAGCTCAGGACCTGTAGCTGATTTCCGATGCGGTGATTGATTTCGCGGATCAGGTGATCCTTTTCCCTGGTGCGCTCCGCGACCAGCTTTTCGAGCAGAGCCCGCTGCTGCCGGGGCGAAGGCAGGTTCCTGATCTGCGGAAGGATATAGGCGAAGGCGACAGCAGTGCCGACCGAAGCGAGCGCCGTGATCACGCCGATCGTGGCATGCAGCCCGAGATAGGCGGTGCCGCTGAGCGCCGACCAGACATGCGCCAGATGCGTCATCCCGCAGGCCACGATGAACGCGACGAAAAGCGTCCACAGCCAGGGATAGGGGATGTCTTCCTTGCGATGCCGCAGCACCACGGCCATTGTGAGCGGGATGGCGAAATAGGCGAGCGCGATCGCCGTATCGCTCGCAACCATCATCCAGGTCAACCCGGCATTCGACGTGCAGAGTTCGATGAGCTGCTGGACCATTCGGCTTTCCCCGCTACCTCATTCTAGCCGGGAAACCCCCTCCCTCGCACAGGCTGTATGCCGCAGCCTCGCTGTTCCCAAGGGATGGCAGGACGCGCGCAAGGCAAGACCTCGGGCGCCGCACCCCGGGCAGCCTCATCAGGACGCTTCCATCAGCATATTGATCGGATATTGCTCGGTAATGTCCTTCGCGCGCTTGCATGTCGCAAACGCCTCATCGAGATCCTGCACCGACATCAGCGGCCCACCCGACCTGAGCCGCGCTCCCCCGCCGATTTGAAGATTGGGCGCCTGGCCGAAGGTCCCGACCAGAACCAGGTCCGGAGCATTGATCTGTTCCTTCAGCAGATTGTCGGCTGCGTCGAAATACCAGCATGTAACCGTGCCGCCACGATCCCACTCGACGGTCATCAGAAACCCGCCTTTGCTCGGCCGCACGCGATCGCCCTGATTGAATGCCATCCCCACCCCCCAAACCCGTCAATGCAACTATGAAGGACCGTGTTTTGCCACGCAACGGCGAGCTTGGCACCGCATCCAGCAATAGAAGCTAACCCGATCGGGGTCAGCGGGGCTCGGCAATGCCCATCGCTTCATCGAGCAGCCGCCGGCATTCGCCAAGCTCGAACAGCGCGGCTTGCAGCTTGCGCAGGGTTTCGCGCGCCGCTTCGGGCGAGGCTCTTGGGCGCGGCGGCGCGGCAGCGAAGCGCTCCTCATCGTCATCCCGTTCGGCACCCACGTCCCCGTGCGAGCGCGACGACTGCGCGACCAGACGGCGACGCGGCGGCGCCTCGTCGTCGTCGGCCGCGAAATGTGCAGGCTGCTCCGCGCCAGGCCGCCACACCTGCTCGACAAACTTGACCCCCTGCTCCTTCAGGATGCGCTGCACCCCGCGGATCGTGTACCCTTCGCCATAGAGCAGGTGATGAATGCCGCGCAGCAGATCGACGTCGTCCGGCCGGTAATAGCGGCGGCCCCCGGCGCGCTTCATCGGCTTGATCTGCGTGAAACGGCTCTCCCAGAACCGCAGCACGTGCTGGGGCACGGCGAGGTCCTCTGCGACCTCGCTGATGGTTCGAAATGCGTCCGGCGCCTTGTCCAATGCCCGGCTCCCTCATCCGCTGGGTGACGACTCGTCTAATCGTGCGACGGAGCCGTGCTCTCACTGCCGCCGTTGATGCGGTGCTTGAGAATGGCGGAGGGCTTGAAGACCATCACGCGCCGCGGGGAGATCGGGACCTCCTTGCCGGTTTTCGGATTGCGGCCGATCCTCTCGCCTTTCTTGCGCACGACGAACGAGCCGAACGAGGACAGCTTCACGGTTTCGCCGCGCTCGAGGCAATCGGTAATCTCCTTGAGCACCAGCTCGACCAGGGACGCAGACTCCGTCCGCGACAGCCCCACCTTCTGGTAGACCGCCTCGCACAGATCGGCGCGAGTCACCGTTTTCGCCGCCATCGCCACCAGCCCCTACTTGGCGATCCAAGTGAACTGACGATATGGTCTTGAAAAACAAGGGTCAACCGCCTTTCGCCGCAAGATTTTCCGGCGTTGCGGCGGCGCCTCTATGGCGCTTATCTGCTGCGCTGCAAGGTCAAAGGCGGACGAGCGCGGCCCCCCAGGTGAACCCGCCGCCCATCGCCTCGAACATCACGAGATCGCCCCGCTTGATCCGCCCGTCGGCAAGACCGACGCAAAGAGCAAGCGGAATCGAGGCCGCCGAGGTGTTGCCGTGCCTGTCGACGGTGATGATGACCTTGCTCGGATCAATCCCGAGCTTGTGAACCGAACCGTCGATAATGCGCTTGTTGGCCTGATGCGGCACGAACCAGTCGAGGTCCGTGGCGGTGTAGCCGGTCGCCTTGAAGGCTTCCACGACCACGTCGGTGATCATCGTTACCGCATGGCGGAACACCTCGCGACCCTCCATGCGCAGATGGCCGACGGTCTGGGTCGAGCCCGGCCCCCCATCGACATAGAGTTTCTTCTTGTGCCGCCCGTCGGAGCGCAGATGCGTGGTCAGCACGCCGCGATCCCCTCGCCCGCCCGGCTGTTCCTGCGCTTCCAGCACGATGGCGCCCGCCCCGTCCCCGAACAGCACGCAGGTGGTCCGGTCGGTCCAGTCGAGGATGCGCGAAAAGGTCTCCGCCCCGATCAGCAAGGCACGCCTGAAATTGCCGGCCCGCAGCAAGGCATCCACCGTCGACAGCCCGAACACGAAGCCGGAGCAGACCGCCTGCAAATCGAAGGCCGCCCCGGTCGTGATGCCGAGACCGGCCTGCACGGCGACCGCGGTGGCGGGAAAGGTGTTGTCCGGGGTCGAGGTCGCGACCACGATCAGATCGATCGAGTCGGCCTCGACCTTCGCGTCGGCGAGCGCGGCTCTGGCCGCCTTCAAGGCGAGATCCGAGGTGAATTCGTTCGGCGCCGCGACATGCCGTTCATGAATGCCGGTGCGCTGCACGATCCAGTCGTCGGAGGTGTCGACCATGCGCGCAAGCTCGTGATTGGTGAGCACGCGCTCGGGGAGGAAGCACCCGGCGCCCAGAAACACAGAACGTATGGTCAAGATGCGGCTCCGGCTGCCGGCAGGGATCTGGCCTCGACCACCAGCATCTGCTCGATGCGGCGGAGCAATTCATGGCGAACGATATTGTGCCCGATAGCGATCGCGGCGGCGAAGCCTTCGGCATCCGTGCCGCCGTGGCTCTTCAGCACGATCCCGTTGAGGCCGAGAAAAACGCCCCCGTTCGAGCGGCTCGGATCGAGCTTCTCCGACAGGGCGCGGAAGGCGCGGCGGGCGAGCAAATAGCCGAGCTTGGAGCGGCGCGTCCTCTGGATTTCGTTGCGCAGGAAGGTCGCGATCTGGCGCGCGGTACCTTCGGCGGTCTTGAGCGCGATATTGCCGGCAAAGCCTTCCGTCACGACAACATCGGCCACGCCCTTGCCGATGCCGTCGCCTTCAACGAAGCCGACATATTCGAGGAACGGGAAATTGCACTCCCGCAAGAGCTGTCCGGCCTCGCGCACCTCTTCGAGTCCCTTGACCTCCTCCACGCCGATATTCAGCAGGCCGACCGTCGGCCGTTCGATCTTCAGCAGGATGCGGGCCATCGCGCTGCCCATCACGGCGAGGTCGACCAAATGCTTGACGTCCGCGCCGATCGTCGCGCCGAGATCGAGCACGACGGATTCGCCGCGCAAGGTCGGCCACAAGGCCGCGATGGCCGGGCGCTCGATGCCGGCCATCGTCTTGAGGTGGAACTTTGACATCGCCATCAATGCGCCGGTGTTGCCGGCCGAGATCGCCGCGTCCGCCTCACCCTTCTTCACCGCATCGATTGCAAGCCACATCGAGGATTTCCAGCGCCCGTAGCGCAAGGCCTGGCTCGGCTTGTCCTCCATGCGGATCGCCACGTCGGTGTGGACGACCCGCGAGACGCGCTGCAGCGCCGGATGCTGGGCCAGGAGCCCATCGATCTCATCCCTCCGCCCGAAGAACACGAATTCGGTATTCGGGTTCTGTTGCAGCGCCAGGGCCGCGCCCGGCACAATGACCGTCGGGCCGTGGTCGCCGCCCATGGCGTCGAGGGCAATGCGAACCTTCTCGGGCATGAATCGACCTAAGCGGACCCCTGAATCGCTAGATCGGCCGACCGCAAGGCCCGCCACGGGCGGCGACAATAGCGGTTCGAACGACCAATACAACAGCCGCAGCCGGCTTCACGACTTGTCCCCGCCGGCCGGCTTCTTCAGCGCGGAAAGCACGGCAAACGGGTTTTCCCGCGGCTCGTCCTTTCCGGGATTCTCGAAGATCGCGTCCGGCTTGCGCGGATAGGGGTCGATCCCGAGCAGGAGATACTCGGTCGCCAGCGCCCCCAGATCGACCACGCCGTCCGGCATGGATTCCGGCAATTCGGCATCCTGGAATTGCAGCGTGGCCTGTCCCTCGTCGTCGGCCATCGTCCCGCCCCCGCTCTGGGCGAAGACGAGGTCGATGCTCTCGTGCACCTCGTTCTCGACCGGCTCGAGCGTCACGACGCAATCCTGCCCGACGGTCGCGGACACGTCCCCGACGACTTTCAGCGAATCCGAACCCTTCCGGGCAACGTCGAACGACGCTTCGAGGCGCGGCAGGTCGCGCAGGCCCGCGGCGCGCGCGACCGCTGCCCGCGTCGCCTCGTCGGCGACGAGATGAAGATGCAACCCGGCCTCGGTGACGTCGTCGATCGAAACCGGAACGCTCCAGAGCGGTGCCGTCATGGCATGGTTTCCGTTGCGTGCGATGAGGCCCGTCCCGCCATCGCCTGCGCGTCGGGCCAGACGATGCCCTGCGCGAAATCCTGCTGGGCGGCCAGACGTCTCGCCGCCTCCCGCATGTAGGTAGCAAGCCGGCCGGCCGGGAGATCCGGGCCCCCCTCGGGGCGTCCGTAGACGTTGCGGGCGATGGCCGCCGCGAGCCCGGTTCCCTCGTTCGCCGCGAGTCCGGCCCCGTAGGCGCGGTGGCGGCCATAAAAGCCCTCCACCACCGCCTGCATGCGCTTGGGAACCGCCAGGTCGCCGACCCCGGTCTCGCGCATATGGCCGTCCATCTCCGCGCAAAAGAGGTCGAATACACCCTGACCGAGCCGGCGCAGCCGATCGTCGCCGCTCTCGGTCCTGTGCAGGAACAGCGACAGGTGCAGCACGATCATGTCGAACCGCCCGTCGACGGTATCCGGCACCCGGTAGCTGCGGTAAAAGACCGGGTTACGGGCCTGCGCCACGATGGCGCCATAGAGGGCCCGGAGGGTGCTGGCCGGGGTGGGCCGCGCAAAGAAATTCAGCTTCATCGCCTGGTTCGGCCGTTCATCATCGGGACGCCCTATCGTTGCAATTTCGGAACTGCCCGGGTAGGGCCTTCCGCACAAGCTCGGGATCAAGTCCTTTCTGATGGCGAAAGCAAGGTTCTGCAACGGCCTATGGCATCCCGTCGCGGTCTCCGCGCTGGCCGCCATGCTGGTATTGGGCGGCTGCGAGCAGGTCTATCAGCGCGGTTATGTGCTGCCCGAGGGCGCACTGGAGCAATTGCCAGTCGGTTCTACCCAGGAACAGGTGCTGGTAGTGCTGGGAACGCCCTCCACCGTCGCCACCGTCAGCGGCGAGGCCTTCTACTACATCTCCCAGCGGGCCGAGCGCAAAGCCGCCTTCCTGAAAACCAATGTCACCGACCAGCGCGTTATCGCGGTCTATTTCGACAAGAATCGCCGCGTGCAGCGGCTCGCCGATTACGGCATGAAGGATGGCAAGATTTTCGACTTCGTCGCTCGCGAAACGCCGGCCGGCGGCCAGGAATTGTCTTACATCACCTATCTGTTCAAGATCATCGGCACCCAATAGCGCGCGGTGTCTTGAGTCGAGCCCGAATCGGAAAGCCCCGCGATCGCTCGCGGGGCTTTCCTCATTCTCCGAACATGCGGATCAGTGCGCGAGGATCGCCAGCAGGAGCAGCGCCACGATGTTGGTGATCTTGATCATCGGGTTGATCGCAGGGCCGGCCGTATCCTTGTAGGGATCGCCGACCGTGTCGCCGGTCACGGCCGCCTTGTGGGCTTCGGAGCCCTTTCCGCCGTAATGACCGTCCTCGATATACTTCTTGGCGTTGTCCCACGCGCCGCCACCCGAGGTCATCGAGATCGCGACAAACAGACCCGTCACGATCACGCCGAGCAGCATCGCGCCCACGGCCGCGAAGCCGGCCGACTTGCCGGCCACCCCGCCGCCCGCGACGAAGTAGATGACGAAATAGGCGACGATCGGCGACAGCACCGGCAGCAGCGAGGGGACGATCATTTCCTTGATCGCGGCGCGCGTGAGCAGGTCCACGGCGCGGCCGTAATCCGGCTTGTCCTTACCCTGCAT
>JACAEG010000340.1 GCA_013388965.1 Pseudorhodoplanes sp. | reverse complement strand
GTCCCGTCAGGGTGCTGTCGGGTGGTGAGCGGGCGCGGCTGCTGCTAGCGCGCGTGCTGAGCCTGCCGTCGAACGTGCTGGTGCTCGACGAGCCGACCAACGATCTCGATCTCGAGACGCTCGATGTGCTGGAGGACATGCTCGGCGACTATGCCGGCACCGTCATTCTCATCAGCCACGACCGCGACTTTCTCGACCGCGTGGTCAACGGCGTGATCGCGCCGGAAGGCGATGGGCGCTGGACCGATTATGCCGGCGGCTATTCCGACATGCTGGCGCAGCGCGGCGAGGATCTCGCGCGCCGGCCGGCCGGCAAGAGCGCGAAGGCGGAGAAGGTGGCCGCGCCTTCGGTCGCGCCGGCGCCGCCTGCGCAGCCGCGGCGCAAGCTGAGCTTCAACGACGCGCATGCGCTCAAGACCTTGCCGGCGACGATGGATAGGCTCGAGAAGACGAT
The DNA here is from genome assembly GCA_013388965.1 of Pseudorhodoplanes sp. GTDB lineage: Bacteria > Pseudomonadota > Alphaproteobacteria > Rhizobiales > Xanthobacteraceae > Pseudorhodoplanes. The sequence goes on along the minus strand of JACAEG010000340.1, from coordinate 6,182 downwards.
CGCGGCCCTGCAGAAGACGCTTGACGATCCCGGCCTCTATGCGCGCGACCGCGCAGCCTTCGATGCGGCATCCGGCGCGCTGGCGGCAGCACAGGCCGAACTGGCGGAGGCCGAGGAGAGATGGCTGGCGCTGGAAATTCTGCGTGAGGAGATGGAGGGGCGGTAACGACTGCCTGTTGCATCGGAGACCCCTGCCGTTTGCTCCGTCACCTCTCCCCGCCTGCGGGGAGAGGTCGATTTCCAAGCAAAGGAAATCGCGTGAGGGGCAATGTCACACACGGAGTGTTTTGCGAAGAGGCCTCTCACCCCGACCCTTTCCCCGCAGGCGGGGAGAGGCAGCGCAGGGGAGCAAGCCATTCCAGCGCGCCGCGGCCGGCGGCGGCGCCGGTCGAAACGCAGGCCTGCAGCAGATAGCCGCCGGTCGGCGCCTCCCAGTCCAGCATCTCGCCCGCGACGAACACGCCCGGCTTCTTCCGAAGCATGAAGCGTTCGTCGATCTCGGCGAACGAGATGCCGCCCGCGCTCGAAATCGCGCGTGCGATCGGCGCTGTTCCGGTGAGTCGGATCGGCGCCTTCTTGATCAGGTTGGCGAGCGTTTGCGCCGGCATCGCCGCAAGATCGACTGCAGACCGCGCGCTCTCGCGCAAGAGACCGATGGCGACCGGCGACAGGCCCGCCGCCTTGCGCAAGAACGTCGAGAGCGATTGTTTGCGGCGCGGCACGGCGAGCGCCTTCGCAAGAATCTGCGCCGCAAGATCGGACCGCAGATCGACATGCAGGATAGCCTCGCCCGATGCGGCGACGGCATCGCGCAAGGCGCCCGACAGCGCATAGACCGCGCCGCCTTCCAGACCCATGCGCGTCACGATGGCCTCGCCGCGAACGGTCACATCTCCGAATGACAACGCGATGCGCTTGAGCGGCGCCCCCTCGAAGCGCGCGCGAAACACGTCGGACCACGCAACGGTGAAGCCGCAATTGGCCGGCTTCAGCGGCGCGATGGCGATGCCTTCTCTCTCAAGAATATTCGCCCATCCGCCGTCCGATCCGAGTCGCGGCCAGCTCGCGCCGCCGAGCGCCAGGATCGCTGCGTCGGCAGCGACGGTGACGGGGCCGCCCGGACTGTCAAATTGTAATCGTCCGTCCTCGTGCCAACCGATCCAGCGATGGCGGAACTCGAACGCGACGCCCGCATCGGCAAGCCGCCGCAGCCACGCCCGCAACAAGGGCGAGGCCTTCATCGCCTTCGGAAAGACGCGGCCGCTCGTGCCGACAAAAGTCGGCTGGCCCAGCGCCTCGCTCCACGCGCGCAAGGCATCGGGCGGAAACGCTTCGATCGCGGGACGCAACGCCGCCTCGGCACCGCCATAGCGATGCATGAAGGACTCAAAATCTTCGCTGTGCGTGAGGTTCAATCCGCCGCGGCCGGCCAGCATGAACTTGCGGCCGATCGACGGCATTTGCTCATACACCGTCACGCGCGCGCCGCCGGCCGCGGCGATCTCGGCCGCCATCAGGCCGGACGGGCCGCCGCCGATCACGACCGCGCTCTTCCGAATGTGATTCACCGGCTCTGGATAGCGGGATGCGCCCCGGGTTCAAGCGCGCAGCTCACAAGCCGATCCGCGCCCCGTTCGAGAGCCGCATGCAGAACGCCGAGCGATGCATCGATCCGGCCCGACCTTTGCGTCTGGCCCGGCGCGCAATCCTGCGACGATCGACGGAGGTGCTAGCGGCGCCCGATGCGATTGACGGGACCGCCGCGATTCATCGGGGTTCCGGGGCGAATACCAACACCCGCCGCGCCAACGCCCACGGTGCCGACGCCGGGCGTGACGACGGCGCGCGCGACCGGCTGCGGCCGCAATACGACTCCGGCCTGTGCGATGCATCCGGCCGGATAGCCGACATACTGGCAATATACCGCAGCACGGGCCTCCTGGCTGTCGGCCACGACAAGGCCCGACAGCAACAGGGTCGAAAGCGCCATTGGAATTCGCATGATGTCCTCCTGTTACCCGACTTGTTGTTGCTCTCGTCCGGGCGAGGCGACCTTGACGCAGAACCATTAGGATAAGCTGAACGCTCGCGCCTTCCGCGGTTACTGGCCCGAAAGCCGCCGTTCCGGGAACCCGTCACGGTCCTGCCATCGGTTCCGCTTCTCGGGTTCCGGAAGGGCGGAACGCGTCCCAGGGCTCATGCGGCCAGATGGGAGAACGACCAAACTCGCAAAAGAATTCGCAATGGCCATGCGCGGCCGAATCTCAGTAAAGGGCTGCGCCACACATGGAAAAGCAAGGGTCAGATTTGGAATGGTCTGGATCGGCAGGGCGCTCACCTTCATCGTCGTCGTGTTGTTGCTCGCGGATGGCGCGGCGCAGTTCCTCATGCCGCCGTTCATGATCGGCATCCTGGAGGAATCGGGATTTGCGCCGCATCAGGGGCCGCAGCTCGCGGCCGTCACGATCTTGTGTGCCGTGCTGCTCGCCATTCCGCGCACCGCCGTGCTGGGTGCGATCCTGGTGACTGCCTTTCTCGGCGGGGCGATCGCGGTGCATTTCCGTCTTGGCGAGATCGGTTCGCCCCCGCAACTGGTCTGCGCGCTGCTCGGGATCGCCGCCTGGGCCGGGCTCTACCTGCGCGATGCGCGGCTGCGAACGCTTGTTCCCTTGCGCAGCCGAGACGGGATGTAGCGACAGTCGTTCGCAGGTGCACAATGCCGCGATCAATTTCCTACCTTCGCGACGCCGGTTCGCGTATAGGCACGGGCCGTATAGCTGCCGCGTCAGAAGCCTTCCCAATCCGGTTCGATCGCATGCGCTGCCTCGTCGTCGCCGACCTGCATTATTCGCTGCCCCAGTTCGACTGGGTGCTGGCGGTCGCGCCGCATTTCGATCTCGTCATTGTCGCCGGCGACGCGCTCGATATCGGTTCGTCGGTCGATTTCCGCGCGCAGATTGTGGTGGTGCGCAAGTATCTCTCGATGCTGTCCGAAGTGACGACTGTCATGCTGTGCTCGGGCAATCACGATCTGGACGAGCTCGACAGCGGAGGCGAGAAAATCGCGCGCTGGATCGATGACCTGGACCTGATCGGGATTTCCCGTGACGGCGACAACCGCCTGATCGGCGACACCCTGTTCACGATCTGCCCGTGGTGGGACGGCCCGCGCACCAAGCAGAAGATCGCCGATCTGCTGGGCAAGGCCGCCGCGGAGAGAGCCGGCCACAAGTGGATATGGGTTCACCACGCGCCGCCGGCAAACTCGCCGACGAGCTGGGGCGGCAAGCGATACATGGGCGATGTCGAACTGGTGCAGTGGATCGAGCAATTCAGTCCCGACATCGTGCTGTCGGGCCATGTTCATCAATCGCCCTTCGTCAGCGAGGGCTCGTGGTTCGATCGCATCGGCAAGTCGTGGATATTCAACGCCGGCCATCAGTTCGGGAGCCCGCCGGCCTTTGTCGCGCTCGATCTCGAGGCGGGCACGGCGTTCTGGCTTTCGGCGGCCGGCGAGCAAGCGGTCGATCTGAACGGACCCTTGCGCCGGCCGGCGGAGCGCGTGGTGGACGCGCCTGACTGGCTCAAAGCCTTGGGTCGGATTGCCGATCCGATCCCGGCGATACTGTCTTTGGAAACAGGCTGACCAGGCTTTCCAGCACCTCGCCCACAAGCGCGAGGTGATTGCTCTCGCCGGCATATTGCCGCTTCACGTCCGCCAGATAGGTGGTCGCGGCGTTGAGCCGGTGCGCGAGCAGGGTCGCCACGAGCAGCGCGATTTCAGGCTGCGCGCGCAGAAAGCTTGCGGCGTCGGAAAATTCGTAGACGCGGGAATCCGACGCGGCTCGCACCGTCGCGCTGTGCGGCCGGTTCAGGAGAACCGACATTTCGCCAAAGATGGCGCCGGGTTCCGCTGCCGACGACACGACCGTGTTGCCCTTGAGCACGTCAAAACGCCCGTCGATCAGGACGTAAAGGCGGCCGGTGCTTTCGCCTTCGCGCAGCAGCACGCCGTCGGCCGGAATGGTGCGGATCTGACCGCCGCTGCAGTGCTCCAGAATTGCGCGCATGTCGACTTCCCGCCTGAGGCCAATTGTGTGGGCCACATCCCCGGTCTGTATGCAAGCAATATTCGCGCCACGCACCGCGCAACCGATCGAGGCAGCGAGTGTCTCGGAAATCATGCGTCGACCACGCTGCCACCTTGTCGCGCTGGCTGACATGCCGGCGGTGTGACGTGCTCGGGTGAGGCGTTCGCAAGCGGGAAATCCGGCATCTGCTTCGCGAGCCGCAGCAGGTCCTCGCGGATCGCGCCAGCGGTGATCATGATTCCGTTCGCGACGGAGGTCGCGATCCACGATCCGCCTTCGACCGGCGATTGCGGAAGAGTCGAATCGCCGAGCTTGATGCCCTCAAAGCGGCAGCCCAAGTGTATCGGCTGGGGGCCACTGATCGAGAATTGAACGGCAGTGGAAAGCGGGGCGCGGATCCGCGCACAAAGATGCGGCGGTAATCGCACGCGGACCCGTCCCGTCGCCTTCCCGGAAGAAGGCGAAGAGCGCTTTTTCGTACTCGAACCTCTGTCGCGCGAATAAGGGATTTGGTTCATGCGCATGGTGCCCGTGCCTTCAACGCGCGAAAGCATGGCCGCGATCGGCGGTTTTCAAAGAGAAGCCCCAGCCTTTCGGCGGGGGCTTCTTTGACTCAGTTCGTCCAGACTAGCGGTTCTGGTTGTCCCGCTCGTTCTGTCCGCCCTGCTGACCGCCCTGTCCGGGATTCTGCCGCTGCTGACCGGGATTCTGCCCCTGTCCGCCCTGCTGCCCGCCCTGACCGGGATTCTGGTTCTGCTGTCCGCCCTGTCCCGGGCGATCCTCGCCAGGCTTGTTCTGATTCTGGTTCATGACTTTCTCCATGATGGGGGATGATTCCCTTTAGAGAACGCGGGTATCGCCTCTGACGTTCCGCGCAATTGTTCGCCAAACGAACAGCGAGCGGACCAAAGGCTAAGGGGCCTTCCCGGCGCAAAGGCCCCTTCGGACTCGTGCAGCGACAGCAATCTACTGATTGGACGGCGCGGGCGCTGCCGGCTGCGGCGCGGGCGGCGCGCCAGGATTACCGCCGATGCCGGTCGTCGTGCGCGGAACTGCCGGCGCGTTCGAGCCGGTGCCGGTCGTGGACGGCGTGGCGCTTGTGGAACTGGCGGGAGCGGAACGGTCGCTCGCCGTATTGGTCGTGCGATCGCCCATGCCCCAATAGAATAGGCCGCCGACGATCAGAAGGGCCGCGACGATGACAGTCCACGCCGTGCCGGACATGCCGTGCCGCTCATGCACCACGGTGCCGGCATGCGGGTTCGATGCATAGGGGTCGTTCCGATTCTCGGTCCGATTGATCGGATCGTTGGGGTCGTTGTGATGGTCGTGAATGGACATGGCGCTTGCCTCCTCTGGCTGGGACGGTAAGTCGCGCCCTGCCTGTTTGTTCCGCACAGGTTCGGGTTCCGCTCCGCCTTGCCTTCAAGCGCGCCCGAGCTATCGAACGCCGCGCCTGCGCCACGCCGATCGTTCACAAAGCGCGCGAGACGACGCTGGAACTCGGAGGCGAGGTGAGGCTGCATTTGTTGCGCCCGCAGATACGATAAAGCCGTGATGGCCTCAGGGACATCACGGCTCTTTCGGCCGGCAGCAATGCGCGGCGCTATTTCTTCTTTTTCGCCGTGGTCTTCTTGGCGGCGCCTTCGGTCTTGCTCTTGCGCTTGATGTCCATGCCGTGCGCGCGCTTGTAGGTCTGGATGTCCTTGAACTTTCCTTCCTTGTCGCGGACGGCGTAAAGCTTCGTGCCCTTCGAGCTGCGATGGGTCGTTCGCTTGGCCATGTCTTCCCCCCTTGGTGGCCGAAAAGGATGCAGGATCGTAGCCGATTCTGTGGAACCTGCCAGCAGGCGGCTCGTGAAGCCGCTAGCGGACCTCTGCCTGCAAGCCGGTGCGGTAGGCATGCTGCGGGATCAGGATCGTCCCGCCCGGCGTCGGAAGCGCCTCGTCCTGCAATCTGTTGACCTGCGCGATCAGCCAGGCCGGCGTTCCGAACTGGCCCGCAATCGCCGCGAGGCTGTCGCCCAGCTTGACGGTGATGCGCACGGCGCTGTCCCACAGCTCGACCGGCGCATCCTGCGGAACGACGTAG
>JACAEG010000361.1 GCA_013388965.1 Pseudorhodoplanes sp. | reverse complement strand
CGTTGCCGGTCCCGACCAGGTTGCTGCCGAACAGCGCGAGATATTCGATGTGGTTCGAGAGCGTGTAGCTCACATAGGCGAAGACCGAGTCGAAGCCCTGCCCGTCGCTCTCCGCGATCACAGCCAGCGTGTCCTCGACGTGATAGGTGTCGTCGCCGGCCCCGCCCGACATCGAATCGACCCCAGCCCCACCGAACAGCGTGTCGTTGCCCTCCCCACCATTCAGCGTGTCGTTGTCCGCGCCGCCATACAGAAGGTCGTCGTTGCCCATGCCGTAAAGCCTGTCGGCGCCAGCGCCGCCAAACAGCGTGTCGCGACCCGCGCCGCCGGTCAGCGTGTCTTGCCCTGCAAGCCCATCGATCCAGGATGCTTCGCCGGCCAGGGTGTCGACCGTGACGGCGTCGTTACCTCCCGTCGTTGTGACCAAGTCGACTGTGACGGACGCGGCCGTGCTCGATGTCCCGTCCGAAACCGTATAGCTGAAGCCGCCGGTGGCCGGCGTCGTGCTGGCCGTCGCCCCAAAGGTGACCGTTTCATCCAGCAGCGAAACGGTGCCATTGGCGGCACCGAAAACCTCCGTGATCGACAGTGCGTCGCCCTCGGCGTCGCTGTCGTTGGCGAGGAAAAAGCTCGCGGAAATCTCCGCTGTGCTGCCGCGAGAGACGAAAATCCTGTCAGCAGCAGGTTGCGGCGGCTGGTTCGTAGGGTCCGGCTCCAGCGCCATCGTTCCGTTGGAGAATTGCCCGCGCTCCACGCCACTCAGGATATCGGTGCCATCGCGGCCGGCCACGCTGTCGACAATCTGCAGGCGGCCGTCCGGCAGTAGCGTCACGACGTATTCGCTGCGCGCGCCGCTGAACACCGCCAGATCGTCGCCTGAGCCGCCGTCGAGGGAGTCGTTCCCGCCTGCGCCGCTCAGAGTATCGCCGCCGTTGCCGCCGGTGATCGTGTCGCTCTGCGAATAGCCGGTAAAGACGTCCGCGCCGGTGCTGCCGACAAAGTTGATCGCGTTGCTGGCGAGCAGGCTGTTGAGAGTCGCGATCTCGCCGGCCATCCCGTCGGTGATAAGCGCGCTGACGATATTGCCTGTGCCGAACTGATCGACGAACCCGAAGCCGGAAATTCGCAAATCAAGCTGCGTGAAGCTGAAGCTGTCCGAGCCGCTGCTGTAGGACATGCCGTAGCCGAAAGAGATCGCGTTCAGATCGCCGCCCACGGTGTGGGTGGCGAAAGTATAGTCGATCGAATTCCCGCCCCCGCCGGATTCGAACACGACGCTCTGCCGTCCCGGGTTCGGGATCAGGTTGTCCTGCTCGGTGACCGCGTAATGGTTTCCGGAGAAATCGGACGAGTTGTTGGAAAAATAACCATAGCCTCGTCGCACGAAGGTTGCGTCGTAGTCGGCAAGATATGCCGTCACATCGATCCCGATGCCGTCCCCGTTCGCATTATTGGCGGTGATCGTAAGTGTCATGGCCTCGTCCTTCGTCATGTGTCACGCATCCGGCCGACATCGGCGGTCGGCCCGCGTCGATGGCGCGGATGATCTCGGGAGAGATGCCGGCCATCAGGCCGCCGCCTCACAGGATGAAATCATCGATCTGCATTCCGAGAACGCCCTTGAGTGCGATCTGGAAGTCGGCGACTCCGTCTCCGTCGACATCACCCTCGATCATGGTGAACTGGCCTACGACCTTCTGATGCAACTGGCCGGCGACACCGCTGAAGTCCGACGAGCCGATCCAGTCGAAGGCCTGGTCGCCGGCCAGACCCGTATCGGCGTCGATCGACGAGAGGTCGATCGTGTCGTGCTCGCCGCCGGCCGCGGCTGCGGTCGTGAGAAAATCCTGAATCCGGTCGCGCAGCGCCGAGGATGAGTCCGCCAGCTCGGCGTAGACGAATGTGTCGGCACCGCTGCCGCCGAACAGGATGTCCGCGCCGAGGCCGCCCTCGATGCGGTCGGCGCCGCCCTCGCCGAACAGGCTGTCCTTGCCGTCCAGCCCCTTCAGCGCGTTGTTACCGTCGTTTCCGGTGATGCTGTTGGCGCCGTCGTTTCCGGACCCGTCCATGTCGCCCGCGTTCTCCACCAGAATCAGGTCCTCGACATTGTCGGACAGCGCGTAGGACGCGGCAGCGCTGTAGACGACGTCGGCACCCTCATTCGCGAGCTCCTCGATCGCGTCGCCGGAGTCATCCACCCAGTAGGTGTCGTCGCCGTCGCCGCCCTTCAGGACGTCGATGCCAAGGCCTCCGTCGAGCTTGTCATTGTCCGCACCGCCGAGCAGCGTGTCGTTGCCGGCCAGGCCCTTGAGGACATCCTTGCCCCCGAGGCCGCTCAGCGTGTTGTCGCCGTCGGAACCTGTCAGCGCGTTGTTGCCGCTGTTGCCGGTTCCGTCGATATCGCCGGCATCCTGCACCAGTCTCAGATTCTCGACATTCGCGGACAGCGTGTAGGAGGCGGCTGTGCTCCAGACGAGATCGCCGCCCTCACCCGCGACCTCCTCGATCACGTCATTCGCGTCGTCGACCCGGTACTTGTCGTTGCCGGCACCGCCCGCCAGGACATCGATGCCCGACCCGCCGTCGAGCTCGTCGTTGCCGGCTCCGCCGAGCAGCATGTCGGCGCCGTCGAGGCCGAACAGCTTGTCGTTGCCGTCGCCGCCGAGGAGCCGGTCGCGGCCGGCGCCACCGGCAAGCGTGTCGTTTCCGCCAAGCGCATCGATATAGGAGGATTCCCCCGCGAGCGTATTGACGGTCAGATTGTTGGCACCCTTCGTCGTCTTGACGAGCGATATGGACACCTGCCCTTCATCGGCGAGGCCGCCGCCATTCCCCAGCGCATATTTGAAGGATGCCTCGGGAGTCGCGGTGCTGGTTGCCGCGGTGAACGTGATCTCGCCGGAGGCGTCCACAGATACGCTTCCATTCACAGCATCGCCCACACCGTCGATCGAGCTGCCGGCGAGATCGTTATCCAGCACGCTCGACGGGGGCAGCACGGCTGTCGTCCCGCGCGAGACATACCAATGATCGTCGACTGCCGTCGGGCTCTCCAGCGTGATGCCGAAGGTTCCGTTGACATAGTCCTTGATGACCACGGTCTGCGCGTCGGCGCCGCGGGTCATGGTCAGGTCGCCGCCCGTCCAGCCGAGCGTGATCGGCGTGGCCGAACCGGGCACCGTCAGCTCCCACACCCCCGCGCTCACGAAAGTCGCCGTCCCGCCGATCGCGAACCCGCTCGACGGCCCCGGCGCCGGGCTCCAGGAGGCCGGATAGGTAGCCGGCCGGAAGGTGCCGTGCCACAGCGCGCCGTCGTCGTCCGTGATCGTCGTCGTGCCCGCATCCGTGAACCGGATCACGAACGTGTCGTCGCCCGAGCCCCCGATCACCGTCTCGTTGCCGGCACGCGCATGTATCACGTCATCGCCCGCGCCGCCGTCAACATAGTCGTTCCCGGCGCCGGTGAAGATCAGGTCGTTGCCCTCGCCTCCCTCGATCACGTCGGGCTGCGCCACCCGGTTGCTGGTGACGATGTAGTCGTCGCCGCCAAGTCCGTTCACCGCGATGCCGGCGCTCAGCAGATTCAGCGAATCGCCCGAGAACACGTCGTCACCCTCGGTCAGCGTGTAGCTGTACTGCGCCGCGACATCGATGCTCACGGTCGCGATGTTGGACACCTCGCCGTTATTGTCCTTCACCGTGTAGGTGAAGCTGTCCGGTCCCGAATAGCCGGTTGCGGGCGTATAGGTGATCGCGCCCGTGGTCGGATTGACGCTCACCGTGCCGTTTGCGGGGTTGTCCACCACCGTCACCGTCGCGGCGTCCAGCGTCCCGTCCGGGTCCGCGTCATTGCCCAGGACGTCGATCACCTTCGCAACGCCCTTCACGGTCGAGACCGTGTCGTCGGTGGCAACAGGTCCGGCGTTGAGGCTTCCCAGGACGAGATCGAAGGAACCGTTGGTGAAATTCTCGACCGTGGCGCTGACGTCCGCGACGCCGGTGTTGGTTATGACGAGGTCCGAGCCGGGACCCGCCCACTGCAAACGGTAGGTCTGGCTGTTGCCTTCCGTGTCGGTCAGGACAAGTTCGTAGAGTTCGGTTTCGCTGGCCACCAGCGAGGCGACCCCGGCGAGCGCATAGCCCACCGGCTGCGTCTCGCCGGTCTCGGGATTGAAAGTGGTATAGCCGACCACGATGGAACCTGTGCCGTCGACATCGACGATATGGTCGTGTCCCTCGCCCGCGAGGAACTCCAGCACATAGGTGTCCTCGCCCGTTCCGCCGCTGAGCGTGTCTGAGCCCTTGCCGCCATCGAGCGAGTCGTCATCGGCGTCGCCGTTCAGGCTGTCGTTGCCGGAAAGGCCGTAGAGGGCATCGTTCCCATTGCCGCCGTTGACGGTGTCGTGGCTCAGGCTTCCGTCCGAGAGCGTGCTGGGAGCAATGATCATGTCATTGCCGCCGAGACCGTTGATCTGCCTCGCGTCGGGCGTCGGCTCACTGAGGGGGTAATAGCCGTGATAAGAGTCGTTGCCTTCGGTGAGATCGATAACGGTCATGAAAAATCCCCTGTCGTGTGAGCCCGCCCCGCGAATCGCGACTTGCCGGTGCGATCAAGCGTGCCTGCGCGTGACTTCCCTTTTCCGGAGGAATTTGACAGTCCGCTGCGACGTCCACGACGCAACGCAGCCGAGCGACAACACGTCGCTTCCCTGACGCTCACAAAAAGGCAGGCGCGGTAGCGCTCCGATGGTTGCTCGCGTCATGACAAATTCCCGACGGAATTTTCGTAGCGCGGCGGGCTCGGATCGGTTTGGCTTGCTAACGCTGACGGGACTAGTGCCTTACAAAATGCGCCGTGTCATCATGAAAAGCGCATTGTGAATTTAGAAAACATGTAACGATCTCATATCGTCGGAAGAGCAAAATGAAAATGACAACGACGCGCCGCGCGCGGCAGCGCCCCGCGTCGGAAACGCCCAATTCCCTGTCGCCGGCTCAGAAGTTTCCCTGCAGAGAGAACGTCACAGTTCGACCGGGAGCCGGATAAGTCGGCACGCCCATCGCATCGACATAGGCCTTGTCGAGCACGTTATCGACATTGATGCGAGCGACGAGATTCTCATTGAACGCGAGAGACAGATAGAGATCGTACAGATGGTAGCTGTTCGTCTGATAGGTCGGCAGCAGATCCGCGGTCGTGATGGGCGCCGCCGGGGACACGTAGGTCATGCGACCGCCCAGCGTCAGCTTGCGGTCGAAGAACCGCAGGCCGCCATCCATCGTGTATTTCTCCTTCGGCGGTATGAAGATGAAGAAGTATTCGCGTTCCCAATAGCGAAGGAAAGGCAAATAGGCGTCGCCGTTCGGCGGCCCGGCAAAGAACGGATCGAAGACGCCATCATAGGTCGCCTTGAGACGCGTATAGCTTCCGCCGACATACATTCGGCCCGCGTCGTAGGACGCTTCCAGCTCGACGCCCTTTATCGTGGTCGTCGGGCCGAGCAGGTTCATGCGAACGAAGGCGGTCTGAACGAGGTCGGCATAGGTGCCGGCCTGCGGATAGCGGCCGGTCCCTGTGGTGATGAAGTTGTCGATCTTGGTTTCGAAGATGGCGGCCTTGGCCCGAAAGCCGTCGCCAACGACGAATATGTTGTCGAACTTGAAATTGGCGCCCGCTTCGAAGGTCTTTGACGTCTCCGGCAGAAGGTTCGGATTGGGTCCGAAAACCACGCCGTTTCCGATGTGCCGTCCGTATTGCAGCGTCTCCATGATCTGCGGGGGCCGGAATCCCTCCGCATATTTGCCATAGACCTGGAAGCCCGCGACGGGAGTCACCGCCACCGTATATTGCGGCGAGAAACGACCCTCGGTCGTATCGACGGCGAAAGGCTGGGTGCATTCGATCGCATATTCAGTGCAGGCATTGATGAAGTTGCCCGAACCGCTCAGCGAATAGCGATCGTAACGCCCTCCTGCGATCAACTCGAGCCATTCACCCTGCCTGACCTTGATCTGAGAGAACGCGCTCGCGACATCGCGCACGCCGGCCGGCGTCGGACCCGAAAACCACTCCGCATCGGACGGATTCGTCTGATCGGTAATCACTCCTGTCTTGGTCGTGTCCTTGAAATACTCGACGCCATTCGTCCACTCGACGTTGAACAGCGGAATGTCGAAGCGTGAGGTATTCGACAAGCTGCCGCCATAGGAGGTCAGCCCGTATTGCAGATCGAAATAGCCGTAGAGGACGCGCGGAGGACGGTATTGATGATTGTCGGTCGTCGTCCACCAGGCCTTGGCGCTGAAATCGATCCATTGGCTGGCCGGCTTCCAGGAATAATCGGCGGTCGCCGTCTCCGTGAACAGCTTGTTTGTGTCCGTGTATTCGCCCTGGCCGGTCGAGAACGCATTGTCGAGCGCGACGTAGCCGAACTTGAACATCTGCTCCTTCGTCGGACGCCATGTGAACTTGGCAAGCCCCGACCGGTTATTCTGGTTCGTGAACAGCACGGGCTCGCCCGGCCCAATGAACAGGAGGGTGCCGTCCGTCCCCGGCTGGTAAGCGCCGGACTCCTTGCGCGACAGCGCCCCCACGAACTCGAAATGCTCGTTGCGCGCCGCGACCGCCTCGCTCGCAGTGTAACGAAACTGGTTAGTCTCGGTCGTGATGCGAGAACGGCTGCCGTAATTCCTGCCCGGCAACAGGATGTCCTCGGCTTCGAGCGTGCGCATCGCGACGACGCCGCCGATCACGCCAGCGCCGCCGACCGTTGAGGTCGGGCCTTTCTCGACCACCACCTGGCCGATCAGCTCCGGGTCGACGTAGACAAACGAATTCGCATCGTGGCCCGCCTGCTGGAAATTCTGGCGCGCGCCGTCGATCATCACGTTGACCCGGCCCTGCTCCTGCAGCCCGCGAATGTTCACCGTGAGTCCGGGGTTTTGACGGTCGACCGCCGTCGACACGCCGGACATGTCGCGAAACAGATCGCTGACGTTGCGCGGCGTCCGCTGCTCGATAAGTTCGCGGCTGAGAACGCTCACTCCGGTCGGCGCCTGGTAAACCCAGTCGGGCGTGCCCTCAAAGCCCTTGGGCTCGGAAGGCGACGAACCGGAAATGTTGATCGGATCGAGGATCACGGGTTCCCGCTGCGCCAGAGACGGCGTGGCGCAAACGGTCAGGACGGTGGCGCCGCCCGCCCACAACGCGACACCGCGAAAAGCTCTGGATCGAACTCGTGTACGCGACACCATACGAACCGTTCCGCTTCACGGCGTCACGCGTAAACGGATCCGGACAAACGCCCGGCGCGTGCGCGAAGCAGCGCAGAAAAACGCAGTGTTGGCTGTCGCTTGGTTGCTGGCTTGCCGCTAGGATTTCGCGCGCTGGCTGCCTGGCGATAGGGAGCTTAACGCCCTAGCTGCTTGAAATATCGATGTCAATCCAGCGAGGGCGACATTGGATTTGCTCCAGTCTGGGTTTGCGGCCGGAGAACACGCAGCAACGGTCGCGCCGTGTTGTGCGAGATTGTCGCCGGGCCGGATCGGCTGCAACGCGCGCTTGTTGCCTGTCCGGAGCGCGCGCCTATGCCAGCGTATCCTTCGCCGGGCGAGACTCCGCCGACCGCGCCAGCGACAAGACCGCCGCCACGGCGGCGAAGGCGCCGAACATCACGACGACCGCGCGCGCGGCCCCGATCAATTCGTGCGCATTGGCGTGCAGCGTATTGTGGCCCGAGCCGGTCAGCTCGGCCAGCTGCCACATCAGCAGCGACGACGCGGCGGCGACCCCCGCACTGACGCCGACGGAGCGCACCACGTTGAGAAGCCCGCTGGCTTCCCCGGTGAGATTTTTCGGCGCCGCCGAGACGATCGCACTGTTATTGGGCGAGATGAACAGCCCCTGTCCGATGCCGATAATGCCGAGCGCGATCATGACCGGAAGAAGGCTTTCCGGCGTGCTGTCCATGACCGCGTAGAGCATCGCGGAGGCCGCAGCGCAGACCAGCATGCCTGCCGCGGTCGGGATGCGCGGACCGAACTTGTCGGAGAGCGCGCCGCCGATCGGCGCTGCGACCGCCAGCATCACCGGCACGATGCAGAGCCGCAGACCGGCGACGAATATTCCGTCGCCATAGGCGCGCACCAGCACGAACGGCATCAGGAAGAAGACCCCGAACAGGGTCGCGTAGGCCAGGATGCCCGCGATGCTGCCGCAGGAAATCTCCCGCCGCCGAAACAGCGTCAGGTCCACCAGCGGGTCGGCGGCGCGCCGCTCGGCGCGCACGAACAGCACGAGCAGGACCGCCGCCAGCAGGGACACGCCCAGAAAGAGCGGCGACGTCACGCCCCAGTCATGCGCCTCGTTCAGCACCGCCACCAGCGCGATGAGGGCGGGCGCGATCAGCAGCGCGCCCGTCCAGTCGAAACCCGCGCCGCGCGGCAGGTCGCGGCTCGGCGGCAGCAGGAACCAGCCTGCGACGGCGCCGGCAAGACCGACCGGCAAGTTGACCCAGAACACCCAGCGCCAGTCGAGCGTCTCCAGCAACAGCCCGCCGATCGCCGGTCCCGCGCTCAGGCCGATCGCCTGGGCGGCGGACTGCACGCCGAGCGCGCGTCCGCGCCATTCCCGGCCCGCTATCGCGACCACGATGGCGACGCTGTTGGCCGCGAGCATCGCGCCGCCTATTCCCTGCAGCAGCCGGAAGACGATGAGCACGCCGAGATTGGGCGCGAAGCCGCACAGCGCCGAGCCCAGCACGAACAGCAGGAAGCCGAAGGTGTAGAGGAGCTTTCGCCCCAGCATGTCGGCGAGGCGGCCGAAGATCGGCAGGAATGCTCCCATCGCCAGCACATAGGCGACGGCAACCCAGGTGACGGCGCTTAGCGGCGCATTGAATTCGGCCTCCAGCCTGGGCAGCACCACCTGTGTGATGCTGGCATCGACCTGACCCATGAAGCCGCCGATGCAGACGGTGCCGACGACCAGCCAGCGGTAGGATTTCCAGTCCGCGAATACACGCGCGGCTGGCGGCTCATGGGCCCGGAGGATGGCGTCCCGGACAGCGGCAAGCGAGGCGGGTCCCGCGACTGGATCATTCATGCGCGCGCAGTATCGATGAGCGGGCCGGCCGCGGCAATGGACGGATTCCTCCGATCGTCCCCGACCGTGCCTCCATCACTGTCGCGCGGCGCCGTCCGTCGCCGCCGCCTTCGGCGCATGGATCTTCATGACGAATGATGTCGGCGTCTCGTTCGGGCCGAACGGACCGGGCACCTTGTTGCTGACCGCGGGCAGGCTCT
>JACAEG010000352.1 GCA_013388965.1 Pseudorhodoplanes sp. | reverse complement strand
AGCCGCCGAGAAAGCGCGCCATGTCGGGCTTGCCGAAGAAATAGCCCGGCGTGTGGCAGTCGTTGCAGCCGCCGAGCGTCACGAGATAGCGGCCGCGCTTGATCTGCGCGTCCTGCGCGAAGCCGTGGTCCGGAATGGCGAGGAAGGCCGAAGCGGCGAGGGCCAGCAACAGCCGGACGCGAAACGCGACACGCGCCATGCGGCGGCCCGAGTCATGCCGCATCCTGCAGCGCGCAACGCTGCGGTTGAGAAAATCCTGCGGATCGCGCGTCCCGTCGCCCCTGCCGGACGCAACCGAGTCGGCGACATAGTCGATCTCGCAGCGATTCAGCCCGACATCGCGCAGCATTGCGTCCGACAGGCCGCGCAGCGCACGCCGTGTCAGATAGGCCTCAAGCGCGCGCCGGAACGAGCGTCCGATCAGTGCGAAAACCCGGCGCAGGCGGCGGGTCGAAAGGGAAACAGGCATGGTTACGTCGGTCATGGCTCGCTCCGTGGTCTTCGGATGTGGATGCGGATTCCCGCAGCGGCCGCCCCTTCGGCGGTCGCCGCGTCGATGCTCGAAGCGTCAGCGCTTGTGGCCGATGACGGCGCCGTTCGCGCCGGGGGCGTCGAAGGCGACGGTCTCGATGTCGCGGAAGCCGGCTTCGATGAGCCAGGCGGAATATTCCGCGGCGGTATAGTTTCGCCCTTCGGTCTCGATCAGCATGTTGAGACTCATCAGCGCGGCCGGCGCGGGGCCGGTCTTGCCGTCGTTCACGAGCAGTTCGCTGATCGCGACTGCGCCGCCCGGCAAAAGCGTCTCGTAGGAGCGGCGCAGCAGCGCCTTGTTCTTGTCGATATCCCAATCGTGCATGATCATCGAGAAGAGATGCAGGTCGTAACCCTTTGGGAAGTCGCCGAAGAAGCTGCCGGCAATGCCTTCGATGCGCTCCGACAGCCCGGCCTGCGCGATATTTCGCCCGGCGATCTCCGCGACATGCGGCAGATCGAACACGGCGGCGCGCAACGCGGGATATTGCCTGCACAGCTCGATGTCGAAGGCGCCCGATCCGCCGCCGATGTCGAGCAGACGGCGATAGCGACGGAAATCATACGCGGCGCCGAGCGCGCGCGCGGTCATGGTCGAGAGCGAATGCATCGCCTCCCAGAAGAGCGCTAGCATCTTCGGATCTTCGCCATCGAACAGCGATGACTGCTCGTCCGGATTCCAGGTGGTCGGGCGATTGGTGCGCAGCGCCTCGGCGAGCCGGCCCCAGCCGGCATAGAGCCGCTTGTCGGCCATCGCGATCCAGCCGCCGAAATAATGCGGCTTGCCGGGTACGAGATAGGCCTCGCTGATCTCGGCATTGCGATAACGGCCGCGCTCGGACCGGAGCAGACCGAGCGAAGCGCAGCCGGTCAGGATCATTTCGGCAGGGCGCGGATGGATGCGCAGCGCCTGCGCCAGTTCGTCGATCGTCGTGCTGCGGCCGCCGGACAGCAGAGCGAACAGGCCAAGTTCATGCGCGGCGGCGAGAGTCTTGAAGGCCCAGAATCCGCTCGACAATTCCATCAGCGGAACGGGCGATGGAAGCGGCGTACCGGCTTCAGGCGTTACGAGCCGCGGCGCCGATTCAGGTGCGGCAGGAACGTATGGAATGGCGGTAGCGGCTTGCGAGGGCATGGCGAATTCCTCCGGTTCGGAGCGCCTTCAGGCGCGGGACATCGTTCGGTGCCCGGCGGAATCCGGACACCGTGGTTCGGCGACAGCTTTTCAGCGGGTCGATCGATCGCTGCTTGTCCGGCCCGTGACCGTCCGCGCTGCGACCTGCTTTTCATTCCGTCCGCACCAGCGGCGGACGGGCGCCTGACTATTCTGGACTGCGTCACCGCTCAAGCAGGACTATTGCCAATCCGTTCTGCGTTTTTGCAGAATGCAGGATGCTCGATTGGGACGGCCTTCGTTTCGTTCTAGCGGTTGCGCGCTGCGGCTCGGCGTTGCGCGCGTCCAAGATGCTGAACGTCAACCAGACCACCGTCACGCGGCGCATCGCGCAGGTCGAATGCGAGATCGGCGCGAGCCTGTTCGAATCCCGGCAGAGCGGTCAGCTGCTTACTCCCCTCGGTCAGGTCGTCGTGGCAGCGGCCGAGAGGGTCGAGGCCGAAATCCAGGCGTTGCAAAGCACGATCGATGCACGGCAGCGCCAGCTTTCGGGATCGGTGCGCTTCACCTCGAGCGAAGGCTACGCGAATTATGTCGTGGCGCCGTTCCTGCGCAGCTTCCGCCAGCAATATCCGGGCGTCACGGTCGAGCTGATCACGCAGGATCGCAGGCTCGACATCGCGCGCGGCGAAGCCGACGTGGCCTTGCGCGCCAGCTCGCGCCCCGAGGGCGGCGGCATCGTGGCGCAGCGTCTGCCCGATGCCGGCTAGACCGCCTATTGTGCGCGCTCATACGAGGAGGAGCGGGGAAAGCCTTCGCACGAGAGCGGCTTCGAAGGTCACGCCATTCTGCTGGTCGAAGGACAGATCGCTCAGCTTCCATCCTTCGTCTGGCTTGCGAAGGCAGCGCGCAATGCAAGTGCGGTGACGCGCAGCAACAGCATCACCAACCTGATCTCGGCAGCCAAGGCGGGACTGGGTGTCACCATGTTTCCGTGCTTCATCGGCGACAGCGAGCCTGATCTGGTGCGCTGCATGGCGCCGCCGCCCGAGCTGGACGGGGAAGTGTGGCTGATCGTGCGCGAGGACATCAGGCATTCGCCGCATGTCCGCGCTTTCGTGGACAGTTTTGCGGCCTACATGCTCGCGCACCGCGCCCTGCATGCCGGCCGCGCGCCGGTGAAGGCCGCGAAGCCGGATGCAATGTCCGCGTGACGGTGCAGCTATCGCGCGGCGCCGTCCGTCGCCGCCGCCTTCGGCGCATGGATCTTCATGACGAATGATGTCGGCGTCTCGTTCGGGCCGAACGGACCGGGCACCTTGTTGCTGACCGCGGGCAGGCTCT
>JACAEG010000335.1 GCA_013388965.1 Pseudorhodoplanes sp. | reverse complement strand
TTCCCTCTCCCCGCGAGCGGGGAGAGGGAAGGGGAGAGAGGGAAGGAAAGATCAGAACAGCCCGACGATCCTGCCGTCCTTGACGTCGATCGCGTCGGCCGAGGGCACCTTCGGCAGGCCCGGCATGGTCATGATCTCACCGCAGATCGCGACCACGAATTCCGCGCCCGCCGACAGCCGCACCTCGCGCACCGGAATCGAAAAGCCGGTCGGCGCGCCCTTGGCGTCGGGATTGGTCGAGAACGAGTACTGCGTCTTGGCGATGCAGACCGGCAGCTTGCCGAAGCCCATCTCCTCCCATTGCCTGAGCTGGTCCTTCACCGACTTGTCGGCGGTCGCGTCGTCGGCGCGATAGATCTGCCTGGCGATGGTCCGCACCTTCTCGAACAGCGGCATGTCGTCGGGATAGAGCAGCTTGAGATCGGCCTTGCCGGCATCGATGATCCTGACCACCGCGCGCGCGACATCGGCCGCGCCCTCCCCGCCCATTGCCCAGTGATCGGCCATCAGCGCCTCCACGCCGAGCGCCTTGCACTTCTCCTTCACCAGCGCGATCTCGGCATCGGTATCGGCCGAGAAGCGGTTGATCGAGACTACCGCCGGCAGGCCGAATTTCTGCACGTTCTCGACATGGCGCTGCAGGTTGGCCATGCCGGCTTCGAGCGCCTTGAGATCCTCCTTCTTGAGGTCCTCCTTTTTCACCCCGCCATGCATCTTGAGCGCGCGGATGGTGGCGACGATGACGACGCAATCCGGCTTCAGTCCGGCCTTGCGGCACTTGATGTCGAGGAATTTCTCCGCCCCGAGATCGGCGCCGAAGCCGGCCTCCGTCACCACGTAATCGGCGAGCTTGAGCGCGGTGGTCGTCGCCGACACCGAGTTGCAGCCATGCGCGATATTGGCGAAGGGTCCGCCGTGGATGAAAGCGGGCGTGCCTTCCAGCGTCTGCACGAGGTTCGGCGCGATCGCGTCCTTCAGCAGCGCGGCCATCGCGCCATGCGCGTTGAGATCGCGGGCGCGGATCGGCTTGCGGTCGCGGGTATAGGCGACGATGATGTTGCCGAGCCGCTCCTTCAGATCCTCGAGATCCTTGGCGAGACAGAAAATCGCCATGACCTCGGAGGCCACCGTGATGTCGAAGCCGGCCTCGCGCGGATAGCCGTTGGCGACGCCGCCGAGCGAGCAGACGATCTCGCGCAGCGCGCGGTCGTTCATGTCCATGACGCGACGCCAGACGACGCGGCGGCTGTCGATGCCGAGCGCATTGCCCCAGTAGATGTGATTGTCGATCAGCGCCGACAGCAGGTTGTGCGCCGAGGTGATGGCGTGGAAATCGCCGGTGAAATGGAGGTTGATGTCCTCCATCGGGATCACCTGCGCATAGCCGCCGCCGGCCGCGCCGCCCTTCACGCCGAAGGACGGACCGAGCGAAGGCTCGCGCAGGCAGAGCATCGCCTTCTTGCCGATGAAGTTGAGCGCATCCGTGAGACCGACCGTTGTGGTCGTCTTGCCCTCGCCCGCAGGCGTCGGCGAGATCGCGGTGACGAGGATCAGCTTGCCGTCCTTCCTGCCGGCCAGCGACTTGACGTAATCCATCGACACCTTGGCCTTGTAATGGCCGTAGGGCTCGAGGTGTTCGGGCGCGATGCCGAGCTTTTCCTTCGCGATATCGAGGATCGGCCGCTTCCTGGCGGCCTGCGAGATTTCAATGTCGGACTTGGGATTCTGGTGCTGCGAGGCGGGCATTTGTGTGCTCGATCCATGAATTGGTCATGCCGGGACGCCGCGAGGCGGCGAACCCGCAATCCAGGGGCGAACACAAATCGTGCCGCTGGATCGCGGGTCCGCGAGCTTCGCTCGCGTCCCGGAATGACGTTGACTGAATGAAAATGCAATCACGAGAAGCGCGCGCCCTTCTCGATCCGGGCGGACGCGGCCCACTCGCCCGCGCCCACTTTCGGCCCATCGGCCTGCACGCGCGTGACCTTGATGCGTCCGTCGGCGCACACCACCGTGAAGCTGTCGCCATCGACGGCGACGACTTCGCCGATCTTGCCGGCGATGCCCTTCGGATCCTTCGCCGGCAATGGAGTCGCGTCGAAAATCTTGAGCTTCGCGCCGTTGATCGTCGCCCATGCGCCGGGCGCGGGATTGCAGCCGCGGATGAGCCGGTCGATCTGCTCCCAAGGCTTGCCGAAATCGATGCGGGCATTGTCCGGCCCGCAGCGGCCCTCATAGGTGGCCTTCGACTCGTCCTGCTTGATGCGCGGCGCCTTGCCGGCCTTCACGAGATCGACGGATTCGAGCATCGCCTCGACGCCCATCGGGAACAGGCGGTCGAAATAGACGGTGCCGAGCGTGTCCTTGTCGGAAATCGGCGTCTTCTTCTGGAGGAGAATGTCGCCGGTATCGAGACCGTTGTCCGGCCAGAAGATCGAAAGCCCGGTCTCCTTCTCGCCCTTGATGATCGGCCAGTTGATCGCGGAGGCGCCGCGATAGGCGGGCAGCAGCGAGGGATGATACTGGATCGAGCCGTGCGTCGGAACGTTGAGGAATTCCTCCGGCACGAACAGGGTGACGAAGGCCATCACCTGCAAATCGGGTTTCAGCGCCTTGAACTGCTCGATCACCTCAGGCTTCTTGTAGGAATCCGGCTGATGGACCGGCAGTCCGGCCGCGAGCGCGGCTTCCTTCAACGGGTCGGCTTTCGCACCCGGCTTTTCCGGCGCGACATAGACGGCGATCACATTCTCGCCCCGCTTGAGCAGGGCTTCCAGCACCGCCTTGCCGAAGGCCTGCTGGCCGTGAACCACGATACGCATGCAATTCCTCCCCCAAACTCGGTACGCTCCTCCCCCCTGTGGGGGAGGGTCAGGGAGGGGGCGATGCTTCTGGCGCCGGCGTCGCCGATCGCTGGACCCCCACCCCGCTCGCCTTCGCTATCGCTCGCCGAGCGACCCTTCCCGCAAGCGGGAGGGTGAGCCGCGTGCTGGTGTCACGCCGCCTTCGATTTCTCCGGCTTCTCCGGCGCCGTCAGCGCGCCCGACGCCTTGATCCTGGCGACCTCGTCCTTCTTGAAGCCAAGCACCTGCGTCAGGATCTCGTCGGTATGCTCGCCCAGAAGCGGCGAACGCTTCACCTCGCAGGGCGAATCCGACAGCTTGATGGGATTGCCGACGGTCAGGTACTTGCCGCGCACGGGATGGTCGACCTCCACCACCGTGCCGGTCTTGCGCAGCGACGGCTCCTCGGCGATTTCCTTCATCGACAGGATCGGCCCAACCGGAATGTCGTGCTTGTTGCAGATTTCCATGACCTCGAACTTGGTCTTGGTCATGGTCCATTCCTCGATCGTCGCGAAGATCTGCTTGAGCCGCGGCAACCGCGCGGGCGGCGTGACATAGTCCGGATCGGTCTTCCATTCCGGCTTGCCGATCAGGTCGCAGATCGCCTCCCAGACCGGAGCCTGGGTGATGAAATAGATGTAGGCGTTGGGATCGGTCTCCCAGCCCTTGCACTTGAGAATCCAGCCCGGCTGGCCGCCGCCGGAATCGTTGCCCGCGCGCGGCACCGCGTCGCCGAACGGAATGCCCTCGCCATACTGGCTGTATTCCTTCAGCGGCCCGTGCTTGAGGCGCTGCTGGTCGCGCAGCTTCACGCGCGCGAGATTGAGCACGCCGTCCTGCATGGCGGCGAGCACCTTCTGGCCGCGGCCGGTGCGAATGCGCTGATACAGCGCGGCGACGATGCCGAGCGCGAGATGCAGGCCGGTGCCCGAGTCGCCGATCTGCGCGCCGGTGACGAGCGGCGGCCCGTCGCGGAAACCCGTGGTCGAGGCGGCGCCGCCGGCGCATTGCGCGACATTCTCATACACCTTGCAATCCTCGTAGGGCCCCGGGCCGAAACCCTTGACCGACGCCACGATCATGCGCGGGTTGAGCTTGTGGATGTGTTCCCAGGTCAGACCCATGCGGTCGAGCGCGCCGGGCGCGAAATTCTCCACCAGCACGTCGCAGGCCTTCACGAGCTCGTCCAGCACGCGCTTGCCTTCCGGGTGCTTGGAATCGATCGTGATCGAGCGCTTGTTGCCGTTCAGCATCGTGAAATAGAGGCTGTCGGCGCCCTTCACGTCCACGAGCTGGCCGCGCGTGATGTCGCCGACGCCGGGACGCTCCACCTTGATCACGTCCGCGCCCATATAGGCGAGCAGCTGCGTGCAGGTCGGGCCCGACTGGACGTGCGTGAAGTCGAGCACGCGCACGCCGTCGAGCGCCTTGCCGGCCTGGCCGTACGGCTTCTTCGAAGGCGGCGGCAGCGGCAGCGACGTCCTCGCCGACCCGTTGCGCGCCGGCGTCTTCGCCTTCTTGGACGACGCGAGCTTCACCACCTTGCGCGCGACCTTCTTCGATGCGGCCCTGGCTTTCGACCTTGCTTTCGTCTTCTTCGACTTCGCCATCCTTGCCTTCCTTTCTGTCCGCTCATGCCCGCGCGGGCATCCGCCCCGGATCCCCGCCTTCGCGGGGACGAGCGGGATCAATCATTTCTTCTTCAGCGCGCTCTGCGGGTTGAGATTGCCGATGCGCCCGCTCTCGCTGCCGGCGGCCGGATCGATCACCGCGTTGATGAGAGTGGGCTTGCCCGAGTCCATCGCGGCGTTGACGGCGCGCTTCAGCTCGTCGGGGGAGGTTACATTGACGCCGACGCCGCCGAAGGCGTCGGCCATCCTGTCGTAGCGGGCGCCCTTGACGAACACCGTCGTCGCGGGATCGGAGCCCGCGGGATTCTGGTCGGTGCCGCGATAGATGCCGTCGTTGTTGAAAACGACCACGCAGACCGGAAGCTTGTAGCGGCAGATCGTCTCGATCTCCATGCCGGAAAAGCCGAAGGCCGAGTCGCCTTCCACCGCGAGCACCGGCTTGCCGGTCTCGACGGCGGCTGCGATCGCGTAGCCCATGCCGATGCCCATGATCCCCCAGGTGCCGACATCGAGGCGCTTGCGCGGCTGGTACATGTCGATGATGCCGCGCGCGAGATCGAGCGTGTTGGCGCCTTCGTTCACCAGGATCGCATCGGGGCGCTCCTTCACGATGGTGCGCAGCACGCCCAGCGCGCCGTGATAGTC
>JACAEG010000357.1 GCA_013388965.1 Pseudorhodoplanes sp. | reverse complement strand
CGTCGAAGCGGTAGCTGGCCTCGGTGATGAACAAGGTCTTGCGCTGCGGATTGGCATGCAACGTGAGTGTCCGGCGCAGCGCATCGACCGACGCGCGGCTCGCGAGATCGACATGCACGACGACGAGGTTCGCCTCGGCGCAGTCCTCGCAGGGAAACTCGTCCAGCGTCGCAATCTGCGCCGCGCCGAACGGCGACAACAGCGATTGCAGCTCCTCGCGGGCAATCGTGTGATCGCAGATTGCGAGCACGGGGGCGGCAGTCACGGCATCCTCCGGCAAGGCGGCAAGGTTGGTGCTGGACCGGGTCCAGGAATTGCTGCAGTGCAACTTGGGGCGCGGGCGACCTGAGGTTGTAACAGGGTTCCATGAGCGGAACCTTAACGAGGCGGGCGGGCTCGGCGATGGGCGGCCCCGTTTACCTCTCCCCACGAGCGGGGAGAGGTGAAGCGAGCGCAGGAAGGTCAAGCGCGCAACGGTGAGGTTGCGCGGGGGAGCAGGCGAATGTCACATCGCCCGGCCGGTGGTGCCGCGCAGGATCGCCGCGGGCTTCTCGGCGGTGCCGCCGGTCGCGCGGTCCGGCGTCGAGGCCGCTCCCTCGCGCTTCGGGCCAAGCGGCGCCGGGCTGACCTTCTGGATCGTGACCTTGCCCGGCACATTCAGGGTCGGCCGGCCGATATGCGGATCGATCGGCTTCACGTCGATCGGCTTCACGTTGCCGACGATCGGACGGCCGGAGGGACGGCCGAAACCAGGGTCGATCGGCTTGGCGGGCTTGCCGCCCGGCCGCGTGTCGACGATCGGGTCGATGGGCTTGATGGGTCCGGTCGGGCGTCCGTTGCCGATGCCGGGATCGATCGGCTTGATCGGCCGCAGCGGGTCGGCGATCGGCTGGACCGGACGGCCGGGATAGATCGGCTTCACCGGATCGACGATCGGCCGGATGGTCGGCGGATCGAGCGGCTTCACTGGCGGCAGGTCCGTGCGCCTGCCCGGAGGCGCAGAGAGCGGAGGGGACGGCGGCGCGGCGTTGATCGGATTGACGATCTGGTTCGGCTGCGGAGGCGCGACATTGCAGGCGACGTTGATGACCGCGTTGTTCCAGACCACGATCCAGTTCTGGATCACGTTGACGATCACGATCGGCGCCCACGGGCCGAAATGGATGTCGATGTCGAGGATCGGGCCCACAAGCCACGCCGGGAACACGAAAACCACGATGCCGTCGACGATCGTGAAGTTCCTGACATAGCTCGTCTGCAAGAAATGCTGCGGCGTGGCCGCGACCGCGGCGCCGCTGCTGCATCTGGAGCCGAGCTTCGCGGTCTCGATGAAGGTCCAGTGCTTGTCGGTGTCGAAAGCCGAAGCCTTCTGGGCTGTCATGTCCTGATCCGGCGGCATCGGCGCCCAGCCGGCCCATTGCTCGCCGATGCGCCACATCACCCAGCCGGGGCTGAAATCCTCGCCCGGCACCCACATCCAGCCGACATTGGCCTCGTGCACCCAGCGTCCGTAGTGATGCACGATCGCGCCCCACGGCGTCCTGTCGTCGAAATACCAGCCGTATTTGGTGTAGACCCAGTTGCAGGCGGGATAGGGATGCCAGCCCTGCGGCACGGTGGCCGCAGACGGCATCCAGACCTTTCCGTAGGTCGCATGCTGGTAGAACGAGCCGTAGCCCGCGAGCGTGGTTTCGTGATCCTGCAGCAGGCCCGCCTGCGCCTGCGTGACGGCAAGCGGCATGGCGGCGGGCAGCAGCGCGGTCAGCGGCATGGCGAGCGCGGCGATCAGCGCGGCGGATGCCATGCGGGCGGCAGGGCTTTTCGCCTTGCAATTCACCTTGCGATACATGGGACGTCTCCGGGTGGTGGCGGGCGGTCGCGGATGTGTGTCGCGCGGATCTCGCCGGCCGGTCATGCATTGGTCGGAGAGGCGGGGGCATTCGGTTCAGCGATGGCGCGCGAAGGCGCGGATTTATTTCGCTAAACGGGCGTTCAGGATTGCGCGCGCGCCGGAAAGCCTGCGGTGCAAATCGCCTTAACCTTGAATCAAATTCGACGCATCTCGCGCAATGCAAGAAACCCGGACGATGTCCGGGCTGTTGTCATGCGTGCCGTCGCTCAGGTCTCCGGCGGCCTCGGCTCGCTGTCGAAGCCGTGCATCGCCCAGCGCACCGCAACTCCGAACAGCATCAGCGCCACCGGCGGGCCGAACAGCAGCACCGGCAGCGCCAGCAACTGGCCCGCGCGGTCGAAGCCGCCTTCGAGCCCGAATATGATGAGATAGATGGTCCAGCCCATGATCCAGGCGGCGGACACCACCACCCAGACGCGGAATAGTCCGCGCCGCCAGTTCAGCGGGGCCGGCCTGTTCTCGTTGCCCGCGCGCACTTCGAACTTGCGGCGGGGAAATCCGTAAGTGGCCATGATGCGCCTAAGCCGATGCGCCTGCTTGGTGGTGCGCCTTTGTGCGGTGCAATTGCAGCGGAAGCAAGGATGACCTGTGTTCAAACTTGCGGCAATGGGCCTCGCAAGCGAGCGTTAAAATCCTCACACCCGCTCCACGAAGGAATCCACCACGCGCTTCTCGCCCGCCTTGTCGAACTGGATCGTCAGCTTGTTGCCGTCGACCGCCGTCACATTGCCGTTGCCGAACTTGATGTGGAATACGCGGTCACCCGGCGCATAGGCGGAGGGGCCGGTCGATTTCGCCACCAGCTCGCCCTCGATGGTGAGCGGCTCGCGCCGCGCGGCGAAGCGGCCCTTCGAGGTGCCGGTGCTGCGCGAGGAATGTGAGCCTTGCCGCTCACCCCCCTCCCTGTGCCTTCCCCGCAAGGGGGGCGGGGAGGCGGCGGGGCCATCCTCGTCCGCCCAGAAATTGCGCGCGCGCGGGGCGTCCTCGAACGTGCTCTCGTCCTCGTCGAATTCGCCGCGCGCCTTGCGGCGCTGCGCGCGCTGCCAGCCGGGCGTGCCGTAGCTCGACGCCGCGGGCGCAAAACTGTCGAAGCGCGACGGTCCATAGGAGCCCGCGCCGCCGTAATTGCCGTAGCCGCCCATCCCCGCAAAGCCGCCCTTGGAATCGGTCACCGTGACATGCTTCTCCGGCAATTCGTCGAGGAAGCGCGAGGGGATCGTGCTGTTCCACGCGCCGTGCATGCGCCGGTTGGTGGCGAAATAGATTTTTGCGCGGCGGCGCGCGCGCGTGAGGCCCACATGCGCGAGGCGGCGCTCCTCTTCCAGACCCGCGCGGCCCTGGTCGTCGAGCGAACGCTGGTGCGGAAACAATCCTTCCTCCCAGCCGGGCAAGAACACCGTGTCGAATTCCAGCCCCTTGGCGGAATGCAGCGTCATGATGTTGACGGCGTCGTTGTCGTCACCGTTGTCGCGGTCCATCACCAGCGAGATGTGCTCGAGGAAGCCGGAGAGATTCTCGAAATCCTGCATCGAGCGGATGAGCTCCTTCAGGTTTTCGAGCCGGCCGGCGGCGTCGGCCGAGCGGTCCTTCTGCCACATCGCGGTATAGCCGGACTCATCGAGCACGATCTCGGCCAGCTCGGTATGCGGCAGCGCGTCCTTCTGGGCGCGCCAGCGCGCGAAGCTCACCAGCAGGTCGCGCAGGGAGCCGCGCGGCCTGGGCTTGAGTTCGTCGGTCTCCACCATGATGCGCGCCGCCTCGTAGAGCGGGATGCCGCGCGCGCGACCCATGTCGTGCAGGGTCTTCAGCGTGGCGTCGCCAAGCCCGCGGCGGGGGACATTGACGATGCGCTCGAAGGCGAGATCGTCGGCGGGCGAATTGATGACACGCAGATAGGCGAGCGCGTCGCGGATTTCCGCGCGCTCATAGAAGCGCGGGCCGCCGATGACGCGATAGGGCAGGCCGAGCGTGACGAAGCGATCCTCGAATTCGCGCATCTGGAACGAGGCGCGCACCAGGATCGCGATCTCGTTCAGTCGGTGCTTCCGGCGCTGCAGCTCCTCGATCTCCTCGCCGATCGAGCGCGCTTCCTCCTCGGAATCCCAGGCGCCGGTGACGGTGACCTTCTCGCCGAGCTCGTCCTCGGTGCGCAGGGTCTTGCCGAGCCGGCCCTCGTTATGGGCGATGAGATGCGACGCGGCCGCGAGGATGTGGCCGGTCGAGCGGTAGTTTCTCTCGAGCCGGATCACAACCGCGCCCGGAAAATCGTGCTCGAAGCGCAGGATGTTGTCGACTTCCGCGCCGCGCCAGCCATAGATCGACTGGTCGTCGTCGCCGACGCAGCATATGTTTTTCCGTATGTTGTCATCGCCGGGCCGCGCCGAAGGCGCG
>JACAEG010000175.1 GCA_013388965.1 Pseudorhodoplanes sp. | reverse complement strand
TAAATCCCGTTCACCGAGGGGCGCTCTCGCGAGGCGTCGTTGGAGTGGAGCGGGATGCGGCGCCTGCGGGCGCGGGCGGACGTGGCCTGCGCCCCCGGGACGCCCCGGGTCGCCGTCCGTCCCCACTACGGGGGACCGCCTTCGATGGCTGGACGCGGGCCGGATGAAGGCGGGCGAAAGCCTGCCGGATCAGCTCCCACTGATGTGGGGCTCCGCCTGCGGAAGCACGGTCCCGGGGTGAAAAGTCGCCGCCAAATAAGCCCAGACTGCGCAAGCTTGTCTGGGTGGCGCGCCGGAAGGCGGCGGTCTGTCGCAGGACAGGCCGCGATTGCGGAATGCCCGCGCCTGCCGGCGCGCCATTCCCCTCACCTTTTCCGGGAGACGTACCCCGCGTCTGAAACAACAGGGGCGATGACGCGCGCCGTCATTCCGGGGCGCGCATGCAGGCACGTCGACGCAGCCTGCACCAGCGCGGTCGCGCCTGCAAAGACGACAGTGAGCGGATGCAGAAACCGATACACGCCCGCGACGGAGACCTCGCCTGCGACGCACGCAAGAAGCGCCGCCATGCGCCGGCCCGTCGCGCTGCGTCGCCGATGCACGAAAGACTATTTCGTCGCTGCGCCGGTCGTGCCCGCGAGCGGGATCGTGCCGACCACGACGCCGCCCGGCTCGCGCACGATCAGCACGCGGTCGGCGGTGCGCGCATAGTGGTAGCCCTGAAGGTCGGGGATCACGGAAACCAGCGGCGCGGGCCATTCATGCAGCGCAAGATTCCCGGCAATCTCTTCCGAGGGCCTGGCGTCGCTTTCCACGGCAGGCACGTTCGCGGCCCGCACGCCTTGCGCGATCTCGCGCTTCTGCGCCTCGTCGAGCCAGATCAGCGCGGCGGCCATGATCGGCAGGCTGTCGACCCAGGCATTGCGCGCGGAAAATTTGGCGGGGACGGTCTGGCTGTCGGCCGGCGCGCCGGGCGCCGCGAGCCTGCCGTCGACGAGCGGCTCCGTGTCGAGCGGACGGTCGGTCGGGACATGCGCCGACGGCTCTTCGGCGCCGGCCCTGCCCTGGGGCGTTTGCGTCGCCTTCTCGCCTGCCTTCTGCTGCCGGGCGTCGGCGGGCGGTTGCGGCTGCTGGGCGGAAACGGGGCCGGATACGGCCATCACGGCGGCCAGGGCCGCGGCGGAGAGGAAAAGGCGCATAACAGAACTCCCTGCGGGGTGGGCTGCCTGGGCAACGTTCCCCGCGGAGAGCCGTTCCGCCTCAGGCCGATCGGCGATCGGCCCGATCCATCAATTTTTCGGCAGCTTGCGCGCCTCGGCCTGCATCTGCAGGCAGGTCAGCAGCTCGACATAGCTCGGCGCGCCGATCCTCGCGGTCTGGGTGCAGAGGGACCGGTCGCCGCCCGGATACTGCGCCCATTGCGCCTCCAGCGTCGCGCGCGCGTCCGCCTCTTCCTTCATGCACCGGCCATAGCGCTCATCGAGGCCGGGCGAGCCCATGCCGCCGCGGCACGTCGCCTCGGTGTTGAAGGTCGGCACCTTGTCGGCGACGGCGATGACGAGCGGCACGATCAGGGCAAGCGGCAAAACGGGAATCGCCATGTCCATCCTCCGGCTGCGCAATCGCTGCGCCGCGCGGCACCATCGAACCCGAAATTGGCTGATGTGCCGTTAACGCGGGTGTCAGCTCGCCTTCGCCAGCCGCTTCAGGGGATAGCTGTCGTGCTCGTAAAGGTAAAGAATTTCGGTGTGGCTGAGCCGGGTCTCGTTGACCTCGAGATAGGCGCCGCGCAGGGCCGACTCCGGCAATTGCTCGACCGCATAGCGGATTGCCTCCGCGCTGGTGTCGAAGCGCTTGTAGGCGACCGGCCCGCGCGTCTTGCGGCTGCGGCTCGGAAACAGCTCGGCGGGGGCGGAATAATCGAAGCCCTCAAGGGCCAGGCGCGCCTGCGCGCGGACGCGGTTGATCGACTGGGTGTCCTGCGACATTGCTTGCTCCTTCGCGGAAACGGCCAAATTGCCGCTTCGCATGCGGCATCCCGGACAAAACGCCTGCCAGAGACAGCAATGATCCGAATGCACGATGATGGTCGGAAGCTAATATGGGGGCGTCCGGCGTCAAAAGCGAGGGGTCCGGCGGGCCAGGGAGCGGCCTCCGCGCACCTAGCCTTTCGGGGCGGCGGCGCCCGGCGGCAGGACTATCTCCCTTGCATGCGCGGTGCCCGCGGTCCCCGCCACGCTCTCGCGCTTTTTGCGGGCAGTGATAATCTCCGCGCGCGCGGTCCTCAGACCGATTCTGACAGGAGGATGGCATGGCGAAGGGACAGATGCGTTCCAGCAAGGAAAAGAAGAAGCCGAAGGCCGACAAGGACAAGCCGAAGCAGCTCTCCGCCTACAAGTCCTCCCAGATGTCCGGCGGCAACGCGGCTGCGCCGTTCGGCAAGAAGAGCTAGGCAGGGCTTTCCGCGGCGCGCGTGGCGCATGTCGCCGCGCTGCGCGCGGCGGCGGTGATTGCCGGGCGTCACCCGGCGCGTTGCGCGGCGAGATTCTCTCGCGCCGCATTCCCGAGCTTTTTCGGTCTGGGCATTGTCCTCGCGGGCCTGCGCGCGCGCCAAACGGAGCGCGTCGATGACCGCATCTGCAGCCGGCCCATGCTGCGTCGCGACAAGAATGCGACGATCGGAAACCCTTCTGTTTCCAACGTAAAAATTGCCTTTCACAATTGATTGATGCGCCGCAGCGAATTCGCGTCTGGCGGCGGCGGCCTGCGCTGCCTAGCTCCCCCGCCGTGAGGGGTCGAAAGAGAAGCTCAACAAGGAGAAACGACAATGTCCGTTCTCAAGACCACCCTGGCCGCCGCTTCCGTCGCGCTGATCGCGATCTCGTCGGCGTCCGCTGCCACACGGCACACTGCCAATGCCGATGCGCGCGCGGCCTATGCGGCGCAATTCTCGGGTGACCGCCACCCGGGCAACATCGCGTCCGACGCCAGCCGCGAAGGCCTGGTGCAGACGAACCAGTAGGGTCGCACTCCCGAATTGCGGACCGGCAGCGGAAAGCTGCCGGCCGCTCTTCGGCGCCTGCGCCCTTGTTTTCGAGTTCTTCCCGCGCACTCGCCTATCGCGCGCCGCCCGTCGACCCGGTCTGCTCGCGCTGGCGGAGAATCCGCACTTCGCGTTCCATCTCCAGGCAGGTCAGCATTTGCACGTAGCTTCCAACGCCCGCCATTGTGGCGAGCCGTCCGCAATAGGCGCGGTCGGAGGAGGGAAAGTCCCGCCATTCCCGCTGCAACTGATCCCGCGCCGCGATCTCGTCCTCGATACAGGGATCGCTGCCGTCCCTGACCGACATCACGTCTGCCGCGGCCGCCGCACGGCACATCCGATCGGTATCGATTGTCGGTACATTCTCGAGCGC
Organism: Pseudorhodoplanes sp.; assembly: GCA_013388965.1. Taxonomy (GTDB): domain Bacteria; phylum Pseudomonadota; class Alphaproteobacteria; order Rhizobiales; family Xanthobacteraceae; genus Pseudorhodoplanes. The sequence goes on along the minus strand of JACAEG010000175.1, from coordinate 1,305 downwards.
CGCAGCAGCCTGCAATGCGCCCGCAAGAAGAATCGCAGCCAATGCATACCGAAGCATGCGTGTATTCATGGTGATTCGCCTTCCGTCTCCCTCCGGAATGTGACCGGCGAGTCCGGGCCGGTTTCACCCGGATGCAGGAACAGCATTCCGGCAATGTGGTGGCAACAAAGCCAAACGGCCCCGCAGATGCGAGGCCGTTTGGCTGGTCCCACCAATGCCGGTGACTGGGCGGCAATGTCAGCGGCACACTTCCTTGCGCTCGACGATCACGCGGCCGTTCGGAAGGACGGTGCGGGTCTTGATCGTCTTGCACGACGCATAGGCGTCGACGCCGGCGCGGTAGCGCGGATAGTCGCGATGGCCGTCGCCGATGCGCACGCCGCCCACCGGCGTTTCCACCCGGATCTGCGCCGCGGCCGGCATCGCGCATGCGACCGCGACGGCAGCAATCGTTCCCAACATGATCGCTTTCATTTGAATGCTCCTCGTTTGGTGCCGCGGTAACGCGGTGCGTGCATAATCGTTGCGCATGGCCGCGCGAAAGAATTCTGCGTCTCCGCGGAACCAATTCCGGAAGCGGTATTTCCGATCAAAATTGCCCTGCACCCGCCCGCTTGCGGTCATGATCGCGTACCGAAGCGGACAAGTTGGCATGCCGCAATTCGCATCGGGAGCGCGGCACAGGCGGGGCGCGGCTGCGCAATGGAAGGAGCGGGACATGCAGGCCAACGAAATCCAGCGCGCGGATGAATCGACCAGGTCGGTCGCGGAATTCGAAGTCGCGATGCGCGACGTCGTGCATCGCGACGTTGCCTTCTGGCGGCGGCGGGCCGAGACCGTCGAGCAGACCCCGGAGACGCTCACCAATCTGATCCAGCGTGTATCGGGAAATTCGGTTGGAGAAATCGACCGCGTGATCGGCGAACTGCAAACCATGCGCGACCTCCTTCATCGCGAGGGCGAGCGCGTCCGCCGCGACATTGTCGGCTATGCCGGGCTGAGCCAGTCGGCGATGCTGTCGATGAAGATCATTTCCGAGGGCCTGCAGCGCTGGAAGCCGGGCCCGGAGATTCAGGGGGCAAGCTGACGCCGGTACGATGCGGCGGACCTGAGCCGGCGACAGGACGGCACGGCATCTGATCCAGCGATGCCGTGCCGTCTCCTTTGGCGATGTCGCTCCCGGCATGTAGCCTGCGTCTGCATGCGGACGCGACCGGACCGGATTTGTCGCCGAGCGGCCACACCACGTGACAGAGCCGCAACATGCATCGAAAGTCCGAGATCGAATGGTGGACGCGCAGGTTG